>NZ_JBBMET010000010.1:0-163146 GCF_040096425.1 Lachnospira sp. CLA-JM-H23
TTAAGGAAAGTACGAAAGTACTTGACAGGATACGGATGTATAAGATATATTTAATGTGCAGTTTTGAAGGAGCAATCTATTCCTTTAGATAGGGGTGTGGTGAAGTGGTATCATAGGGGTCTCCAAAACCTTTGGTGGGAGTTCGATTCTCTCCACCCCTGTTATAATTTTATATAAGTTAGAAGATAGTTTTTGCATTAGGAGATAATGTAAAAGCTTTTTTTATTTTAATTTAGTATCTTATGAAATAAAGTTTATCAGCTTATTGTCAAAGCAACTTATGCGATATGACTAAAAGATAAAGCTATTTATTAAACTTATGTAAATCATAATTATAAATATTGCGTCAGAAATAATATAATGTTATCATTAAGAAGATATGTATATAATCAATTATTATAGCATAATTAATAATATATTCAGGAGCGTATATGGTAGACAGCAGCTATTTTAAGAATAATAAGAACAATGGTAATAGAGCGGGCGGTAAGAATAACGGCAAATTAATGGACAGGTTAAAGCAGCATAAGTGGATACCACTTGTTGTAATTATAGTATTAGCACTTGCAATGATTGCAATTCAGTATTTTATGTTAGATGTACTTCAATATACAAGACAGATGGCAGAACAGCAGAAAGAGGGATTTATTAATATATATCCTATAATCAATAATTTGCTTTAAAGAACATTTAGCATTTTAAAATAGAAAAATTTAAAATGCTAAAATTTTAAAATATTCAAAGCTTAGAAGGTTATAATAAATAAGGTCTTAAAAGTCAAAATACGCAAATTCCCACCTAGAGATGGAGGAGAATTATGCAGTTTTTGATTTTTAAGACCTTATTTATTTGATTTTAATTGTTCCCCAATATTAAATTGTATGTGTTTAAGTTTACGAGTTATTAGAAATAGAAATTAAGACTTATAAGACAAGATAGATTTATAAGATAAGATAGATTTATAGGACAAAATAGACTTATAGGAAAATGTGACTTATAGGACAAAATGTGTTGATAGAAACCGTCCTCAGACCTTTAATTTCAATGGCTGAGGGCGGTTTAATCTTTTTTGAAATAACTTTGATGGTGGTTAAAATATATTGATAAAAAACTTATATTCAATTTCAAATAAAAGAGATAATTAACAAATGTAAGAAAATAGATAATACATATTGACTTTATAAATAATATGTATTACTATTTAGATAGATTTCTAATTAGATATTTTTCTAAATAGTATAAATTATAATTATAATACAGCACGGAATGGAACAATAATTAGACAAAGTTAGGAAGTGATATGTTTGGCATTTGCAGATACTTTTAAGGCATTATCTGATCCGGCAAGGAGGGATATTTTAGAGATGTTAAAGAATAAGCCTCTTTCGGCGGGAGAGATTGCTAAACAGTTCGATATGACACAAGCCACAGTATCATATCATTTGAAAGTATTAAAAAAGGCAGATTTAATAAGAGAAAATAGAAAAAAGAATTTTATTTACTATGAATTAAATCTCACAGTACTAGAGGAACTGATGATGTGGTTATCTGATTTAAAGAATAAAGAAAATTAGGAGGAAGAGTATCTATGAAAGATAATAATACTGATTATCAAAATGATAATAGCCGTAATAATTCTAATATAAGCCTTTCAATGGCAGTAATATCGGTTATCGCTACATTGCTACCAATTATTATAGGATTGGCGTTGTGGAATAAGCTTCCCGATGAATTGCCTGTTCATTGGGGAATTAAAGGCAATGTAGACAGATTGGCGACTAAGGCTGAGGGAATATTTATAATGCCTTGTCTGTGTGCAATTATCCAGATTGGTGTACTTATTAAATTATATATTGACCCAAGAAAAGAGCAGATTCATCATAAACCTGTACTTGTATCAATATGGATTGTTCCATTGATTACCATTTTAATTAATGTACTTATATATATAATAGCACTTGGTGGTAAAGTAAGTATGACAATGGCAGTATTTTTTATCATTGGTGTTATGTTTATAGGGCTTGGTAATTATATGCCAAAGTTGAAACAGAATTATACAATAGGAATTAAAGTTCCGTGGACATTAAATAGCGAAGAGAATTGGAATATGACACATAGAATGGCAGGTAAGCTATATGTTGTAGCAGGTGTTATTTCAATAATAATTGCATTGCTTAATAATGTATTAAGTGATGAAGTGACAATTATTATATTTATGGTTGTATTTCTTGTGACAGGCATAGGAAGTGTTGCTTATTCATTCTGGCTTTATAAGGTCAAGGGCCTTTAATAAATTGTATTATATCAAGATGTCCCCAGCCCTGCTGATTGGTGGCAAGATTGACTTTGTGACAGCATTTTTTAAGCCGTTGGCGGATTTCGTCAGGAGTATAATCGTGATTATTAAGAACACGGGCGATTGCACCGCTTACAATTGGTGCAGACATGGATGTTCCGCTTTTGGTGGAATATCCATTTTTTTTATTACTGCACGCTGTGATATTAGAGCCAGTGACAACAAGTTCGGGCTTAAGAATGCCATCAAGAGTAGGACCGCGGCCGGAATTAAATGTCTTATCATCAATAGAGCCAACGGTAATGACAAGGCGGCTTGTGCCGGGTGCGGTTATGCTGTGGGACTTTGGACCGCTATTACCGGCAGCGGCAACAACAATAATGCCTTCATTCCACATATTTTCCACATTTTTTATTAGTTCAGAAGTATTGGAGGGGTTGTGGGTAGTGCCAAAGGAAATATTTACTATTTTTATATTGTAAATATCTTTATTATTGATTATCCATTTAGTGCCTTTAATAACATTTTCTATATTGCCATTGCCGTTGGAGTCAAGCACCTTAACAGATACAATCTGGCTCATAGGGGCTATTCCTTTGAATCGGCCGTGACTTGCATAGCCATCGCCTGCGATTATGCCTGAAACGTGCGTGCCGTGACCGCTGTCATCATATGGAAATACTCTATTATTAATAAAATCTTTAAATGCGATTATCCGGTTTCCAAAATCTATATGCTTATATATGCCTGTATCAAGTACAGCAACACCTATATTATTATTCATATCTATCCTCAGTTATGCTCTATATAAATATTTTATTCATAATAATTGTGATTGGTGCGTTGATTATTGATGTCTTATATTTGCTTTTTGTATTAAAATCTTATATAATATTCAAATACATAATACATTTAAGTAATTGGAATTGCTTTTATCTGAGATTTTCGAGTAGAAAGTTTTTATGTAAGATTAAAGGCATTGATAATATGTATAATATTCGTGAAAAGTGAGAGGTTGCGTTATGGACAAGAAAAGAATTGTTGTTGCATTAGGAAGAAATGCTTTCGGAGAAACATTCCCAGAACAGCAGGCAAATGTTAAGAAAGCAGCTAAGGCTATTGCAGATTTAGTAGAAGCTAAGTATCAGATAGTAATTACACACAGCAATGGTCCTCAGGTTGGTATGATTCAGACAGCTATGACAGAATTTGCAAGACTCGAGCCAGAAGACAGGACTGTTGCTCCTATGTCAGTATGTGGTGCTATGAGTGAAGGCTATATAGGTTATGATTTACAGAATGCAATCAGGGAGGAGCTTCTTAACAGAGGTATCTATAAGACAGTTTCAACAATTATAACTCAGGTAAGAGTTGATCCTTTTGATATAGCATTTTCTGAGCCTTCTAAGATAATCGGAAGATATATGACTAAGGAAGAAGCTGAAGCAGAGGAAGAAAAGGGTAACTATGTAGTTGAAGAAGAACCAGGCAGGTTCAGAAGAATAATTGCAGCTCCAATGCCTATTGATATATATGAGATTGATGCTGTTAAGGCACTTCTTGATGCAGATCAGATTGTTATTGCTGCCGGTGGTGGTGGAATTCCAGTATTACAGCAAGGTTCACACCTTAAGGGTGCATCAGCTATTATAGAGAAGGATTACACAGCAGCTAAGCTTGCAGAACTTGTCGGAGCAGATACATTATTATTCCTTACAGCTTATGATAAGCTAACAATTGGCAAGGGAACAGCTGACGAGAAGGTATTTGACAATGTATCAGCAGCAGATCTTCACCAGTATATTAAAGCTGGACATTTCCCAGCTAAGACAACATTCCCTAAGGTAGATGCATCAATTAGATTTGTTGCAGCTGATTCAGACAGAAAGGCAGTTATTGCTAATCTTGAGCAGGCTAAAGAAGGCTTAGACGGAAAGGCAGGAACTACAATAACAGCTTAACTGGGTGACATATAATGGAACCTGCACAACAATAAGTGGTTCAATTACAACATATATTTGATGAATTACAACATCTCTCGATAATATATATAATTATGTGGTAGAATATGGTTATAATAATTATCAGGAGGTGTTGTTTTGCTTTTAATGGGGATGCAAAAGAAGAATTCAGATATGGATAGTCTGATGGAACATTTAGAATTTAAGGGTATTAATGTATTGAATGTATTTGAGGAAGGGAGGGTTAATAATCTGCTGTGGCAGATGAATACAAGAAAGAATAATGAACTGTTTATTAAGCACAGGTATGTTGTGTTATTTATATCATATGAAATGCTTAATGACATTAAAGGAGTATATTATCTGGAGCTTGTTAAGAAATTATCAGAACAGGGGAAGATTAAATTATATGTAGTCAACAACCATATTAAGATTAAGAATTTGCCCAAAAGAGGTGGCTGGCTTGAAAGTGTTATATGTGATTGTGAGGAGTGCGAGGACAATTATGAGATGAATTGTAAGATGTATCAGCTTGCTGATGATATTGTGTGTAATGTTGTCAATGATATATTCAATCAGAATACTTGCAATTAATCCCAATTCCATCTATAATTGTAATGTTTAACATTACTGGAGGTTATGATTAATGATTAGTGCAAACAATGTAACACTTCGTATAGGTAAAAAGGCCCTTTTTGAAGATGTAAATATTAAGTTTACAGAAGGTAACTGCTATGGTCTTATCGGTGCTAATGGTGCAGGTAAGTCAACATTTTTAAAAATACTTACTGGTCAGATTGAACCAAGTAAGGGAGATGTATCTATTACACCAGGTCAGAGATTATCATTCCTTGAACAGGACCACTTCAAGTATGATGAGTACACTGTATTAGATACTGTTATTATGGGTAACACACGCCTTTATGAAATAATGAAAGAAAAAGAAGCAATATATGCTAAAGAAGATTTCACAGAGGAAGATGGTAATAAGGCAAGTGAGCTTGAAGCAGAGTTCGCTGATATGAATGGCTGGGAAGCAGAATCAGATGCTGCACAGCTTCTTAACGGGCTTGGAATTACTACAGATCTTCATTATAAGCTTATGTCAGAACTTAATGGTAGTGAGAAGGTTAAGGTTCTTCTTGCTAAGGCTTTATTTGGTAATCCTGATATTCTTTTATTAGATGAGCCTACTAACCACCTTGATCTTGATGCTATTGCGTGGCTTGAAGAATTCCTTATTAATTTTGATAATACTGTTATCGTTGTATCACACGACAGATATTTCCTTAATAAGGTATGTACACAGATTGCAGATATTGATTATGCCAAAATTCAGCTTTATGCTGGTAACTATGATTTCTGGTATGAATCAAGCCAGCTTATTATTAAGCAGATGAAGGAAGCTAATAAGAAGAAGGAAGAAAAGATTAAGGAACTTCAGGATTTTATTCAGAGATTCTCAGCTAATGCGTCTAAGTCTAAGCAGGCTACTTCAAGAAAGAGAGCATTAGAGAAGATTGAACTTGATGAAATCAGACCATCAAGCAGAAAGTATCCTTATATAGATTTCAGACCAGCAAGAGAGATTGGTAATGAAGTACTTCAGGTTGAAGGTATTTCTAAGACAATTGATGGTGTTAAGGTGCTTGATAATATATCATTTATTGTTAATAAAGATGACAAGATTGCATTTGTTGGTTCTAATGAATTAGCAACTACAACTTTATTTAATATTCTTACAGGTAATATGGAGCCAGATGAGGGTTCATACAAATGGGGTGTAACAACTTCACAGGCATATTTCCCTAAGGATAGTGCGGCAGAGTTCAACAGAGAGGATACAATTGTTGAATGGCTTACACAGTATTCACCAGATCCAGATCCTACATATGTAAGAGGTTTCCTTGGACGTATGTTATTTGCTGGGGATGATGGTGTTAAGAAGGTTAAGGTACTTTCCGGTGGAGAGAAGGTTAGATGTCTTATATCCAAGATGATGATTATGGGTTCTAATGTACTTATATTTGATGACCCTACTAACCACCTTGATATGGAGTCTATTACAGCACTTAATAATGGACTGATTAAGTTCCCAGGTGTGGCACTTTTCACATCACACGATCATCAGTTCATTCAGACTACAGCTAACAGAATTATGGAAATCGTTCCATCAGGGCAGCTTATTGATAAGATTACAACTTACGATGAGTATCTTGAGAGCGATGAGATGGCAAGAAAACGTCAGGGATTTGCAGAAGCTGCAAGTGATGATGAAGATTAATTATTAATGCTTAGGATGGGGTTGTCACGAATGTGGCATCCCCATATATTAGTATTAGTCAGGTGTTGATAGCATATGTATACAATGTAAGTGTGTATACACAAGTTGTCACTACCTAATTTTAATAGTAGTATATGGAGGAGTTAGATATATGGCTTCAGGCAGAAGTAAGAGTACAGGCAAGAAGACCAGCAGTACCAAAAGAAAGACAACGTCTAACAGCAAATCAGGTAAAACTTCATATTCAGGAAATAGCAATACAACTAAGAAAAGCTCTAATTCCAAAGGAAATGGCACGAAAAGCTCTAATACAAGGAGTTCTGGTTCCAGAAGCTCATCTTCAAGGAATACAGGAAGCAATTCATCGCAGGTGAATAACCAGCTAAGGGATGAGATAGTTCTTTTAATAGCTTTAGCGTGTACAATTATCCTCCTGCTCAGTAATTTTAATATGGCAGGAATTGTTGGGCGTTCAATTAAATGGTTTATGTTTGGACTATTTGGAATTGCTGCTTATATAGTTCCGGTAATTATAGCTGTAAGTATTATGTTTATGCTTGCCAATAAAGATATTATCGGAGTTATGAAGATTAAAGCAGCTATGGCATATGTATTGTCGGTTATTGCGGCAGCTTTGTGGCAGAGAGTTACTAATGTGCCGGATATAAAAGAGCCGGTTGGTACATATTTTACATATTGTTCAGAGTATAAGACTGGAGGCGGCCTGTTTGGAGGGATATTATGTAAGATGTTAAATCCACTGGGTATGGCAGGTTCTTTAGTTATACTTATAATTCTTGCTATTATCTGTATAATTGTTATTACAGAGAAATCATTTATCAAAGGTATCCGTAATAGCGGAGAGAGGATAGTAAGTGAGGCAAGAAAAGATTATTCAGAATATAAGGAACATTCCAATCGTGTAAGAATGGCACAGAAAGAAGCAAGAGAAGAAGCCTCTGCTAATGCACGTATGAATAATGTTGTTAGGGGTGTTACTAATGACCTTACAATATATGATGATAACAGGAATGAAGGTTCAGATATAGATATAACAGAGATAGAGGCCGTGGATAATGAAGATGATATGTATAGTGATGATATATATGATCCGTTGATTACACCTATGCCTCGTATAAGCAGAGAGCCAGTATGGGAGCTGCATACAGATAGTGCATCAGAAGAAAATGAAAGCGAACATCGGGACGAGATGGTTGATTTGGACGAGTCATATGACATACCTGATAAAGATGATAATATGTCAGAAGATGTATCAGATATGACTGATATATCAGGTATGGCTAATGTAACAGATATGACTGATATATCAGGTGTGGCTAATATATCAGGTATGGCTAATGTATCAGATATGACTAATACATCAGATACGGATAATACGTCAGATGTGTCTAATCCATCTGAGACAGAGGATATGCAGGTTAAAGAAAATACAGCTGATTCATCGGCTGAAAGTTCTAAGCAGTATAAGTTCCCGCCAGTCAGCCTGCTTAACCGCAATACTAATTCGAAAGCTTCTAATCTTGAGCGTGAGAACAGGGATACAGCAATCACATTAAAGCAGACATTGCAGAACTTTGGTGTTAAGGTCGATATTACAGATATAAGCTGCGGACCATCAGTAACAAGATACGAATTAAAGCCTGAGCTTGGTGTTAAGGTAAGCAGGATAGTATCTTTAGCAGATGATATTAAGTTAAGCCTTGCGGCAGCAGATATAAGAATAGAAGCACCTATTCCAGGCAAATCAGCCATAGGAATAGAAGTTCCTAATAAAGAGGCAGGCAGTGTATTCTTAAGAGAGCTAATAGAAACTGATACATTTAAGAATACTTCGTCAAAGATTGCATTTGCAGCAGGTAAGGATATAGCAGGAAAGACCATTGTTGCAGATATAGCAAGAATGCCTCACCTTCTTATTGCAGGAGCTACTGGTTCAGGTAAATCAGTATGTATTAACACAATTATAATGAGTATTTTATATAAGGCACGCCCTGATGAAGTAAAGCTTATTATGGTTGACCCTAAGGTTGTTGAGTTAAGCATATATAATGGAATACCACATTTGCTGCTTCCGGTTGTGACAGAGCCTAAGAAGGCGGCAGGTGCTCTTAACTGGGCAGTCAATGAGATGAATACAAGATATAAGAAGTTTGCAGGTGTTGGTGCACGTAATCTTAAGGGCTATAATGACATAGCTGCAAAGATGGAATTCAAAGAAGGTGAAATTCCTGTTGAAAAGCTGCCAGAGATAGTTATAATTATTGATGAGCTTGCAGATCTTATGATGGTAGCACCAGGAGAGGTCGAAGATGCAATATGCAGGCTTGCACAGCTTGCAAGAGCGGCAGGTATCCATATGGTTATAGCAACACAGCGTCCATCGGTTAATGTAATAACTGGACTTATTAAGGCAAATGTACCGTCAAGAATAGCATTTTCCGTGTCATCGGGTGTTGACTCAAGAACTATACTTGATATGAATGGTGCAGAAAAGCTGTTAGGTAAAGGCGATATGTTATACTTCCCATCTAATATACCTAAGCCAATCAGAGTTCAGGGAGCATTTGTGTCAGATGAAGAAGTGTCAAAGGTTGTTCAGTTCCTTAAAGATAATATGTCAGGCGAGGTTAATTACGATGAGAGCATAACGGAGACTGCCATAGCTTCAAAAGCCGGTGGACAGGCAGCAGAACAGCAGGATGACAGAGATTCATTATTTGCAGATGCAGGACGTTTTGTTATTGAGAAAGAGAGAGGTTCAATTGGAATGTTACAAAGACAGTTTAAGATTGGCTTCAACAGGGCAGGACGAATAATGGACCAGTTAGCAGATGCCGGTGTTGTAGGACCAGAGATTGGCACTAAGCCAAGGAAGGTGCTTATGACAGCAGAGGAATTTGAAGAATTTATTAAAAATATATAATGAATATATGTACAAAATAGATTATATATGATATATGTAGTAGCATAAGTATCATAGTCAGGGCATTAGTCCTGTCATTATAATTACGCTGCGGGAAAGGATGAAATTATGGAAATTAAGAGCGATATTCAGATAGCACAGGAAGCACATTTAGAGAATATTAAAGATGTTGCGGCAAAGGTTGGAGTAACAGAAGACGAACTTGAAATGTATGGAAAGTATAAGGCTAAGTTATCAGATGAGCTTATCCACAGAGTAGAGAATAACGAAGATGGAAAGCTTGTTCTTATTACAGCTATCAATCCAACTCCGGCAGGTGAGGGAAAGACTACAATAAGTCTTGGACTCACAGAAGCACTTAACCAGAAAGGAATAAGTGCAATTGCTGCATTAAGAGAACCATCATTAGGACCTTGCTTTGGCATAAAGGGAGGAGCTGCCGGCGGCGGATACGCACAGGCTGTTCCTATGGAAGATCTTAATTTGCATTTTACTGGTGATTTCCACGCGATAACATCAGCTAACAACCTTCTTGCAGCAATGCTTGATAATCATATACATCAGGGTAATGCTCTTGGAATAGATACTAAGAGGATTGTATGGAAGAGATGTATGGATATGAATGATAGAACTCTTAGGAATATCGTAATCGGACTTGGTGACAAGCCTAATGGTGTTACAAGAGAAGATCATTTTATAATTACAGTAGCCTCAGAGATTATGGCTATACTCTGTCTTGCTGAGGATATGAAAGATTTAAAGGAAAGAATTGACAAGATAATTGTTGCATATAATTATGCAGGAGATCCTGTTACAGCCAAGGATTTAAAGGCAACAGGAGCTATGGCAGCTTTATTAAAAGATGCAATAAAGCCTAATATGATTCAGACACTAGAGAATACACCTGTGCTTGTACACGGTGGACCATTTGCCAATATTGCACACGGATGTAATTCTGTAAGAGCAACAAAGCTTGCTTTAAAGCTGGCAGATATTGCTGTTACTGAGGCTGGTTTCGGTGCAGATCTTGGAGCTGAGAAGTTCTTTGATATTAAGTGCAGAAAGGCTGGACTTAAGCCTGATGCAGTTGTTATTGTAGCTACTGTTAAGGCATTAAAATACAATGGTGGAGTTCCTAAGCAGGAATTATCAAAGCCAGATATGGAAGCTTTAAAGAATGGTATAGTAAACCTTGATAAACATATTGAGAATATTCACAAGTATGGTGTACCTGTAGTTGTTACACTCAACTCATTTGTGACAGATACAGAGGAAGAATATGAATTCATAAAGAAGCACTGTGAAGAATTAGGCTGTGAATTTGCATTATCTAATGTATGGGCAGACGGCGGAGCAGGCGGAATAGAACTTGCAGATAAGGTGCTTGCTTCATTTGATAAGAAGAGCAATTTTAAGCCTTTATATGAAGATGAACTTCCATTAGAGGATAAGATTATGACAATAGCTAAAGAAATATATGGAGCAGATGGTGTTACATATGATTCTAAGGCTAAGAAGGAACTTGACCATATTACACAGATGGGCTTTGGAAATCTTCCTGTATGTATGGCTAAGACACAGTATTCTTTGTCTGATGATGCATCTAAGTTAGGAAGACCAGAAGGTTTTACAATTAATATTAGAGAAGTGTATGTTGATGCTGGTGCAGGCTTTGTTGTAGCACTTACAGGAAAAGTTCTTACTATGCCAGGACTTCCTAAAGTGCCAGCGGCAGAAGGCATTGATTATGATGAAGAGAATGAGAAGATAACAGGATTATTCTAGGTGTCTTGAAAAGAAAGGAGCAGTTATGCAGTTAAAAGATATTTTGGATATATGCAGAGCTAATGAAGTAGAACATTTTGAATATACAGTTGTTAATGGTGATATTAATACAACTGTTACAGGTATTGCTTCTGACTCAAGAAAAGTAACAGACGGAGGTATCTTTGTCTGCATAGTTGGTTCGGTAAGCGATGGACATAAATATATAGAGCAGGTTAAGGATAAGGCGGCTGTAATAGTTGTACAGAAGGGATCACAGTATAATACAGAGAAGATACCGGCAGCAGTTATAGAATGTGATAATACAAGACTTGCCCTTGCACTTATGTCAGCAGCATTTTACGGCAATCCTGATAAGAAGTTGTTTACAATTGGAATTACAGGAACTAAGGGTAAGACAACTACAACTTATATGATAAAGAATGTTCTTTGTGCGTGTGGAATAAAGACAGGTCTTATCGGAACTATCGAGACAGTTATAGGAGATGAGGCTGTTCCGTCCTGCAATACAACACCTGAGTCAATACAGATTCATAAAACCTTCAGGAAAATGGTTGATGAGGGATGTAAGGCAGTAGTTATGGAGGTATCCTCACAGGGCTTAAAGCTTGACAGAACTGCAGGTATTGTATTTGACATCGGAGTATTTACTAATCTTGAGCCTGATCATATCGGTCCTAATGAGCACGCTTCATTTGAGGAGTACCTTGAATGTAAGGCTAAGCTTTTTAAGCAGTGCAAGACAGGAATAGTCAATGCAGATGATAAGCATACAGCTGATATATTAAGAGACTCTGTATGCAGTGTTGAGAAGTATGGCATATCAGAAGATGCAGACATAAAGGCAAGTGATATCAAGTTGTTCCATGAGAGAGGAAAGATAGGTCTTACTTATAAGTGTAGTGGTCTTGTCAATATGGATGTGGAACTTTCACTTCCGGGAATGTTCTCAGTATATAATTCATTGTGTGCAATAGCTGTTACAAGACATTTTAATGTGGATAATGCTATTGTTGAAAATGTATTGAAAGATGTAAAGGTTAAAGGAAGAATAGAGCTTGTTCCAGTATCTGATAAGTTTACTCTTATGATTGATTATGCTCATAATGCGATGTCCTTAGAGAGTATTTTAAAGACACTTAAAGAGTACAATCCACATAGACTTGTATGCCTGTTTGGCTGTGGTGGCAACCGCTCTAAAGAGAGAAGATTTGAGATGGGTGAAGTGTCTGGAAGATTAGCAGACCTTACGATTATAACATCTGATAATCCAAGATTTGAAGAGCCTCTTGCTATTATGGAAGATATTAAGACTGGAATTAACAGGACTACAGGTAAGCATATTGATATTGCAGACAGAAAAGAAGCTATTAAATATGCTATTGAGAATGGTGAACCTGGAGATATTATCGTGCTTGCAGGTAAGGGACACGAAGATTATCAGGAGATAAAAGGCGTTAAATATCCTATGGACGAACGTGTTCTTATATCAGAAGTTCTTGAAGAATTAAAGGAGAAAAATGTACGCTGATATAATAATAGATATTTCACACGAACAGCTTGATAAGACATTCCAATATGCTGTGCCTGATGATATGGATGGTAGTGTTGATATCGGAACATCTGTAAGAGTGCCTTTTGGAAAAGGTAACAGAATTATAACAGGATATGTAATTGGTTTAACTGATAAGCCATCATATCCTGTTGATAAGATAAAGAGCATTGACAGTGTTGTTACAGGAAAAGTAAATGTCGCTAAAAGTATGATAAAGCTTGCAGCGTGGCTGAAACGGCATTATGGCTGTACTATGAATCAGGCATTAAAGACGGTTATTCCTGTTAAGGACGAGGTCGGACATAAGCAGAAAAAGTCTGTCTGCCTTTTGGTTGATACTAAAAAGGCACAAGAACTTATAAGCATATATGAGAAAAAAGCGAAAGCTAAGTACAGGCTTATGTGTGCACTTATTGATGAACCTGTTATTGATATGGAGATAGTAAAAGACAAGCTTAATATTTCGCCAGCAACAGTAAAGGCACTTGAAGCAGACGGAATTATAAATGTCAAGGTTGAAAGTTACTATAGAAATCCTGTGTCTGATAAGCACATTTTTAATAAAAAGGTTGTGCTTAACGAGGAACAGCAAAGAGCCGTTGATACAATAGTGGAGGATTATGATAATAGAGCGTTCAATACATATCTTATACGAGGAGTAACCGGAAGCGGAAAGACAGAAGTGTATCTTGATGTTATTGAACATACTATTAATTCCGGACGGCAGGTTATAATGCTTATACCTGAGATAGCACTTACATTTCAGACTGTTCAGAGATTTTATCACAGATTTGGGGATAAAGTGTCTATTATTAATTCAAGAATGTCAAAAGGTGAGAGATATGACCAGTTCGTAAGAGCACTTAAAGGTGAAATAAGTATTATGATAGGTCCAAGATCGGCATTGTTTACACAGTTTCCTAATCTTGGACTTATTGTTATAGATGAGGAACACGAGGGTGCGTATATATCAGAGCAAGTCCCAAGATATCACGCCAAAGACCTTGCAATACATATTGCAAAGGAGGCGGGAGCTTCTGTTATACTAGGCTCTGCAACACCATCAATTGACAGCTATTACAGGGCAGAAGCAGGCGAGTATAAGCTTATAGAGCTTAATAACAGGGCAGGAGAGGCAAGCCTGCCACAGGTATATATAGCTGATATGAGACAGGAGTTAAAGACAGGTAACAGGACAATATTTTCAAGAAAGCTGTATGAGCTTATCAGTGACAGGCTTAATAAACACGAACAGATAATGCTGTTTCTTAATAAAAGGGGAACTGCCGGATTTGTTTCGTGCAGGTCGTGCGGCTATGTTATGAAATGTCCGCATTGTGATGTATCTATGACACTTCACAGGAATGGAAAGCTTGTATGTCATTATTGTGGATACGAGACTCATAATGTATCATTATGCCCTGAATGTGGTTCTAAGTATATCCTTGGCTTTAAGGCAGGAACAGAGGCTGTAGAGGATGCAGTTAAGAAGATGTTTCCTGCGGCAAGGGTATTAAGAATGGATATGGATACAACCAAAGGCAAAGGCGGACACGAGAATATATTAAGTGCATTTGCGACAGAACAGGCAGATATACTTATAGGCACGCAGATGATAGTAAAGGGACACGATTTCCCAAAGGTTACTCTTGTCGGAGTCGTGGCGGCAGATATATCCTTGTATGCAAGTGATTATAAGGCTGTTGAGCGTACATTCCAGCTTATAACACAGGCGGCAGGAAGAGCTGGACGAGGAGAAAGAAAGGGTGAAGTTGTAATACAGACATATTCACCTGATAATTATGGCTTGTTATGTGCGGCGGAGCAGAATTATAAGAGTTTTTATGAGCAGGAAATGTCTTACAGGAAGCTGCTTTCATATCCACCTGTTAATAATATGGTAAAGATTAACATAAGCAGTATTAATGAGAAGCTGTTATCAGAGCGTGCAGGAAATATTAAAGCTTTGATACAGCAGTATATTCAGGATAACAATACTGTTAAAGATGACAAGATTATAGTACTTGGTCCATCAAATGCTTCTATATACAAGATTAAAGATATATACACGAAGCAGATATATTTAAGAAGTTCAAGCTTTAAAGCACTTGAACTAATTATGGATATGCTGGATAATAATATTAATGGCAGTTCAGATTACAAGAATATTAACATTGCATATGATGTTAATTAAACATACGCATATGTTATTTGATTATGGAGGAAGTTATGGCAATCAGAAATATAAGAACATTAGGTGATGAGATATTAAGAAAAGAAGCAAAAGAAATAACTGAGATGACACCTAGAATACAGGAACTTATTGATGATATGTTTGAAACAATGTATGAGGCTAATGGAGTTGGACTTGCAGCTCCACAGGTAGGAATAAGAAAGAGATTAGTAGTAATTGACTGTGGTGATGATCCAATAGTGCTTATTAACCCTGTAGTTCTTGAGACAAGTGGTTCACAGACAGGACAGGAGGGCTGTCTTAGTGTTCCGGGTAAGGTTGGTATCGTGACAAGACCATCTTATGCCAAGGTTAAGGCACTTAATGAAGATATGGAAGAGATTATCGTTGAGGGTGAAGAACTTCTTGCAAGATGTCTTTTACACGAGATTGATCATCTTGACGGAGTAATGTATGTTGATAAGGCAGAAGGTCCACTTATGGAAACTGAAACGGAGGAAGATTAATATTGAAGGTTGTATTTATGGGAACTCCTGACTTTGCAGTTGGGACGTTAAAGGAACTTATTGATAACCAGTATGATGTAGTGGCTGTTGTGACACAGCCGGACAAGCCAAAGGGAAGAAGCAAGGAGCTTGTATTTTCACCTGTTAAGGAAGAAGCTGTTAAGAATAATATACAGGTTCTTCAGCCAGAAAGAGCAAGAGATGAAGCATTTGTTGAAGAATTAAGAAAATATAATGCTGATGTGTTTGTTGTTGTTGCATTTGGACAGCTATTGCCTAAGAGTATTATTGATATGCCACGTCTTGGATGTATTAATGTACACGCTTCACTGCTTCCTAAGTACAGGGGTGCCTCTCCAATCCAGTGGGCAGTAATAGACGGATGTGAGTATTCCGGTGTTACGACTATGAAGATGGATGAGGGGCTTGATACAGGAGATATTCTTTTGGTAGATAAGGTTAAACTTGATAAGAAAGAGACAGGCGGAAGCCTTTTTGACAGATTAAGCATAGTTGGTGCTAAGCTTCTTATTAAGACACTTGAAGGACTTGAGACTGGAAGCATTATACCAGAAAAGCAGAACGAAGCTGAAAGCTCATATGTCAAAATGCTTAAAAAGTCAATGGGAGAGCTTGATTTTACTAAGAGTGCCAGACAGATTGAGTGCCTTATAAGAGGACTTAATCCCTGGCCAAGTGCATTTACACATCTTAATGGCAAAATGTTAAAAATATGGGATGCAGATGTTGTGAATGACAGTGATGATATTATAAATAACAATAATGTTTCAAAGGAATGTGAAGCTGGAACAGTATGTTATGTAGATAAGAAGACATTTATTATAAAATGCGGAAAAGATTATCTTAAGGTTAATGAACTTCAGCTTGAGGGTAAGAAGAGAATGTCAACAGATGCCTTTCTTCTTGGAAGCCACGTTGAAGAAGGGACTGCATTAGGGTAATTAGTTATATTATAATGGAGAATAATCTGTATGGAAGTTAATTTAAGAGCGGTTGTACTCGATATTTTGGAAGAAATAGAGAGTAACAATGAATTTTCACATATAATAATCAACAATGCACTTTTAAAGTACCAGTATCTTGATAAGAGTAAAAGATCATTTATCAATAAGCTGTCTTTAGGCATTATAGAGAGCCAGATAGAATTAGATTATATTATTAACAAGTATTCAAAGACACCAGTTAAGAAGATGAAGCCTGTTATAAGAAGAATTGTAAGAATGGGTGTATATCAGATAATATATATGGATAATGTGCCTGATAGTGCAGCTTGTAATGAGGCTGTCAAGCTTGCTGTAAAGAGGGGATTTGCGGGGCTTAAGGGTTTTGTTAATGGTGTGTTAAGAAATATATCACGCAATAAAGACAATATTGAATATCCAGATTATAATAAAAGTCCATATGAATATCTGTCTGTTAAGTATTCTATGCCAATGTGGATAATTGAGCTGTGGTCAGGGCAGATGTCAATAGATACTGTTAAATCCGTGCTTGAGGGTATGAAGTGTGAGAAGAAGACATATATAAGATGTAATACATCAAAGGCTTCCAGGGAACAGATTAAAGAACTTCTTCAGCGTGAGAATGTGACAGTAAAAGAAGTAGAGAATATACCATATGCGTATGAGATATCCGATTATGATTATATCGCAGGGCTTAAAAGCTTTCAGGATGGTATGTATCAGATTCAGGATATCAGCTCAATGCTTGCAGGTGAATACACAGCACCAAAAGCGGGAGATACAATAGTTGACGTATGCGGTGCACCGGGCGGAAAGTCAATTAATGCCGCACTTAAGATGTCAGAACAGGGGGATTGCGGCAGGGTAATCGCCAGAGATTTGTCAGATTACAAGGTTGCACTTATTGATGAGAATATTAAGAGGCTTAATATCACTAATATACAGACACAGGTATATGATGCACTTGATTGTGATGAAAGTCTGATTAATAAAGCTGATATTGTTATAGCTGACCTTCCTTGTTCAGGTCTTGGGATAATAGGAAGAAAGCCGGATATAAAATATAATGCTTCGCCTGAAAAATTGCAGTCACTTGTAGATCTTCAAAGAGATATTTTAAAGGTTGTATCACGCTATGTTAAGAGTGGTGGAGTGTTAATGTATAGCACTTGTACAATTAACAGGGCAGAAAATGAGGATAATGCCGACTGGATATGTAAAGAATTAGGCTTTACGAAAGACGGAGAGTATCATCAGCTGCTTCCTGCCAATAATTCAGGAATGGACGGTTTCTTTGTCGCTCGTCTTATTAAGAATTAAACAGGGGAATGTAAATATATTTAAGAAATAACAGATAAATGGAATGGAGTATGGCTATGCCGCATAAGACTGATATAAAATCATTGAATTACAATGAACTTGTACAATATGTCGAGAGTATTAATGAAAAGAAATTCAGAGCTGCCCAGTTATATTCGTGGATGCACGAGAAACTGGCAGAAAGTTATGATGAGATGACCAATATTTCCGATAAGCTTAAGGATACTTTAAAGGAAGATACCTTGTATACAAGTCTTAAGATTGTAAAAATGCAGGAGTCAAGGATAGACGGCACTAGAAAGTACCTTTTTGAGCTTTATGACGGCAATCTTATAGAAAGTGTATTTATGAAGTATCATCACGGCAATTCGGTATGTATTTCATCACAGGTCGGCTGCAAAATGGGCTGTCGTTTCTGCGCATCAACTCTTAATGGATGTGTAAGAAATCTTTCACCATCAGAAATGCTTGACCAGATATACAGAATAAGCAGGGATACTAATGAGAGAGTAAGCAATGTTGTTATAATGGGTTCTGGTGAGCCTATGGATAATTACGATAATGTTATTAAATTCATAGAACTGCTTAACAGTGAAAGAGGACTTAATATAAGCCAGAGAAATATAACAGTATCAACCTGTGGAATTGTGCCTAAGATAAAAGAACTGGCAGATCTTAAGTTACAGATAACACTTGCAATATCGCTTCACGCACCTAATGATGAGTTAAGAAAGACTATGATGCCTATTGCTAATAAATACAGCATAGCAGAGATTATGGATGCGTGCAGGTATTATCTTGATAAGACAGGACGAAGAATATCATTTGAATATAGTCTGGTTAAGGGCGTTAATGATACTAAAGAATGTGCCAATGAGCTTATAGAGCTTGTAAAAGGGCTTAACTGTCATATTAATCTGATACCGGTTAATCCGATTAAGGAAAGAGATTATGAGCAGTCAGAGAAGAATTCTATAAAGAATTTTAGGGATATGCTTGAAAGAAAAGGAATTAATGCGACTGTCAGACGTGAGATGGGGCGCGATATAGACGGTGCCTGTGGACAGTTGAGACAGAATCATATAGATGAGAATTCTGCCATATAGAGCCAGCTGCATAAAAAGTGGCTGAAATATGTCGCATTTTTATAGCTGGTATGATAATATATATTGATATGGGATACTATTCATTAATAGTAAAACTGATACATTAAAGAATGGATGGAGAATGAAATGAACGCATTTGCAACAACAGATGTAGGAATTGAAAGAAATGTCAATCAGGACTATGTCTATGCAAAGCTTGATGATATAGGGTGTCTGCCTAATCTGTTTATTGTGGCAGACGGTATGGGAGGACATAAAGCTGGTGACACAGCGTCAAGATATACAGTTGAAACGCTTGTTGAATTATTAAAAGAGTCAGAAGGCAAAGATCCTTTAGCAACAATAGATAATAACATTAAGCTTGTCAACACACTGCTTCTTAGAAAGGCAGGCGAGTCGGAAGAATATAATGGAATGGGAACTACATTAGTGGTAGCCAGCATATTTGACAATACTTTAAGAGTAGCCAATGTGGGTGACAGCAGATTGTATGTAATCGGAGAAGATATAATCCAGATTACAAGAGACCATTCGTGGGTGGAAGAAATGGTACAGCGGGGCGAAATTGACAGAAAAGCTGCAAGAACCCATGAGAAAAAGAATGTTATCACAAGGGCAATAGGTGGCTATGACACCGTCGAAGCCGAGATGTTTTCAGTTGATCTTAAAAAGGAAGATATGATACTTATGTGTTCTGATGGATTGACTAATATGTTAGAAGACCAGGAGATATTTCATATAATAAAGAGCAGCCACGATATCAGGGAAGCCGCAGAAAGGCTTGTAAGCAGGGCCAATGATAATGGTGGCAGAGATAACATATCAGTGATTTTAATTGAACCATAGGCAGAGAGGTAATTTAATGATGTTAAGAGAAGGAATGTTTTTAGCTGACAGATATGAGATAATTGAACAGATTGGTACAGGCGGAATGGCAGATGTATACAAAGCCAAATGCCACAAGCTTAACAGATATGTTGCAATTAAAGTTATGAAGTCAGAATTTAGCCAGGATAAGACATTTGTAAGCAAATTCTGGGCTGAGGCCCAGTCAGCTGCCGGACTTACTAATCCTAATGTTGTAAATGTGTATGATGTCGGTGTTGAGAATGGCATATATTACATAGTTATGGAACTTGTTGAGGGAGTTACCCTTAAGAAGTATATTGAAAAGAGAGGCAAACTTCCATATAAAGAGGCTGTAAGCATTGCTATACAGGTAGCTAATGGTATGGATGCAGCTCATAAACATAATATTGTCCATAGGGATATTAAGCCACAGAATATAATTATATCTAAAGAGGGCAAGGTTAAGGTTACTGATTTCGGTATTGCCAAGGTAGCTTCAACAGCAACAATTAATACATCAGCTTCTATGGGGTCTGTACATTATATATCACCAGAACAGGCAAGAGGCGGCTATTCGGATGAGAGAAGTGATATATATTCACTTGGTATTACATTATTTGAAATGCTCACTGGAACAGTTCCATTTGACGGAGATACAGCAGTATCAGTAGCTGTACAGCATATTCAGGATACAATACCAGCACCATCTCAGCTTGTTGAGGGAATACCAGTAAGTGTTGATAAGATAGTTCTTAAATGTACACAGAAGAAGACAGACAGGCGTTATCAGTCTGCCTATGACCTTATAGTAGATTTAAAGAAGTCACTTGTTATGCCGGAGGACGATTTTGTAAAGCTTGCTCCTATGTACGATACATCAGTTAATGATAACTATGCACAGACTGATTCAGATGATGAGGATATAGATGAGCAGGAAGAAGATGACGGCTTATTAGGTGAGGATACATTTGCAGATATTGATGATAATATAGATGAGGAAGAAGATGATAACGATATTGATGATGAGAGTAATGATAAGTTAGAGCTTATTATGAAATGTATCGGTATAGGAATTGCAGTTATAATTCTTATTATCACAATATTTGTTGTTGTAAAGCTTATAGGAAGTGGCAAGAGTTCATCTAACAATAACAGTCAGGCTTCTAATCAGGTTACAACTGCTGTGTCTGGCAATTCAAAGGCATCAGATATGGTTACAGTACCATATGTAGTTGGAATGACTAAGGACGATGCAATAAGTGCACTTAATAAAGTTGGTCTTGGCTATAAAGCCGTGACACAGAGTTCAGATACAGTTGCAGAGAACAGTGTAATAAACCAGGGCAATGTAGGTGGTTCTAAGGTTGAGAAGAACTCACAGATTGTTCTTACAATAAGCAGTGGCAGGGAAACTAAGAACGTCACAGTTCCTAATGTAAAGGGTAAGACAGAAGAAGAAGCAAAAGAGCTTATTGAAAATGTTAATCTTGTCGTCTCTGTTGATTATGTATACAGCAGTACAGTAGAAGCCGGAAAGGTTGTTAAATACAGCCCATCTGGAACAGTAACAGAAGGTACAACAGTTACAATAGAAGTAAGCCGTGGAAAGCAGGTAACTAAAGCCACAGTTCCTAATGTAATAGGAATGACAGAAAGCCTTGCCAATCAGTCTATCGAGGCAGCCGGGCTTAAGGTATCAGTAAAATATGAGACTTCATCTAAGGCATCATATGGTACTGTTACTTCACAGACACCTTACTCTGGTGGTGACACTGTAGAGTCTGGAACAACGATAACTATATATGTAAGCCACTATACAAGCTCAACAACTTCTACTACAGCATCAGGTTCAGGCAGCAGTAATAGTAACAGCAATAACAACAGTAACGGCAATAATAGTGGTTCTAACACATCGGGCAATAGCAGTGGAAGCAATACATCAAGTGGCAATGGCAGTTCTAATACAGGAACGGGCAATACAAGCAATTAGAGTATAGGAAGTCTTATGCAGGGAAAGATAATAAAGGGAATTGCAGGATTTTATTATGTCCATATAGAATCCTGTGGTATATATGAATGTAAGGCAAAAGGAATATTCAGGAATAAAAAGATAAAGCCGCTTGTCGGGGATAATGTTATTATAGATATAATAGATAACGATAAGATGACAGGTAATATCATACAGATACTTCCAAGAAAGAATGAGCTTATAAGACCAGCTTCTGCGAATATAGATCAGGCTATGGTAATATTTGCTGTAAAATCACCAGAACCTAATTATAATCTTTTGGACAGATTTATAATGATGATGGATTATCAGAATGTGCCTACAGTTGTAGTGTTTAACAAAATAGATCTGGCAGAAGATGACACATTAGAAGAGCTTTCTGACATATATGAAAAATGTGGCTGTAAAGTCATATTTATAAGTACTTATGATAATAAAGGAATAGACATAGTTCTTAAGACGCTTGAGAAAAAGACGACAATATTAGCTGGACCCTCGGGTGTTGGCAAGTCGTCACTTACCAATCTTATACTTCCGCAGGAAGTGAGTGCAACTGGTGATGTGAGCAGGATTGGAAGAGGAAGGCATACAACAAGACATTCGGAGATATTTAATGTGAGCGATGCTACATATATATGCGACACGCCGGGCTTTACATCTCTTAATATTCCAGAACTTGAAAAGGAACAGATAAGATTTTATTTTGAGGAATTCAGTGAATATGAAGGGCAGTGCAGATTTAATGGCTGTGTTCATATTAATGAGCCTGACTGCAGGGTTAAGGAAGCGGTTGAGGCAGGATTAATAAGCAGAAGACGTTATACAAGTTATGTAGAGATATATGACGAGGTAAAGAACAAGAAGAAATATTAATTATAGATTAGCGATAATTGATTATCTATATGCCAGGGCTGGCTGTATAGGTTAAATAATATTAATTACACAGAAATGAGGAATATAATGACTATATTATCACCTTCAATATTATCAGCAGATTTTAAAAATCTTGAGAAAGATATTAAAGCAATTGATGAAGCAGGAGCAGAGTATATACATATTGATGTCATGGACGGCAGGTTTGTTCCAAGCATTTCCTATGGTATGCCTGTTATCAAATCAATAAGAAGCTGTACAAGCAGAGTATTTGATGTTCATCTTATGATCGAAGAACCAATCCGTTATATAGAAGAATTTGTAAAATGTGGTGCGGATATAATAACTGTCCACGTTGAGGCGTGCGAAGATGTTGTTGCCACAATTGAAAAGATACGGGAATGTGGTGTCAAAGCAGCTATTACACTTAATCCAGAGACACCAGTAAAGGCTATTGAGCCTTATCTTTCATTGGTGGATATGGTGCTTGTTATGAGCGTTCATCCTGGCTTTGGCGGACAGAAGTTCATACCGGAGTCATTAGAAAAGGTTAAGCAGATTAAAGCAAAGCTTATAGAAAAAGGTCTTTATAACGTAGATATTGAGATAGATGGTGGAATTAATATAGAAAATCTCGTATCAGTGCTTGAAGCTGGAGCTAATGTAATAGTTGCAGGTTCGGCTGTGTTTAAGAATGATGCAGGAGCTAATGTTAAGAGATTTAAGGAGATAATGAGCACATATTAAAATTATGTCCTGTAGATAAAAAGATGGTGACACGTTAATTCGTGCCACCATCTTTTATATAATTCTTTGTCAGAAGTTCAGAAGTTGGAACAAATCCTATATTATCTGACTTGTAGAACTTATATTATTATAAATATATAATTATTAATGTACTAATATTATTATACGTTGAAACGGAATAATATTACATCGCCGTCTTTAACAACATAGTCTTTACCTTCCATACGTACAAGACCTTTTTCCTTGGCTTTAGTATAAGAGCCACAGTCAAGTAAATCCTTATAGTTGACAACTTCTGCTTTGATAAAGCCTCTCTCGAAATCGCTGTGGATTTTACCTGCAGCACCAGGAGCTTTAGTTCCGTTAGTTATTGTCCAGGCTCTTGTCTCTGTCTCACCAGCAGTTAAGTAACTTATAAGACCTAATATTCTGTAGCTTGCAGCGATAAGCTTATCAAGACCAGAAGAACTAATTCCAAGGTCCTCTAAGAACATTTTCTTTTCATCATCATCAAGTTCTGAGATTTCCTGTTCAATCTGTGCACATATAACGAATACTTCGCAGTTATCCTTTTTAGAATATTCACGTACACTCTGTACATATTCATTGTTAGCACCATCATCGGCAAGGTCATCTTCTGATACATTAGCAGCGAATATAACAGGTTTGCTTGTAAGAAGATTGTATTCTCTCATAAATGATTCTTCGTCTTCATCTTCACATTCAAAGTTCTTGGCAAGATTACCAGCCTCAAGGAACTTAAGAAGTCTTTCGATAAGGTCACATTCTTTAGCAATGTCCTTATTATTGTAGGAAGCACGCTTCTGCTTAGCAAGACGTCTTTCAAGAACTTCCATATCAGAAAAGATTAATTCAAGGTTGATTGTCTCAATATCTCTTACAGGGTTGACAGAACCATCAACGTGAACAATATTAGAGTCCTCAAAACATCTGACAACGTGAACGATTGCATCAACTTCTCTTATATTAGCAAGGAACTGGTTACCAAGACCTTCACCTTTAGAAGCACCCTTAACAAGACCAGCTATATCAACGAATTCGATAACGGCAGGTGTAATCTTTGCTGAATTATAAAGTGCTGCAAGCTTATCAAGTCTTTCATCTGGTACGGCAACAATTCCTACATTAGGATCTATTGTACAGAATGGATAATTGGCTGATTCTGCTCCAGCCTTAGTTAAAGAATTAAAAAGTGTACTCTTTCCAACATTAGGAAGACCAACTATTCCAAGTTTCATATATTCTCCTCATTTCCAACATAAATGTGTATCATATGCAGATTTATGTTTAGTAAATATACGCAGTAACGCAACCTGTATTTTAACATATCTTTTCCTAAAGCTCAACTAATTACATACAATCAGATGGTGTGAGTGTTAAAATTACTATTTTTATGTGTATATACATATGATTGTATATTTTACGGGCATAATATAGTGCAAAAGTTTAAAAAAATTTTATAAATTAGTGGAAAACACTTGTATTTTGCACAAAATCAGTATAGAATTGTTCTCAAAGTGGAGAAAAGTGGTAGCAAGTGGTTACAAGTGGGGGAAAGGAGGAACGATTGCTATGTTTATGGGCGAATATGGACATACAATAGATGCCAAAGGCAGAATAATCGTTCCTGCGAAGTTCCGCGAAAGCCTTGGGGATAATTTTATTATCACTAAGGGACTTGATAACTGTTTATTTGTATACACTAATGAAGAGTGGCAGAGATTCGAGGAGAAGCTTAAGACACTGCCTCTTACTAATAAGAATGCCAGAACATTTACAAGATTCTTTCTTGCAGGAGCAGCAGATGTCGAATTAGACAAGCAGGGAAGAATTCTTATACCATCTGTATTAAGAGAGTTTGCTTCGTTACAGAAGGATGTAGTATTTGTAGGTGTTGGAAGCAGGATAGAGATATGGAGTAAAGAAAGCTGGAATGACAGTATAAGCAATTATGATGACAATATGGACGAGGTCGCAGAGAATATGGACAGTCTGGGATTCACCATATAATTAATTGCTGATATAGCAGGCGGAAAGGAGATTAGTATGGAGTTTAAGCATAAGTCAGTTCTTTTATATGAGACGGTAGATGAATTGAATATTAAACCCGATGGCATATATGTTGACGGAACTCTTGGCGGCGGCGGACATTCATACGAAATCGCTAAAAGACTTTCCGAGGGTGGAAGATTGATAGGAATAGATCAGGACGAAGATGCCATAAAGGCAGCAAGTAAGAGATTAGAACCATATATGGACAGGGTTACAATCGTAAGAAATAATTACTGTAATATGGACAAAGTCCTTGATGAGTTAGGAATAGATAAAGTTGATGGAATTATGCTGGATCTGGGTGTTTCATCATATCAGTTAGATGCGGCTGACAGAGGGTTTACATATAATGTGGACACAGCACTTGATATGAGAATGGATCAAAGACAGGAGATTACAGCTAAAGATATTGTTAATGAATACAGCGAATTTGATCTTTACAGAATAATAAGAGATTATGGTGAGGACAGGTTTGCTAAGAATATAGCTAAGCATATAGTGGCTGCAAGACAGGAAAAGCCAATTGAGACAACATTTGAGCTTAACGATATTATAAAGGCAGCTATACCTATGAAGGTAAGGGCGACAGGTGGACATCCATCTAAGAGAACTTATCAGGCTATAAGAATTGAACTTAATAAAGAATTGGAAGTGCTAGAGAATTCTATAGATATGATGATTGACAGGCTTAAGCCAGAAGGAAGACTTTGTATAATAACATTTCATTCGTTAGAAGACAGAATAGTAAAGACAAGGTTTAGGAATAACGAGAATCCTTGTACCTGTCCACCAAGCTTTCCTGCGTGTGTGTGTGGTAAAGTACCGAAGGGCAGGGTGATTACAAGAAAGCCTGTAGTTCCAACAGATGAAGAGATTAATGAAAATAGCAGATCAAAGAGTTCTAAGTTAAGAGTATTTGAAAGGGTATAATGGGAGGTAGTGTAAAGTGGAAAAGAGAAGTAGAGCAGAGTACAGAAGAAATTCAAGAAATGTAAGCAAAGTGCCGTATGAATATGGTAGTGCGGTAAGACAATTAAATATCGCTGAACCACTTAAAACCCCAGATGAATCCCAGCAGACACAGAAGGAAATCAACAGAGAAATAAGAAGGCAGAGACAGAAGCAGATAAGACGCAATAATAAGATCAATCTTATGTATACAGTTGCAGTTGCAAGTGTTGCTGCAGTTGTCTTCTTTATATGTTATCAGTACCTTAATGTTCAGGCAGCAGCTAAGACTAATTCAGATGTGATAGCTGAGTTAAAGAGCGAGCTTAGCACATTAAAGGAGAATAATGACGTATTAGAGTCAGATATTAATGCAAGCATAGATTATGATGCTATATATGATACAGCAGTTAATGAATTAGGAATGGTGTATCCAGAAAAGAAGCAGGTTATTACATACGATTCTAAAGAGAGCGAATATGTAAAGCAGTATAAAGATGTTCCTGAAAGCAATTAATATTCAGGTAAAATAATATAATAAGAGGTACTTATGGTAAGCGATGAACAGTTAAAAAAGAATAAGTACAGAAGAAAAAAAGTTATGCTTAAACGTGTTCACACCAAAGGAATGGTTGCACTTGTAATGGTAGTAGTAATTCTTATGGCATTAGGTGGACAGGTATTCAGAATTAATTATACACACGGAGAGACATATGCCAAGGCAGTGTTAGACCACCAGACATATACATCAACAGAACTACCTTATAAGAGAGGTCAGATATTAACTGGTGATGGAACTGTGCTTGCATACAGTGAGAGAGTATATAATCTTATATTAGATGTCAAGCTTATGCTTTCAGACGGAGAATATAAAGAACCTACATTATCAGCTCTTTGTAAATATTTTAATTTAAACAGAAGTGAGCTTGAGCAAAAGGTGAGTGAGAATTCACAGAGCAGGTATCAGAAGCTTTTATCAAACCTTACTACAGATCAGATAGCTGATTTTAAAAATCTTATGGCAGACTCAACTGAGGGAAAGAATATTAAAGGTGTATGGTTTGAGGACAGTTATATAAGAAAATATCCTCTTGGAACATTTGCAAGTGATGTTGTTGGATTTGCAAGTGCCACTAATGGTGGTGAGCTTGGAATTGAAAGCCAATATGATGAGGAATTAACTGGTACTAATGGAACAACATACAGCTATGTAGATGAAGGTCTTGAGGTTACAGAGACACAGAAAAATGCTGTTGATGGCAATAATATAGTTACAACACTTGATTATAATGTACAGTCGATTATTGAGAAATGCATATTAGAATATAATGAAGAAAAGCCTTCAAAGAATACAGCAGTAGTAGTGGCAGACCCATCTAATGGTGAGATACTTGGAATGGCTAGTTATCCAACCTTTAATCTTAATGATCCAAGAAAATTAACTGGTATGTATACAGATGAGGAGATTAAAGATATGTCTGATGAAGAATACAGAAATAACCTGTATTCTTTATGGACTAATTATTGTGTATCAGAAAGTTATGAGCCAGGTTCAACATTTAAACCAGTAACGGTAGCCTCAGCTTTGGAGGAAGGTGTTGTAAAGGATGGGGATACATATGTATGCAAGGGCTTTGAAACTGTAGCTGATTATAAATTAAAGTGTCATGTGTTCAGTACAATAGGTTCACATGGTTCACTTACAGTTGAGCAGGCACTTATGAATTCCTGCAACCCGTATATGATTCATCTTGCACTTGAGATGGGTAACAGCAGATTTGCATATTACCAGTCATTGTTTGGATTTGGAAAGATAACCGGAATAGATCTTCCAGGTGAGACAACAGGTATCGTATATGGTGACCGTATGACAACTATTGATGCGGCTTGTAATTCATTTGGACAGACTATTAATGTTAATATGATGCAGATGATGGCGGCATATTGTTCGATTATTAATGGTGGTATGCTTTACCAGCCACATATTGTAAAGAGAATTGAATCAGCCAATGGTGAAGTTGTAAAGGAATATAAGGCTAATCTTGTAAGACAGACAATTACAGCTTCAACATCAAAGCTTTTAAGAAGATATCTTAAGAATACAGTAGAAGAAGGAACAGCCAAGAAAGCAGGCGTTACAGGATATTCAGTTGCTGGTAAGACAGGAACAGCCCAGAAGGGTGATAGAAAGGATAACAAGTGGATTATATCATTTATAGGACACGCACCAGCAGAAAATCCTAAGTTTGCAATATATGTAGTTATTGATGAGCCATATGGAACTACAGGAACATCAGGAAGTTCAGCAGATGTGCTTACACTTACACACAATATACTTGAAAAGCTTCTTCCATATATGAATGTATACAAGGATGCCTCAGACGAATATGAGGATACAAGTTCAAGTCCTGATGAATTAACAGTTGATGGGATACCAGCAGGCACAGCTTCATCTAATTAAGCTGTTAAGTAATAATAAGTATAAGAATAACCCTGAATAAACTTTCATAATAATAAGTAAGTTTATTCGGGGTTATTGTATTAGTGACAGAAAGAATTAAGCTTAATGAAGATGAGAGATATGGTTATTTTGTAAGAACAAGACATAGAAAGAAGCTTCTGGTGGTTATAGTAAGCCTTGTGCTTATAATGTCACTGCTCACAGTAAGAGTTGGATATATAATGACCGTCAGGGCTGAATATTACAGCGTGCGTGCAACAGAGCTTCACGAGAGAGAGAGAGCCATAAAGGCTATGCGCGGAAGAATTCTTGATACTAATGGAGTTGTCCTTGCTGACAATACGACTGTGTGTACAATATCCGTTATTCACAGCCAGATAGATAAGCCGGAAGAAGTTATTAAAATGCTTTGTGACAATCTTGATATGGACGAAGCAGCTGTAAGAAAAAAGGTTGAAAAGGTATCGTCAATTGAAACTATAAAGACCAATGTTGATAAAGATACAGGAGATATAATAAGGAAAGCTGGCTTAAACGGAGTTAAGGTAGATGAGGATTATAAAAGATATTATCCTTATGATACGCTTGCTTCCAAGGTGCTTGGCTTTACAGGAAGTGATAATCAGGGAATAGTCGGACTTGAGGCTAAGTATGATGTATATCTTGCTGGCAATAATGGCAGGATACTTACACTTACCGATGCATGGGGTACAGAGATAAAAAATGCAAAAGAGGGAAGGTTAGAGTCGCAGAGAGGTCAGGATTTATATATAAGCATAGATATGAATATACAGTCATATGCCCAGCAGTTAGCATATACAACGCTTGCAAAGAAAAATGCTAAGCGGGTGTCAATAATAGTTATGAATCCTAATAATGGAGAGTTGTATGCAATGGTCAACGTGCCTGAATATAATCTTAATGAGCCGTATGTACTTAATTACGAGGTGGAAGATGACGGCAGTTCAGGCAATAAAATGGATCTTCTTAATAATATGTGGAGAAATTTCTGCATTAATGATACTTATGAGCCAGGTTCAGTGTTTAAAATGGTAACTGCAACAGCAGCACTTGAAACCAAAGTTGTAAGTTTAAGTGACTCCTATACCTGTTCAGGTTCAACGCTTGTTGGTGACAGGCGCATAAGGTGTCATAAGACAACGGGCCATGGAACACAGGATTTTACACATACAGTTATGAATTCCTGCAACCCTGCATTTATTGAATGGGGAAGAAGGGTAGGTGTTGATAATTTCTATAATTACTGCGGCAAGCTTGGACTTTTGTCTAAGACTGGAATAGATATTGCTGGTGAGGCTTCAACGATTATCCACAATAAAGAAAACGTTGGTGAAGTAGAGCTTGCAACAATGTCATTCGGACAGTCATTTCAGATAACACCTATCCAGATGCTTCGTGCGGCGGCAGCAATTGTCAATGGTGGTAACCTTGTTACACCTCATTTTGCAGTTAAGACAAGTGATGGTTCGGGGCAGACTTATAATGAGTTCTATTATTCTACAACTGAGAGCACAATTGACAAATCAACAAGTGATACTATGAGGGACATATTAAGGCAGGTAGTTGAGGAAGGCGGTGGAAAGAATGCATATATAGAGGGCTTTTCAATAGGTGGAAAGACAGCAACATCACAGAAGCTTCCGAGAGGCTCTGGAAAGTATATCGCTTCATTTATAGGATTTTCAAGTGTGGAAAATCCACAGGTTATTGCTATGTGTCTTATTGATGAGCCAGAAGGGGTATATTATGGCGGTACAATTGCAGCACCGGTCATAAGAGAGTTATATGAAAATATACTTCCGTACCTTAATAACAAGTAAGAAAATGCGTTAATAAAGCGTTAAAACAGTGTTTATCCGCTTTACAGATGGATAGGTGTAGAGTAAAATAAAGACAGTTGTTTAAAAAACGTATTATATGCGTGGTAATGGAGGAACATTATGGAATTAAATAATAAAAAGGTAATGGTAGTTGGTACTGGAATAAGTGGAATCGGTGCTATAGACCTTCTTAACAAAGCTGGTGCAGACTGTATTATATATGACGGTAACGAAAAGCTTTCAAGGGAAGATATATCAAAGAAACTTAAAGGCAATAAAGCAGAGATTATTATTGGAAAGCTGCCAGAGGATATAACTAATCAGGTCGACCTTCTTGTAATAAGTCCGGGCGTTCCGGTTGACAGTCCTATTGTTGAACAGTTTAAGAAAGCAGAAGTTCCAGTATGGGGCGAGATAGAACTTGCATATAATTATGATAAAGGCAGAATAATTGCCATAACAGGTACTAATGGCAAGACAACAACTACAGCTTTGGTAGGACAGATAGTGAAAGCCTATAATGAGAAGACATTTGTTGTTGGAAATATAGGTAATTCATATACGGGAGAAGTGCTTAATACAAGTAATGACTCTTATACAGTAGCAGAGATAAGCAGCTTCCAGTTAGAAACAATACACAAGTTCCATCCGGTTGTAAGTGCGATACTTAACATTACACCAGACCACCTTAACAGACATCATACAATGGAATGTTATTCCAAGACTAAAGAAAACATTTCTATGAACCAGACAAAGGATGATGTGTGTGTCCTTAATATGGAGGACGAAGAATTATACAGATTTGGAAGTGAGTGTCCAGCTAAGGTTGTATGGTTCTCAAGCAAGAGAAAGCCTGAGATTGGTGCATATGTTCAGGGAGATGATATAAGATATACAGATGGCACCACAGATGAGCTTATGCTTAATGTACACGATATGAACCTTCTTGGAACACATAACTATGAAAATGTATGTGCTGCTATAGCAATGACTAAGGCAGCAGGCATACCTGATGACATAATTGTACAGCAGGTAAAGAAGTTCAAGGCTGTAGAACACAGAATAGAATATGTAGCTACCAAGAATGATGTATGGTATTACAACGATTCCAAGGGAACTAATCCGGAAGCTTCTGTAAAAGCAATTGAGGCTATGGTAAGACCAACTATATTAATAGGTGGTGGTTATGATAAAGGCTCTGAATTTGATATGTATGTAAAAGCCTTCAAGGGCAAGGTAAAGAAGCTTGTTCTTATAGGCCAGACTGCTAATAAAATAGCCCAGACCTGTGATAAATACGGATTTAAGGACTATGTATTTGCTAATGATTTAAAAGAGGTAGTAGATATATGTGCAGCCAGCGCAGACAAAGGTGATGCAGTATTATTATCACCAGCGTGTGCAAGCTGGGGAATGTTTGATAATTATGAACAGAGAGGTGACATGTTCAAGCAATATGTCAATGAGCTTTAATTATGGCAAAGAAAAGAAGAAAAAGAAAGAATGGATTCTATTTTGATTACAGTCTTTTGTTTGTGCTTATATTCATTGTAGGTTTCGGACTTACAATGATATACAGTACAAGTTCTTACACAGCGCAGATTAATTATGGCAATCCGGAATACTATTTTAAAAGACAGCTTATATTTGACCTGTTAGGTTTTGCGTGTATGTTTTTTATAGCAAGATTTGTAGATTACCATATTTTAAAAAAGGCCGCTCCGTGGATATTTGTTATATCACTTTTAATGGTGTTAGCAGTTATTCCATTTGGACGTGAAAGCCACGGTGCTAAAAGATGGATATATATTGGTCCGATAAGCTTTCAGCCAGCAGAGCTTGTTAAGATAAGTGTTATTATTATGGCGGCGGCTAAGATGTGTGCGTCAGGAACAAAGATTAAAAAACTGTCACAGATAGCGAAAATATTTTTGGGCTGTGCAGTAATTCCGGCGGCTATGCTTTTTGGAATTACATCTAACTTAAGTAGTGCAATCATAGTATGTGGAATTGTGTTTGTTATGACATTTGTTGTATATCCTAATTACTGGGTTCACGGCGGAATTATCGGAATTATAATGGCAGGCTATATAGCAGGCAGGCAGTGGCTTAAGCAGGCTGTTGAAAATGGAGTCCAGTTTAAGAAGTTCCGTTTTACAAGACTTTTAGTATGGGTAGACCCTGAAAAGTACATAGACGGAAAAGGCTATCAGACTATGCAGGGGCTTTATGCCATAGGTTCTGGCGGACTTTTTGGTAAGGGTCTTGGAAAGAGTATGCAGAAGTTGGGCTTCATACCAGAGTCACAGAATGATATGATATTTTCAATAATATGTGAGGAGTTAGGACTGTTTGGTGCGGCGTGCGTTATTATGCTTTTTATAATAATGCTCTGGAGAATTATATATATATCACAGAACTCACCAGATTTGTTCGGTTCACTTCTTGCAGTTGGAATATTCGCCCATATAGCAATTCAGGTAATAGTTAATATTGCCGTTGTAACCAATGTATTTCCTAATACAGGCGTAACACTTCCATTTATAAGCTATGGAGGCACGGCGAGTCTGTTCCTGCTGGCAGAGTTAGGAATTGTGTTTAATATAAGTAGTCAGATTAGGTTAGAGAGATAGTTATGGCAAAGGCGAGAAAGAAAAAAAGGCTGTTCATAATATCTATTATTGTGGCAGCCCTGATAGCTGCGTGTGCGGCTGTCTATTTTGGATTTAGAACTGATAAGATAACATATGTGGGTAATTCCCATTATTCTAATGAAGAAATGACAAGCAGAATATTTGGAAATGACACACCAAACACTGTATTGTATACACTGTTTGGCAATAAGAAAAAGACAATACCTTTCATTCAGAAATATGATGTTGAAATACAGTGGCCAAGAGGTATGTACATAACAGTCTATGAAAAGGCCGTTATTGGTTATATACGTTATATGGGCTGTAATATGTATTTTGACAAAGATGGTATTGTTGTTGAAAGTTCAACAGAAACTTTTGAAAAAGTTCCTGAGATAATAGGTCTTAAGTTTAATTCAATAGTGCTTGATTCCAAGCTTGAAGTCGGAGATGATGAAGTGTTCAGGCACATACTTGATCTGACACAGAGCTTTGATAAGTATAATCTTGATGTTTCAAAAGTATATTTTGACTCATCGGACAATGTAATATTGTATATAGACGAGGTTAAGGTATACCTTGGAAAGAGTGATGATTATACGGACAAGCTTTTTGAGTTAAAACAGATGGAAACCAAATTTGCAGGGCTTAAAGGTTCTTTGTATATGCAGGATTATACAAAAGACAGTTCATCTATAATATTCAAAAAAGATGAATATAATTAAAACACACTAAAATGATGTGTAAATATTCAGAATTGTACGCTTTAAAGTTCAATTTTTAGTGAAATAAAATGAAAAAATCAGTTGATATTTATTGCGAAAAATTATATCATTATAGATAAATGTATAAGGATTGATTAAAGGAGGCAACAACCTTGGTAGAAATAATTAACGAATCAGATTCATCAGCAAGAATTATAGTCATCGGCGTAGGTGGAGCAGGTAATAATGCTGTTAATAGAATGATAGATGAGAATATAAGCGGGGTAGAATTTATTGGTATTAATACAGATAGCCAGGCATTACAGTTCTGTAAAGCTCCAACAGCTATTCAGATAGGTGAGAAGCTTACTAAGGGACTTGGTGCAGGAGCCCAGCCTGAGATTGGTGAGAAGGCAGCAGAAGAGAATGTTGAAGAATTAACAGAAGCTATCAAAGGTGCGGATATGGTATTCGTTACTTGCGGAATGGGCGGCGGAACTGGTACAGGTGCAGCTCCGGTTGTTGCTAAGATTTCTAAACAGATGGGTATCCTTACAGTTGGTGTTGTTACTAAGCCTTTCAGATTTGAGGCAAGAACAAGAATGACTAATGCAGAATCGGGTATTGAGAAGCTTAAGGAGAACGTGGATACACTTATTGTAATTCCTAATGACAAGCTTCTTCAGATAGTAGACAGAAGAACAACTATGCCAGATGCCTTAAAGAAGGCTGATGAGGTATTACAGCAGGCAGTACAGGGTATTACAGACCTTATTAATGTACCAGGTCTTATCAACCTTGACTTTGCAGATGTTAAGACAGTTATGTCAGACAAGGGTATCGCACATATCGGTATCGGTAATGCTACAGGTGATGATAAGGCTATTGAAGCTGTTAAGCAGGCTGTTACAAGCCCACTTCTTGAGACAACAATCGAGGGTGCTACACACGTTATTATCAACGTATCTGGTGATATGAGCCTTGTTGAAGCAGATGAGGCTGCAAGCTATGTTCAGGAACTTGCAGGTGATAATGCCAATATCATCTTTGGTGCTATATATGATGAGACAGCTACAGACAGCGTAACAATAACTGTAATTGCTACAGGTATTGAAGATGTGAATGTCAATACTGCAATGGCAAAGTTCTCACCTAAGGCACAGGCAACACAGGGAGTTGGACAGACTGTTAAACCAGCAGTAAAGCCAGCATATACATATCAGGCTCCACAGACACCAGTTCAGCCAGCAGGCGGTATGACAGGTACACAGTCTCAGACACCACTTCCAGGACTTAAGCAGCCAGCCCCTGTTACAAGCAATGTGAAGTCTAATGGTATTACAATACCTACTTTCCTTCAGAAGAACAGAAAGTAATTAATATAATCATTTAATCTGACAGATAGATTGTCGGTTCATATACTTATTGGGCTTATACTATTGTTAATGAAATATTGATATTAAGGAACGCTTCGGCGTTCCTTTTTTATGTAATAGGAAATTTCAATAGAATTCCCTATTACATAAAAGGCACTATATGCCGATGATGCACACTCGCACGAAGATGTATTTTGTCGCAAGCGACCGTGCTCGGTGCGAGAATGTGTTTCACACATTCTTTTTTATTTCATAGCGAATTATATTAGAAAATTAATGTGACTCTGTGCTTTTGACAAATTTTGCATATTAAGTTATGTATACTTATTTTCGTTGCAGGAAAGCATTTTCTGTAAACTATTATGCAGGGTATACCTGATTGTGCAATGGAGGTGAGAGTGAATTGTAATATACATTGATGTATTATTTGGAATTAATTATTGTATGGATTTGATTGTTATGGTTATGGTAAACAAAATAATGCATTATCATACATCGCTGCCCCGTCTGCTGCTTTCTTCCACTTTGGGGGCAATATGGTCAGTCATTGCAATATGTATTCCGGATGAATATAGGCTTTTCGTTAATTGGTGCACATATTTAATCATCACTGGATTAATGCTTATGATAATTAATAGTCCATTAAATATTATCAAGGGAAGTTCAGGAAAGATTAATTGGTTTGCTATAAGGAGTTATATAAAGGACTTGTTAAAAGGCGTAGCGGTAATGATTGGCATAGCAGTATTTCTTGGCGGTGCGATACATTTACTCGTGTACTATACATATGTTGGCTTTGTAATAAAGAATATAATGATAAACAACAGGCAGTTGGTTATATATGCAGTCGTGGCGTATCTTATGCTCATCATACTGGTACGAAGCAAAGAGAAGCTCAATAGAAAAATGCAGATATATGTAGTAACAGTGGTTATTGGGGACGAACGTATTACATTAAAGGGAATGATAGACACTGGAAACCAGCTTAGTGATTATTATTGTAATAAACCAGTAAATGTTATGGATAAGAAATGTTTTGACAAGGTTCTTTCTAAGATAAATGATTACAGCAGAATAAGATATCATCTTATTCCATACAGGAGTGTAGGTATGGACACAGGAATGATAGAGGTAATTACAGCGGATTACATATACATATCCAATGATGTTAAGACGAAAGCTTATAAAAATGTGCTTATAGGATTGTCAGAGGTATGCGTATCACAGGCAGGGGAATATCAGGCACTTATTAATGGACATATGATGCAATAATGAGCACAAAGATGCTCATCATATGCACCCCAAAAAGCGTCACGGGACATATGATGCAATAATAAACAGGGTATGTCGGCGGTGCTTTCGTATTCCTGTAAAGACAAAAGAAAGCACCGTAGAAAAGAGGAGTAAGATAGTGATTAAAGTGGCAGTTGCAGATCGTTTTCAGCTTAAGGTGGTACCTTCTATTAAGAATTTTTATATGATGGGGACAAGAGAAGTTCATTATATAGGAGGTACAGAGGTGCTGCCAGCACCGCTTGATATTGAGGAGGAGAAAAATGTGCTGGCAATGTTAAAGACTGATAATGACGATTATGCTAAGAAAATGCTTATAGAACATAACTTAAGACTTGTTGTATACATAGCCAAGAAATTTGATAATACAGGTGTTGGAGTAGAGGACCTTATATCAATTGGCACAATAGGTCTTATAAAGGCAATTAATTCATATGACAGGGATAAGAATATAAAGCTTGCAACTTATGCTTCAAGATGTATAGAGAATGAAATTCTTATGTATCTTAGAAGAAATAGCAAGGTAAAAGCAGAGGTGTCAATTGATGAACCACTCAATGTTGACTGGGATGGCAATGAACTTTTGTTATCTGATATTCTTGGAACTGAAGATGATGTGTGTTATAAAGACCTTGAAAATGAGGTTGAGATGAAAGCATTAAAGAGGGCGATTGGCAATTTGTCTGAGAGGGAGAGAATTATAGTCGATTTAAGATATGGTCTTAGTGATAAAGATGGAGAGGAAAAGACACAAAAAGAGGTCGCTGATATGCTTGGAATATCGCAGTCATATATATCAAGACTTGAAAAGAAGATTATAAAGAGATTAAAAAGAGAAATGGTGAGAAGCTGTTAAACATTTTACTTGACAATCCGCTTGTATTCTAAGAAAATAGAAAGGGTATGGATTGGAGAGATAAAAATGAATAATAAGAATAATACATCATTTAAGTGGGACAGAATATTCGGAGTGGCTTCATTAGCAGCTATATTAATATTTGCCGTAATGTTATATATTGACTGTGGAGCTTCTATAAGGTCAATTATGAATATAGGAAAGACAACATCAGATGAGGTAACTGATGATGGGCTTTTGCAGAACAATGAGGATAATAACAAAGAAAGTAATAATAAGACAATTAACTGGTCGTCTAAGGCAATAGTGTGTATAGATGCTCCTCACGGTGGAAGTGATACAGGACAGTACGACGGAACTAACTATGAAAAGACACAGATGTTATCTTTAGCTGACAGCGTTAAGAATGAGCTTGAAAGTGCTGGCGTTACAGTTGTTATGACAAGAACAACTGATACATCGGTGGATTATACCAAGCGTATAGAGATATGCAATAACGCCAAAGCAGCGGCACTTGTGTCATTTCATAGGGATATTACTGATAAGTCAGGAAGCAGTAAGGGAATAAGTGCGTGGATTCATACCTCTTCCCCATCTAACTCTAAAAGCCTTGCGAGTGATATTATGGAAGAGTTAAATGGAGTAGATGTAAGCTTATCGGGAGTGAATACGGGTACTCCTGATAATAAGAGCAAAGATTATTACCTGAACCAGCACAGCAAAGTAGCGAGCTGTATAATAGAGTTAGGCAATATGTACAGCAGTAAGGATAATAAACTTGTAACAACAGATATAGACAATACAGCTAAGCTTATAGCTGATGGAATTATGAAATACTTAGAACAGGCAGGTTATACGAATGGCAGTAATTAATCAGAAGAACATAAGAAATTTTTGTATTATAGCACATATTGACCACGGCAAGTCAACTCTTGCCGACAGAATTATAGAAAAGACAGGACTCCTTACAAGCAGGGAAATGCAGGAGCAGGTTCTTGATAATATGGATATCGAGAGGGAGAGAGGAATTACAATAAAGTCACAGACAGTAAGAACTGTATACAGGGCCCAGGACGGCGAAGAATATATATTTAATCTTATTGATACTCCAGGTCACGTTGACTTTAACTATGAGGTATCAAGGGCACTTGCGGCTTGTGATGGTGCTGTACTTGTAGTAGATGCGGCACAGGGCATAGAGGCACAGACACTTGCCAATGTATATCTTGCACTTGACCACGACTTAGAGGTATTTCCTGTTATTAATAAGATTGATCTTCCAAGTGCAGAACCAGACAGAGTTAAAGATGAGATTGAGGATATTATCGGAATAGAGGCTCAGGACGCTCCGTTAATTTCAGCGAAAAATGGCATTAATATCGAGGAAGTTCTTGAACAGATAGTAAAGAAAATACCAGCACCTACAGGTGATGCAGCTAATCCTTTATCTGCACTTATATTTGACTCATTATACGATGCATATAAGGGTGTTATTATATTTGTAAGAATAGTAGAGGGTACTGTAAAGAAGGGTACTAAGATAAGAATGATGGCAACCGGAGCAGTAGAAGAAGTAGTTGAGGTAGGTTACTTCGGAGCTGGTCAGTTCATACCTTGCGATGAATTAAGTGCAGGTATGGTTGGATATATTACAGCAAGTATTAAAAATGTTCAGGATACGAGAGTTGGTGATACTGTTACAGATAATGACAGACCTGTATCAGAGCCGCTTCCAGGTTATAAGAAGGTCAACCCTATGGTGTACAGCGGTCTGTATCCAGCAGACGGTGCAAAATATCAGGATCTAAGAGAAGCATTGGAGAAGCTTCAGCTTAATGATGCTTCACTCCAGTTTGAGCCTGAGACATCTATAGCACTTGGTTTTGGTTTCAGATGTGGTTTCTTAGGGCTTTTGCATCTTGAGATTATACAGGAAAGACTTGAGAGAGAATATAACCTTGACCTTGTAACAACAGCACCGGGAGTTATATATAAAGTCCATAAGACTAATGGTGAAGTTATAGACCTTACTAATCCGTCTAATATGCCTGATCCATCAGAGATAGACTATATGGAAGAACCTATGGTAAGCGCTGAGATTATGGTTACAACCGAATTTGTTGGACCTATTATGAAACTTTGTCAGGAACGCCGTGGTGTATACAATGGTATGGAATATATAGAACAGACAAGAGCACTGCTTAAGTATGACCTTCCGCTTAATGAGATAATATATGATTTCTTTGATGCGTTAAAGTCACGCTCAAGAGGTTACGCTTCATTTGACTATGAAATGAAGGGATATGAGAGGTCTAACCTTGTTAAGCTTGATATTCTTATCAACAAGGAAGAAGTTGATGCACTTTCATTTATTGTATTTGCAGGAAGTGCGGAGGAACGTGGAAGAAAGATGTGCGAGAAGCTTAAGCAGGAAATTCCTAGACAGCAGTTTGAGATTCCTATTCAGGCGGCCATCGGAAGCAGGGTTATAGCAAGGGAAACTGTTAAGGCACTTCGTAAGGATGTACTTGCCAAGTGTTACGGTGGTGATATTTCCCGTAAGAAGAAGCTTCTTGAAAAGCAGAAGGAAGGAAAGAAGAGAATGCGTCAGATTGGTAACGTAGAGATACCACAGAAAGCATTTATGAGTGTATTAAAGTTAGATGAAGAATAATAACGAACTGGGGATATATATACATATCCCCTTTTGTATGCAAAAATGTATATATTGTGATTTCTTATCTGCACCAGCAGATGATAAGACGAAAAGCAGTTATGTTAAAGCTTTAATTAATGAGATAGCATTAAGTGAGGCTGGTCTTGATAAAAATGTAACTTCAATATTTATCGGTGGTGGAACTCCGTCAGCAATAAATGCTGAATATATTAAAGATATATTAGAGGCTGTAAAGCAAAGATATCGTGTTGATGGCAATGCAGAGATAACAATAGAATGTAATCCAGGTACAATAAATAGTGAAAAAGCATACATTTACAGGGAAGCTGGGATTAACAGAATAAGCTTTGGATTGCAGAGCACTGATGATAAAGAGCTTCGTATGCTTGGAAGAATTCATACATTTGAACAGTTTAAGAACAGCCTTGCCATAGCAAGGAATGCAGGCTTTACTAATATCAATATAGACCTTATGTCAGCACTTCCGGGTCAGACCATAGAAAGCTTTACCAGAGTGCTAAAGGAGGCTGTATCACTTAATACAGAGCATATATCTGTATACAGTCTTATAATAGAAGAAGGCACAAGGCTGTATGATAACATAGACAATTATCCGGATATTCCTGATGATGATGACGACAGGAAAATGTATGCACTTACTAAAGAGATATTAGGTCAGGCAGGTTATGAAAGATACGAAATATCCAATTATGCCAAGGCAGGTTATGAATGTAAGCATAATCTTAAATATTGGGATAGAACCGATTATATCGGTTTTGGAATTGGTGCAGCTTCATTATGTAATCATAAAAGGTATACTAACATCAGCGATATTAATAATTATATTAAGGCATTATGTGTGGAATATGCTGATAATAAAGAAAGCAATAAAGAGTGTATTGTGGAAAATATAAAGAATATCCAAGAGACTCTTAAGAATTCTTTAGAAATAAATAATAACTGTCAGGACCTTAAAGAAAATATAGAGGTTCTCACGCTGGAAGATGAGATGGCTGAATATATGTTTCTTGGTTTAAGAAAGTCTGCTGGGATTGATATATGCGATTTTAAAGATATATTTGGAAAAGATATATACAGTGTATATAAAGAGCAGATAAAAGATAATATAGCAAAAGGTCTTTTGTGGCAGAATGGTACAAGAATAGCACTTACAGACAGAGGCATAGATATAAGCAATACTGTTATGTCTGATTTTGTGTAGAAATAAATATGCGTGGTGCTTATCGTCTGGATGGCGGTAAACACCACGCATATTTTATAACTCTGAAAAATTCAGTCAGGTAATTTAATTGACAGTATAGTTATATAATATATTATGCGGTTAATTCCTTAATAAAAGTTCTAGGTGTAATGCCTGTGTAAGCCTTGAATTCCCTCTGGAAATGTGCCTGGTCAGAATATCCGGCATTGGCAATATAATCGCTGTTTTCTTTGTATGGGTCATTTATAATATCAGATATGATTTTCTGAAATCTGATATTCTTGCAGTAATCTTTAGGACCTGCACCATATGCCGATTTGAATAATCTGTTAATGTGCCGTTCAGAGTACCCTGACATTTCGGATAAATCAGATATATGAATATTGCCGGAAGCTTTCTTTATCTCATTAGCCATATGTATGATATTGTCAGGGACAGCTATATATTTCTTGCTGACATTAAGGAAACATATTAAAGCTTCAAGTTGTCCGTCAAAATCTTTGGCTTGGATTAATTCAGATATAAGTCTGTATTCAAAAGACTCTGTGGCAGGTTCGTATTCAAACACCTGATTGGCAATTGAAGCTGGAAGCACGCTGTCATCAACGGATGGTGCAAAATAACAGCCTTTATCCGCAAAACGAATTCCAAAATAATAATCAAACTCTCCAAAAGTATAGTCAAAACGTCTGCTTACTGGTCCAATACAGTAGAAGGAAGAACGGCTGTTATTCTTATTATATCCTATTATCCATTCTGCACTAGAGCATGGAATAAGAGTGGATACTTTCCTACTTGCAGAGCCGGTGGTGTTGTCTATGGCGTATACAAGCATAGTCTGTGGCATGGTTATATATTTGTAATTGATGTGCTGTTTACCATCTGAGCTGTTATATATTGCTGGATTAAATAATAATGGCTGGTGTAAATGGTCTTTCATAAGTACCCTCCTGATTTTATAATTGCATTAATTGGTATTATTATAATATCAGTGTCAAAGTCATTTCACTTCTGATATTATATACATTAAAATAATGTTGATAAGTAGTATATTTGATTACATTTATAAAATAATAATAAAACAAATATTAAAAAAGTCAATAATATGTCCGATTTTTTCAATACTTATTTGGAAAGATATGTATAATTAAACACATAAATCAAACAGTTGATTGCACAAAGGCGTGTATCCATTATATATGGTTACACGTCTTTTTTTGTTTTATTTAACTATAGGAATAAAGCAGCCGTTTAGTAACAACTGTTATGATACCGGATGAAACCTGATCAACTTCATCAACCACAATAAAAAGTATTTGTCAAGGGTACATAAATAAATATTATGTGCCGGCGCGAACAGGGAGGAAACGAATATGGCAATAGAAGAATTAACAAGCTTGATAAGCGACCAGACATTTGGTATATGGTTTCTTATAGGTGCTGCATTAGTATTCTGGATGCAGGCAGGATTTGCAATGGTTGAGACTGGTTTTACCAGAGCTAAGAACGCAGGTAACATTATTATGAAGAACCTTATGGACTTCTGTATAGGAACAGTAGTATTCATAGTAATAGGTTTCAGTTTATTATTAGGTGAAGATTTATTAGGTTTTATTGGAAAACCTGGATTTGATATTTTTACAGCATATGATAATTTCAATTTTTCAAGTTTCGTATTTAATTTAGTATTCTGTGCAACAACAGCTACTATTGTATCAGGAGCTATGGCAGAGAGAACAAAGTTCCTTTCATATTGTGTATATTCAGGTGTTATATCGGCACTTGTATATCCTATTGAAGCACACTGGATATGGGGCGGCGGCTGGTTAGCACAGTTAGGCTTCCATGATTTCGCAGGTTCCTGCTGTATACATATGGTTGGTGGTATATCAGCTATTATAGGTGCTAAGATATTAGGACCTCGTATTGGTAAATTTGTTAAAGATGAAAATGGTAAGGTAGTTAAGGTTAATGCTTTCCCAGGACATAGTATTCCACTTGGTGCACTTGGTGTATTTATATTATGGTTTGGCTGGTATGGATTTAATGGTGCAGCTTGTACAACAATTGAGGATTTAGGTTCGGTATTCCTTACAACAACAGTTTCACCAGCAATTGCAACTGTAACTTGTATGGTATTTACATGGATTAAGTATGGTAAGCCGGATGTTTCAATGTGTCTTAATGCTTCACTTGCAGGACTTGTAGCTATTACAGCTTCTTGTGATGTAACAGATGCAGCAGGTGCAATAGTAATAGGTATTGTAGCAGGTCTTTTGGTGGTATTTGGTGTATGGCTTCTTGATTATAAGCTTCACATTGATGATCCGGTTGGTGCAGTAGCTGTTCATATGATGAATGGTATATGGGGCACAATCGCAGTTGGTTTATTTGCTACAAGCAAAGCCCCTGGTTATGCAATTGCTATTGAGAGTGGTGCGATTAAGGCAGAAGGTTTATTCTACGGTGGCGGATTTACACAGCTTGGACTTCAGTTATTAGGTTTTGTATCAGTAGCAGCATGGGCTGCTGTATGTATGACAATCGTATTCTTTGTAATCAAGGCAACAATTGGACTTAGAGCTACAGAGGAAGAGGAAATAAAGGGTCTTGATATATGTGAGCACGGACTTACAAGTGCATATGCAGGATTTGAACTTGGTACAGCAGGTATGCCAGATATAACATATGAAGATGTTGTATCAGTTGGTTCAGAAAGTATGGAAAATTCAGTTCCAGCTATGATTAAGACATCTGATATTCCAGATGAGAATAAGATTACTAAGGTAGAAATCCTTATGAAGCAGGAGCGTTTCGAAAAGTTAAAGAAGGCTATGAACGACATCGGAGTAACTGGTATGACAGTTACGCAGGTACTTGGCTGTGGCGCTCAGAAGGGTGCTCCAGAGTATTACCGTGGAGTTCAGATGGAAATGCAGCTTCTTCCTAAGGTACAGGTTGAAATGGTTATTTCCAAAGTTCCTGTAATGGATGTTATCAATGCCGCAAGAAAGGTACTTTACACAGGTCATATCGGTGATGGTAAGATATTCGTATATGATGTGGAAAATGTAGTAAAGGTTCGTACAGGTGAAACAGGATACGATGCACTTCAGGGCGAAGATGACTAATTCCCAATAAATTTGATTTAATATTACCCATAAAGATGTAGATACATTTTGGATATGACTGCTGTTAAGTGGCAGTGCGATATCAATAAAATGTGTCTGCATCTTTTTTGATTTTACAATTATTATAATATGCGTTAGTATGTCTATAATATATTAAAAGACAAAACGATTAAGTAATGTTTGGTATATTAAGCATTTTGTTAATAATAATATAATTAAACATAAAAGGCAGGAAAGGGATTAAGATATGGAAAGATATGATATAGCTATAATAGGAACAGGTCCAGCGGGTGTGTCAGCGGCAATAACTGCTAAGATAAGAGGCAGGAAAATACTCCTTATAGGTAATAACAAGATTAGTGATAAAGTGTCAAAGGCACATATAATAAAGAATTATCCTGGTTTTATTGATATTACAGGTAAGGAACTGTCACAGGCATTTAACAATCACCTTAAAAGTCTTTCAATAGATATAACAGAAGATATGGTGAATGCAGTGTATGCAATGGGAAAATATTTTCATATACAGGGCAAAAAGAATAATTATGAGGCACTTACAGTTATACTTGCAACAGGTGTAGATGTTACAAAGCCATATGCAGGTGAATATGAAAATCTTGGACGTGGTGTAAGCTATTGTGCTACCTGTGATGCCGCTTTATATAAAGAAAGAGAAGCGATAGTTATAGGATTTAATGAGGAGGCTTTAAGCGAAGCAGAGTTTCTTGCACAGACGGCTAAGAAGGTGTATTATATGCCTCTTTATAATAAGGATAAAGATATAAATACATTACAGGCAGGCAAAGATTCATTAAAAGATAATATTGATATTATTAAAGGAAAACCGCTGTCAATTGAGCGTAGGGAGGATAAAATGGTTCTTATTATGGAGGACAGAGAACTTGCGGCAGACGGAATATTTGTATTAAGGGAGTCGATGAAGCCAGCCCAGTTAGTTCCGGGAATTAAGATAGAAGATAACAAAGTAATTACAGATAAAAGTATGGCGTCTAATATAAAAGGTTTATATGCGGCTGGTGATATAACAGGAGTACCTTACCAGTATGTTAAAGCGGCAGGAGAAGGAAATGTGGCGGCACTATCAGCTGTTGGTTATCTTGCAGCTCTTAACAGGGCAGGAAAATAAGGAAAGATATAAAATAAAAAAACTATGTATTACATCAGGATTGGATAAGACTGATGTAATACATAGTTTTTTGTTCTAATATTAAATACTGATTGATATTATTTTGGGTTCATATTATTGATTGCTGCTCATTAATTATTAATTCCGTGGTGTACATCAGGGCTTGATGTTGTCAAAGGAAGGAATGTGTATCCGTTAGCAAGTCCCCACTGGATTATGCTCTCAACTGCATCAACGCTGAAGCTCTTAATATCGTGCTGTAATACAACGGATACATTATGGCTCTGGATACCATTGATTACATTCTGGTATACCTCACTTGTGCTTGTTGTTCCACCGGCATCGCCGCTTGATACGTTCCAGTCATAGTATTTATAGCCTTGGTCAGTAACATCTTTTGCAAGTTCTGTCATAATTCCTTTGCAGTATTTCTTGCTGACAGAATTAGAACTTCCACCTGGGAAACGTACTAATGTTGGACGGCTTCCAGTCTGCGAATATATAATATCCGACATTTCGTTCAAATCATCAAAATAAGCACCAACACTTGAATAGATCTGCTGGTAATTATGGGAAGCACTGTGTATTGCAACTGTATGTCCTGCAGCGGCTTCCTTCGCAATCATATTCTGATATCCGCTGTTTACATTGGTTACAAAAAATGTAACTTTTATGTTATATTTGGCAAGCACGTCAAGAAGCTGCTGTGTGTAAGCACCAGGACCATCGTCGAATGTAAGGTATACAACCTTTGAACCGGGATTGACAGCGGCAGAGTCAGCCTGCTTTACGGCTTCAACAGTTACAGTTCTGCCAATTGAGTTGGTGTTGCCAAATTTGTCAGTAGCTGTATATGTTAAAGTATAGTCACCAGAACGGTAATTCTTGACTTCACCAGATACTGTTATGCTGTCAGAAATGTCATTGCCGTGGGAATCTGTGGCAGCAGCACCGGTATCTTTGTATTTAGTTCCGGCTTTAATTGTTACATGGCTGTCACCATTGAGTGTGAGTGAAGGAGCAATTCCGTCATTATATTCAACAGTTCTTGTAACAGTTGTCTTATTGCCAGAGGAGTCGCTGACAGTGTAAGTAACGACATTGTCCTTTTCGTGGCGTGTAACCTTATCGGTAATATCACCATCATAATTGTCAGTGGCTGTAAAACCTTCTTCCTTATAAGCTTCACCTGTCTTAGGGTAATATCCCTCAACTGTGTTAAGTTCTATCACGGGAGCAGCTGTATCAACGACTTTAACTTCTCTTGTCTTAGTCGATGAAAGAAAGCCTTTCTTAGCTTTGTAATGTATATGGTATGTTCCGAGTTTAGAGCAGTCTACTTCGCCGCTTATTGATACATCAACAGATTTATTCTTAAAAGAAAGTGTATTATACGAAGCTGAAGCTCCTTCCTCTGTATATGTATCACCATATTCTATTGTTTCGTTCTCTTTTCCATTTACAATGATATTGATGTTAAATAAGGAAAAAAATAAAATTACAAGAAGCAATAGTACAACTACAACAGAAGTAATTACTATTATAAGCTTTTTGTTCTTAAGTTCTTTTGTAATCATAGGTGTTATCTCCTGACTTATTATTCTAACTAGAGCATTATATTCCTTTTTATAGAAAAAATTAACACTTTTTTGAAAAAATATTAAATTTTTAAAAAGATTTTTTTGGGATATATTTTAATAATATAGTAAAAATACTTTTGCATTCTGAATAATCAAATATTACAAAAATAGGTACAATAGATTTTAGATAATGGCTTTACTTTTTTGTCGAATAATACTAATATACATATATAGAGAGATTATTATCTCATATTTCGATTTAGGAGGTTATATAACAATGGCTAGAGAAAAACAGTCAATGGATGGTAATACAGCCGCTGCTCATGTTGCGTATGCATTTACAGAAGTAGCTGGTATCTATCCTATCACTCCTTCCAGCCCAATGGCGGATGTTGTTGACCAGTGGTCAGCAGCAGGAAGAAAGAATATTTTTGGTAACACAGTAAAGGTAACAGAGATGCAGTCTGAAGCAGGTGCTGCTGGTACAGTACATGGTTCACTTGCAGCAGGTGCTCTTACAACAACATTCACAGCTTCACAGGGTCTTTTACTTATGATTCCTAATATGTATAAGATTGCTGCTGAACAGCTTCCTTGTGTATTTGATGTATCAGCTCGTACAGTTGCTACACAGTCACTTAACATTTTCGGTGATCATAGTGATGTTTATGCATGTCGTCAGACAGGTTTTGCTATGCTTGCTGAGACAAACCCACAGGAAGTTATGGACTTAAGCCCAGTTGCACATCTTGCAGCTATTGATGGCAAGGTTCCATTCATCAACTTCTTTGATGGTTTCCGTACATCACACGAGATTCAGAAGATTGAAAAGTGGGATTACGAAGATCTTAAGGAAATGTGCCCAATGGACAAGGTTGAAGAGTTCCGTGCTCATGCACTTAACCCTAACAAGCCAGCTATGCGTGGTTCACATGAAAACGGAGATGTATTCTTCCAGCATCGTGAAGCATGTAACACAGTATATGATGAACTTCCAGAAGTAGTAGAAAAGTACATGAAGAAGGTTAACGAGAAGCTTGGTACTAACTACGACTTATTTAACTACTATGGTGCACCTGATGCAGACAGAGTTATCGTAGCTATGGGTTCTATCAACGACGTTGCAGAAGAAGTTATTGATTACTTAACAGCTAAGGGTGAGAAGGTTGGTCTTGTTAAAGTAAGACTTTACCGTCCATGGTCATCTAAGGTACTCTTAAAGGTTCTTCCTAAGACAGCTAAGAAGGTTGCTGTTCTTGACAGAACTAAGGAACCAGGATCACTTGGTGAGCCACTTTACCTTGATGTTGCTACAACACTTCGTGAAGCAGGTCTTAACGATATCACATTAGTTGGTGGACGTTATGGTTTAGGTTCAAAGGATACTCCTCCTTCATCAGTATTCGCTGTATATAAGGAATTAGAGAAGGATGAGCCAAAGAACAGATTCACAATCGGTATTGTTGATGATGTTACTAACCTTTCACTTCCAGAGGTTAAGCCAGCTCCTATTACTTCAGCTCCTGGTACAGTAGAATGTAAGTTCTGGGGTCTTGGTGGTGATGGTACAGTAGGTGCTAACAAGAACTCTACTAAGATCATCGGTGACCATACAGATAAGTATATTCAGGCATACTTCCAGTATGACTCTAAGAAGACAGGTGGTATTACAATCAGCCACTTAAGATTTGGTGATAACCCAATCAGAAGTCCATACTATATCAATCAGGCTGACTTCGTAGCATGTCATAATCCTTCATATGTTGTTAAGGGTTATAAGATGGTTCAGGATGTTAAGCCAGGCGGAATCTTTATGATTAACTGCCAGTGGTCAGATGAAGAACTTAATCAGCATATGCCAGCAGAAGCTAAGCAGTATATTGCTAAGAATAATATCCAGCTTTACACAATCAACGCTATTGATAAAGCTATTGAAATCGGTATGGGTAAGAGAACTAACACAATCTTACAGTCAGCATTCTTCAAGCTTGCTAACGTAATGCCTATTGATGAAGCTGTTGAATATATGAAGGCAGCTGCTAAGAAGTCATACAGCAAGAAGGGTGATGCAGTAGTTGAGATGAACTATAAGGCTATCGATGCAGGTGTTGATGCAGTACATAAGGTAGAAGTACCAGCAGACTGGGCAACAGCAGTTGATGATAAGAAGCCAGTTGAAAGAACAGGACGTCCTGCTACAGTTAAGATGGTTAACGAACTTCTTGATCCTATCGGAAAGATGGATGGTGACAGCCTTCCAGTATCTGCATTTAAGGATATTGCAGATGGTCAGTTTGAGACAGGTGCTTCAGCATACGAGAAGAGAGGAACAGCCGTTATGGTTCCTGAGTGGGATCCAGCAAGCTGTGTTCAGTGTAACAGCTGTGCATTCGTATGTTCACATGCTACTATCAGACCATTCATTCTTGATGCTAAGGAACAGGCAGAAGCTCCTTCACAGATTAAGCTTGCTGATTCTAAGCATGCAACAGACACAACAATGAAGTACACAATGTCAGTATCTCCATTAGATTGTATGGGATGTGGCGAATGTGTTACTGTATGTCCTAAGGCTGGAGAAGCTCTTAAGATGGTTCCACAGGAATCACAGGCAGAAGAGCAGCCAGTATTCGATTATCTTGTAGCTAACGTAGGTAAGAAGGATATTAAGCCAGCATTAGTAAATACACCAATCGGTTCTCAGTATAACCAGCCACTCCTTGAGTTCTCAGGAAGCTGTGCAGGTTGTGCAGAAACATCTTATGCTAGATTAATTACACAGTTATTTGGTGAGCAGATGTATATTTCTAACGCTACAGGTTGTTCTTCAATCTGGGGTGGTCCAGCTGCAACATCACCATATACAGTAAACAAGGATACATTAAAGGGACCAGCATGGGCTAACTCATTATTCGAGGATAATGCAGAACATGGTTTTGGTATGTATCTTGGACAGAAGGTTCTTCGTGACCAGGCTATTGCCAAGATCGAAGAAATGGCTGCATCTGATAAGGCAACAGACAGCTTTAAGGCAGCAGCAGCTAAGTACCTTGAGACAAAGAATGATACTAAGGCAAACACACCAGCTACAGAAGCTCTTATTGCAGAACTTGAAAAGGCAGCAGCAGATGGATGCCCAACAGCTCCAGAAGTACTTGCTAAGAAGGATTACCTTGCTAAGAAATCTGTATGGATCTTCGGTGGTGATGGTTGGGCTTACGATATCGGTTTCGGTGGTCTTGACCATGTACTTGCTTCAGGTGAGAATGTAAATGTTATGGTATTCGATACAGAAATGTATTCTAATACAGGTGGACAGGCTTCTAAGGCTTCTAACATCGGTGAAGTATGCCAGTTCGCTGCAGCTGGTAAGGAAATCGGCAAGAAGTCACTTGCTGAAATCGCTATGAGCTATGGCTATGTATATGTAGCACAGATTGCTCTTGGTGCTAACCCAGCACAGGCATTAAAGGCTATCGAAGAAGCTGAAAGCTACAACGGACCATCATTAATCATTGGTTATGCTCCTTGCGAACTTCACGGTATCGCTAAGGGTGGTATGAACCACTGCCAGGATGAAATGAAGAAGGCTGTTAAGGCTGGATATTGGAATCTCTTCTCATTCAACCCTGCATTAAAGGCTGAAGGAAAGAATCCATTCACATTAACATCTAAGGAAGGCGATGGCTCATATCAGGATTTCCTTAACAATGAGGCACGTTATACACGTCTTGTTAAGCCATTCCCAGAAAGAGCAGAAAGACTCTTTGCTAAGTCTGAGGAAGTTGCTAATGAGAGATATCAGCATTTACTCAAGCTTGTTGATTTATACAAGTAATTGTAAATTAAATACCTGAGTAATTATCTTTACAGATAATTATCCGGATATTATGGTTATGAACCCCTTAACATATAATTTAATTGTTAAGGGGTTCTTTTTTAAACAAAAGATTGGAGGCTTGTATGAGTGAAAAAGGTGCATTAAAAAACAAAAAAATAGAAGTAATAGCATTGGTAATCCTTGCGGCTTTTATAGTTGCACTTGGATTCCTTGTATACAGGTATAATAAGAATAAAGATTTCATATACGAGAAACATTTACAGGAAAATGTTATAACAATTAATAGTGAGAACATAACTTTGAAAGATTTCTCTTATTATGTGTATGTTGTGGAAAAGAAGATAAATGAGATGGCGTTACAGTATAATCCTGATGATGCTAATGAATTTTGGAATACACATTTTAAGAATTCACTTGACAGTGTGTTTACAAGGGATTATGCTAAACAACTGGCGATAGATTTATGTGAGTATGATTATATAATGGAATATGAGTCAACAGTATATAATCTATATCTGACAGATAGTGATAAGCAATCGTGCAAATCAAATGCACACGATACCTATGAAGATATGTCTGAAAAAGCTCATAATAATACTAAGCTGACAGAAGACGATATATATAACATCTTGTGTCGAAAGAAGCTTGTTGAGAAATATGTAACAAGAGCTGCACAGAAGGTACAGGAAGAAGGCTTTGAGGGCGACAGTTCGTTGTTTAATTATGATGGCGATTTCTACAAAGAAAAGATTAAGATTAAATATGATGTTACTGAGAATCACAAGCTGCTGGATAAAATAACAATGGGCAGAGTGACGGTTAATTAGAACGGAACACTTTAGCGGACAAGGAGAAAGACAATGACAAAGGATATGACAAAGGGTTCACCCCTTAGATTAATTCTTGGATTTGCATTTCCAATGCTTCTTGGAATGCTTTTTCAGCAATTTTATAATCTTGTTGACACAATGATAGTTGGTAAAACGCTTGGTGTGTCAGCACTGGCTGGTGTTGGCGCAACAAGCTCTATCAATTTTATGATTATTGGTTTTTGTATGGGTATATGCAGTGGTTTTGCTATTCCGGTTGCACAGCAGTTTGGTGCAGGGAAATACAGTGAACTTAGAAAATATGTATTTAATGGGTATGTATGCAGTGCAGTATTTGCTGTTGTTATGACGATATTGTCAGTTGTATTCTGTGCTCCGATATTAAGACTGCTCAACACGCCGGATGATATATTTATGCATGCTTATAATTATATTGTGATTATATTTGCAGGTATTCCAACCGTATTTTTATATAATATTGTGTCAGGTATAATTCGTTCGCTTGGTGACAGCAAGACACCTGTATATTTTCTTGTGTTGTCATCAGTCATAAATATAGCTTTGGATTTCATACTTATATTATATGTAAAGATGGGTGTTGCAGGAGCAGGCGTTGCAACTGTTGTATCACAGCTTATAGCAGGAGTTGGCTGTACAATATATATGTACAAGAAGTTTGACATACTTAAGGGCACTAAGCAGGAAAAAGTGATAAGTAAAAAACATATAAGCAACCTGTGCTTTATAGGGGTTCCTATGGGGCTTCAGTATTCGATAACAGCAATAGGAAGTACAATACTTCAGGCGGCAGTAAATGGACTTGGTTCGTCATATGTAGCGGCTATGACAGCTGGTTCTAAGATGTTTAACTTTACCTGCTGTCCATTTGATGCACTTGGTTCTACAATGGCAACATACGGAGGACAGAATGTTGGTGCTGGAAAGATAGACAGACTCGGAAAGGGCATAAAAGCTGCAATGTTAATTGGTGCAGTATACAGTGTTGTTGCACTTGTGGTGTTATATTTCTCGGCTGATTATATTGCACTCCTGTTCGTTGATGCAGGAGAAACTGCAATTATAGAATTGACAAGAAGATTTATAATGGCATCAGCATTGTTCTATATCCCGCTTACAGGTGTTAATGTATACAGATTCTGTATACAGGGAATGGGCTTTTCGGTATTTGCTATATTAGCAGGTGTATTTGAAATGCTTGCAAGAACACTTGTTGCAATACTTTTAATTCCACATATTGGTTTTAATGGTGCGTGTCTTGCCAATCCGGCGGCGTGGATAGCAGCTGATTTATTCTTAATTCCGGCATTTATACACTGTTGTAATAAGCTTAAGAGATATGAATAAAATCACGGTAACAGGGCAATCTTAATGTTATAGTTATCTGTTCAGGGCTGGTGGTGATGTTACATCACAGCACTGTGAGGTAATGTTAGCTGGTTGAGATTGTTTGAAAGGATGCCTATAATGAGTGATTTTAGCTGTAATGTTAAAGAGAATATTAAAAGGTTGGAAACCAGTCTTAACGTAGAACGTAATTTTGATATACTTCAGAGAGAAGTAATAATTGCGGGGCGTAAGGCTGGCTTCTTTTTTATAGATGGATTTGTTCGGGAAGATATGGCTGAGAAGCTTATGCAGTTCTTTTATTCGTTGAAAGAATCGGACATAACAAGTCTTGATATATTTCTGGAGAAAGGTATGCCTTATACAGAGGTTACAAGGAGTGGAAATGTTGATTATGTTATAACACAGTTTCTGTCAGGTGTATCTATTATGACGATAGACGGTTTTGATGAATGTCTGTTAATAGATTGCAGAACGTATCCTATGCGTTCAGTATCAGAGCCGTGGAAAGACAGGGTGTTAAGAGGTTCAAGGGATGGTTTTGTGGAAACACTTGTATCTAATGCGGCACTTTTAAGAAGAAGGATACGTGACCCAAGATTCTCTATGGAATTATATGGAGTTGGCAGACGTTCACGTTCAGATGTTGCGATATGTTATATATCTGACTCTGTTGACCAGAGTGTTCTTAATAGAATGAGAAAGCTTATACAATCAATAGATGTTGATGCACTCACTATGAATATAGAAAGCCTTGCAGAATGTATGTTCACACATAAATGGATTAACCCATTTCCGAAGTTTAAATACTCAGAACGCCCAGATACTGCAACAGCGGCAATACTTGACGGGAATATTGTAATTATGGTAGACAATTCTCCCGCAGTTATGATAATTCCTGCATCTATCTTTGATATTATAGAGGAAGCAGATGATTTTAACTTTTCACCAATGATTGGCTCATATCTTAGAATTACAAGATTTTTCTTCTCTATTGTAACGTGGATATTAACTCCGTTATGGCTGCTTTTTGTAAACAATCCTGACTGGGTTCCTGAATTTATGAAATTTGTGCTTATAACAGATGATATAACCGTGCCTGTGCTTTTACAGCTCCTTATACTTGAGCTTGCAGTTGACGGTCTTAAGCTTGCGGCAGTCAATACACCTACTATGTTATCGACACCTTTAAGCATTGTAGCAGGTATTGTTGTTGGTGAATATGCAGTTAGTTCAGGCTGGTTTAATCCGGAGGCACTTCTTTATATGGCGGTTGTAACAGTAGGAACTTATGGACAGACAAACTTTGAAATGGGTTATGCATTTAAGTTCTTAAGGGTGCTTACTCTTATACTCACACAGATATTTAATCTTGGTGGATTTATTGCAGGAGTTGTAATATCTGTGCTTATGATAGCATTTAACAGGACTATAACGGGGAAGAGTTATATATATCCGCTTATTCCCTGGGATGGGAAAATGCTTAAGAGGAAGGTACTCAGGGTCAGACTGCCGCATAGTTATAAGTAGAGAAAAGATATATTGTTCTTGCAATTTTGCTAAAAATTTATATAATAGATATTGACAAAAGCTATGTATGATTTATTTGAAAGAATTGCCGTTTAATTGTATTTTATATTAGGATATTATATTGTTTGGATTAAATGAAATGTAGAATGTGAGATATCTGATTTAATAAGGTTTTAGGGTGATTAAGATATGGTTATATTATAATATGTTATAAAACATTTGTTGTTGTATAGTTTTAGGTTTATGAAATATGAGTGTTGACATTTATTTGTAGTTGTTATACTATAATAATGTTATTACCATTCAAAATAACATAGCAGGTTAAAATAAATTTTTAAACTAAATGATTACAGTTGCGTATGGCAACTAAACTAAGAAGTCTGAAAAGTAGCATTTTTGGACTTTTTTTTTATCTGCAAATAAAAATGAAAATAATGTTGTTGTATATGGATTGAAATATTGAATATATGATATAAAAGGAGTATCATTACAATTGATAAACAGATAATGGTTAAGGATAAATATTGTAATTATGATGTTACATACAAAATATTTAGCAAAACTAATATGTAAACTCTAAATGAGTAAATACAGAAAATGAGGAAAATAAAAAGTAATATAATAATACAGGAGGAAAGAAATTATGTATAACATAGGGTTAGATATAGGAACTGGTTCTGTCGGCTGGTGTTTAACAGATGAGAATGGGTATTTGCTAAAAGTAAATAGGAAAGGTAATAATGGCAACACATATAGAAATAGTGCTTGGGGAGTAAGATTGTTTGAGTCGGCAGATACAGCGGCTGATTGCAGGATTAAAAGAAGTACAAGAAGACGTTATAATAGAAGACGGACGAGAATTATAGAATTAAGAAAGATAATGTCAGATATGATAATGCCGATTGATCCGAATTTCTATGCAAGGTTAGATGAGGCATTTTTGTGGAATGAAGATAAAAGTGATAAAGCTAAAGCACCATTTTTATTATTTAATGATAAGGAATATAACGATAAAAAATATTATGAAGATTTCAAAACTATATATCATTTAAGAAAATATTTGATAAACACCACTAATAAGGTTGATGCAAGGCTAATATATCTTGCATTGCATCATATGATGAAATATAGAGGACATTTTCTGTATGAAGGACAGACATTCGAATCAATAGATAATGTAGAAGATGTATTTGTTGAGTTGAATAATCTGGTTAATGCATATATAAAAGAATGTGAAGATAAAGACGGCAATGAATATAATGATGTATATAGAGAAATAAAAAAGTGTCTGGCTGATAATGAGATAAAAAATAAAGATAAAAAAGAACTTATAGCAGCTATGTTTATGAGGGCAGACTACAGTAAAAAGTATTCTAAAGAAGTTGCAGTGGCAATTCTGGGCTATGAGTTTAATGTTGGAATTATAGTAGGTGAAAATGAATTAACAGGTGAAGATAATAAACCACTTAAAACTAAGTTTTCAGATGCCAATTATGAAGAGCAGGAAGAAAATATAAGCTCTGTACTTGGTGAAAAGTATTCTATAATTGAAGCTCTTAAAAAGATATATTCATGGAAGGTGCTTCATGGCATATTAGGTGACAATACATATATCTCATCAGCAATGGTTGCTAAATATAATATACATAAACAGCAGTTGTCAGAATTAAAGCAATTATTTCATAAATATGCAAGTCAGGACGAATATAGTGATTTCTTTCATAAAGAAAAGGATAAAAGCGGCAATTATATTGTGAATTATGCTAATTATATTAAAGGAATAAAGAGACTAACTAATAAAGATAATAAGAATTATAGTGCAAAGCAACAGCTATATATAAGCATAAGGAAAATATTAGATGATAGGGCTTTAAAAGATGAAACTTATCAGAAAATATTAAAAGAGATGGAAGAAGAGACATTTCTTGAAAAAATAAATAATGTTGATAACTCAGCAATACCATATCAGTTAAATTTAATGGAAATGGATAAGATATTAACACAACAGGGAGTATATTACAAAGAATTAAAGGATAATAAAGAACAGTTACTTAAAATGCTCATATCCAAAATTCCTTATTATGTAGGGCCACTTAATAATCATAATAAAGGCAACCGTAATTTTGCGTGGATGACTAGAAAAACTGGAAAAGAAAGTGAAAAGCTGTATCCCTGGAATGTCAAGGGAGTTGTTGATATAGATGTTACAGCAGAAGATTTTATTACGAGAATGACTAATTATTGTACATATCTTCCTAATGAGAAAGTGCTTCCAAAAGAGTCGTTGTTATATCAGAAATATATGTTATTAGAGGAATTATCGCAGATAAAAATAGATGACAATAAGCTTAGTAAAGAAGACAGAAAAGCTATAATAAATGATTTATTTATTGGTGAAAGAAGGGCTAAAGTAAGCGATAAAAATTTTAAAGAGTATCTTAATAAAATTAATTATGTCAAGATTAATGACAAAGGATATGATGTTACAGGATATCAGAGTGATGATGGATTCGCTTGTGCATTAAGCAGTTATAATAAGTTCAGACGTGTATTAGGATATGTAGATGAACGAAATGAAAAGATGATAGAAGATATAATATACTGGCTTACCGTATTTGAGGATAAAGATATAGTTAAAAGAAAGATAAATAAACAATATCCGGATAGATTGACAGATGAACAATTGAAGAAAATATTAAAACTCAAGTTCAAAGGCTGGGGCAGATTTTCGAGAAAATTTCTTGCAGGTATAAAAGGTGATATGGGAACAACTATCATAGATATGCTAGAAGATGCAGATGATAGATTTTTATATTGTAATTATTGTCCTAATTTGATGCAGATTATTAATAAAGATGAGAAGATAAAGCAGATAATAGATGATAACCGACCAAGATATGATGGAACAGAAGATTTGTTAGATGTTATACAGGATATGCATACATCACCAGCTAACAGGCGTGGTATATGGCAGACAATGAAGGCAATCGAAGAGATAATTGAATATATGGGTGAAAAACCACAGCAGATATATATTGAATTTGCAAGGGAAGATGACCCTAAGGCTAAGAATAAAAGAGCTGACTCAAGAAAAAGAGCTATTGATAAGGCACTTAAGAAATTAAAAGAGGATGTGGTTGATGAGTATAATGAAAAAGTATATAAGGAATTAAAACAATATGAGAAACGTTTAGATGAAGAAAAGGTGTATCTTTACTTTATGCAGAATGGGAAATCTTTGTATACAGGTAAAGAGTTAAATCTTAATGAGCCAGAAAATCTTGAGATAGACCATATAATTCCATATTCATTATCTGATGATGATAGTCTGGATAATAAGGCATTGGTATTAAAGAAAGAAAATCAGAATAAAGGCAATAAGATAGTAAAAGAAGCATTTACACAATCATTTTCTGATAGTGAGATGATGGATTACTGGAAGAACCTGAAAAAAGCTGGATTAATATCAGAAAAGAAATATAATAATCTTCAGAAAAATAATGTTGATGACATACTTACGAAAGGATTTATTAACCGACAGCTTGTCGAAACAAGGCAGATCGTAAAGTCAGTAGCCAATCTTATACTCGATTATTATAATGAACAGATTGACGTAATAGAAGTAAAGGCTAGTCTAAGCACAAGTGTCAGGAAAATGCTTACATATGAGAAAAAAGATAATAATGGATTCTGGATAGAAAATAAAGATAATTGTATGTTTTATAAAAACAGGGATATGAATGATTATCATCACGCACACGATGCATATCTTGCTAATATCATAGGATTGTATATACAGAAGAATTATCCACGTTTGCAGAAAGAGCTTAATTATTCCCAGTATAGAAGAATATGGCGTAAATATTATGAAAATACAAAGAACAATAATGGAGTAAACTGGTTTGCAACGCTTGGTAAATTCAGCAGTAATAATGAGGAAGCAGACTGGTATGGTCAAGATATTATAGCCTATATGAGAAAAATATTCTGTTATAGAGATGTTCTTATATCTAAAAAGGTAGAAGAAAATACGGGAGCATTTTATAGTGAAACTAAATATCCAAGAGAGGATAAAGCAGGCAGCAAGCTTGTACCTTTAAAACAGGGCAATAATATGCGTGGTGCCAATAATCTTAAAGAACTTGATACAAGAAAGTATGGAGGATATAAAGGTGGTGAAAAAGCTTATTTTGTACTTGTAAAATATTGTATCGAAAAGGCACTGAAGAAGAGTGTTAAAAAAGAGTATCATATGGAATTCGTTGAAATACCTGTATATATTGCAAGAGGTATTAAAAACAATGATATTAATCTTTATGATTATGTGTGTGACATTTTAAATGAAGCTAATAAAAATAGTGTTGCAGATGTTGAAATATTACGAAATAAAGTTCCTAAATATCAGATGATAATAGGAGAAAATGGAGAGGAATATTATCTTGTTAGTGCAACAGAGGTGATTAATTCAAAACAATTTGTGCTTGGCGGAGCTAATCAGCAATATAACAGACTGTTGAATTATATTAAATATGGTAAAAATGATAAATGGCAGTATATTCAGACAGAGTTATTAGATGAGCAGTTGATAGGACTATATAATTTGCTTATAGCTAAAATTAAAGATGAATACAAAGGCTTTTCTAAAGAAGCGGTTAGGATACAGGAAAATAATTCATTCGATAAACTTGATGTAAAGGATAAGAAAGAATTTATAGCAGAGATGATTAAGCTTGTTCAGCCAGACTCCGACTATCCATATTTAGGAAAGTATGCAACAGGATTGTCCAATAGAATGGGCCGAAAGACTGGAGAAAAAGTTGGTAAAAAGATTACGCTTGTAGATAAGTCAGTTACGGGTTTATACGAGAGGAGAACAACATTTGAGCTGGAGGACGATAGTAGTACAAAGTCATGTTAAATTAAGTTATAAGAATGGTTATATGATATCAAGAGGTGAAGATGTCAGGATGGTACACCTGAGTGAAATTAATACTGTTATAATTGATTCTACTCAGGTATCATTGACATCATATCTTCTATGTGAGCTGGTTAAAAGAAAAATAAAAGTTATATTCTGTGATGAAAAAAGAAATCCATGCAGTGAATTAATGTCATATTATGGAGCTTATAACTCTAGTAAAAAAATACGTAAGCAGATTCAATGGGATATGGAGTATGCCAAGGAAATATGGACATATATTGTGAAACAGAAAATATTAAATCAGGCAGAAATGCTTTCTAAATATGGATTTGAAGCTAATATTAAATTAATGAAGTATGCAGAAGAAATAGAGCCATTTGATATGACAAACAGGGAAGCACACGCAGCTAAAGTGTATTTTAATAGTCTGTTTGGCAAAGAATTTTCAAGAGATGATGTCAATTCAATTAATGCGGCATTAAATTATGGCTATGGAATTCTATTATCAAATTTTAATAAAGAGTTACAAATGCTATTCAGATATATCTTGACAAAATGTTTAATGCGATAGAACAGAAAAGTTTTATTGCATCAATGATATATCAATTTGAATGATTAGTAGATTTATGAGAGTAATGGTGTTTTTTGATTTGCCCACAATAACAGATAAAAACAGACACGACTATAGAAAATTCCGGCAGTTTCTTGTTCAGGAAGGATTTATTATGATGCAGGAATCTGTGTATACAAAGCTTGTTCTAAACGGAACTATGGTTAATCTTATGAAGAATAAGATAAGAAAGAATAAACCACAGGAAGGTTTGGTAGAAATGCTTGTTATAACTGAAAAGCAGTTTAGTGGAATTGAATATGTGTCAGGTGGTGAACAGGAAAATATTGTTGATGGAGAGGAAAGGCTGATTATTATATGATAATGAAGATATTTTCGCTGGAAAATGATATAATATTTAAAGAAGAATATATTAATGTACTTCAAATTCAGGATAAAAAATTATTTACTAATGTCATAAACAGTCTTAATGATAATATCAACAATATTGAGGATACTAAAGAACGAATAATTATATTAGATAATGACATAGAGATTAAGATTGAAAAAGAAGTGCTGATGATTATTGATGTATTTAATATTGATTTTAATCAAAAGAAAATACAGAGTGCTTTGTATAATAAAATAGAAAAAATATACAAGCAGGAATTTGAAAGGATGTCAGAGTTCCAGACCATTTTTCAAAAATTACAGCTAAATGTATTAGATGTATTCAATGAATTTCCGTTTGAATTCAATTATAAGGAAAGTATCGGGATACAAGAGTATTTGAAATTATTAGGGCTTAAGATATCAAATAATAAAGGGAAAATAATAGATACGGTATTTTCATTGATAGATGTTGTTGAATATCTTTCTGTCGCTAAATTATTAGTATTTGTTAATCTAAAATTATATCCGAGTGATGATGAATTAAATGAGATATACAAATATGCTATGTACAAAAAGGTTAATATACTGCTTATAGAAACAGGCGAAGAAAAAGAACCGCTTGAAAATGAAAAAATATTGTATATTGATAGTGATTATGATGAAATTGTGTTGTATAATAAATAAAAATGTTACTATTCAGAATACAGGTGTGGTGCTAGCACCTGAAAAACTTTGAGGTTTTAGAAGTATGTTATTTTGAATGGTAACAAAACATTGCATTGATATGTACGAGAAGAAAGATAGTTTTAGAAGTATGTTATTTTGAATGGTAACAAAACTCACAAATGATGATGATACAACATCTGATGGTTTTAGAAGTATGTTATTTTGAATGGTAACAAAACACGAACAGATTCCCGGACAAATGAGAATAAGTTTTAGAAGTATGTTATTTTGAATGGTAACAAAACCGCATAGATACAAACTTGTTGCAGCAGGCTGTTTTAGAAGTATGTTATTTTGAATGGTAACAAAACTGCTGCTCTCTACAAATGACATATGTGTTACGTTTTAGAAGTATGTTATTTTGAATGGTAACAAAACATTCTTTTTTCTTCGTATAACGCATCAAGCGTTTTAGAAGTATGTTATTTTGAATGGTAACAAAACGTGAGGTATGAAAATGGCTTGTGAATATTGGTTTTAGAAGTATGTTATTTTGAATGGTAACAAAACCCTTGTCATAATTCACACCTAAGAGAATGGTTTTAGGAGTGTGTTATTTTGAATGGTAACAAAACAAACTTAGCCGTTCTGCCCCAGACTATGCAGTTTTAGGAGTGTGTTATTTTGAATGGTAACAAAACTATGCAGTCTGTCATACATAACGAGATGAAGTTTTAGGAGTGTGTTATTTTGAATGGTAACAAAACATTATAACCTGCTTGGAAATACAGCAGTAAGTTTTAGGAGTATGTTATTTTGAATGGTAACAAAACAAACAAAGATGAAATTAAAATTGCAGATGTGTTTTAGGAGTATGTTATTTTGAATGGTAAAAAGCAATTGTTTTATAAATGTAGGGGAGTGGTTGTATGATACAGGAAGAGGCGATTATATTAGCAAGACAAGCAGAAAGAGAAATGATGCAAAACAGGGAAATTAAAGTTAGATGTCCCAAATGTGGAACAATGCCTAGAATTACAAATACACTTAGAGGTGAGAGGTTTGTTGTAAGCTGTGACTGCGGATATATTTATAACTGTGAGATTTATTAATCATAGTTACAGATAAGAGTATGGAATATAAGTAAATAAGTTTATATAATTTTTCTAATTAATTCCGCTTTTATTAATGGTAATTCCCAATAAATGTGATACACTTATATTATTAATGGAATTGTATTGTGATTTATTGATAATCTATGAGTGATGGAGGAATTATGAGCAAGGTAATCGGAATTGATTTGGGAACAACTAATAGCTGCGTGGCGGTGATAGAAGGTGATACACCGACAGTTATAACTAATAGTGAGGGCTATAGAACGACACCATCAGTTGTTGCATTTACCAAGAACAAAGAACGTCTTGTTGGCGATACAGCAAGAAGGCAAGCTTCGGTTAATTCGGACAGAACTATTTTCTCTATCAAAAGATATATGGGTACGGATTATAAGAAGAAGATAGATGGCAAGCCGTATACACCACAGGAGATTTCGGCATATATTTTGATGAAGTTAAAGAAAGATGCGGAGAATTTCCTAGGCGAAGAAGTTACAGATGCTGTTATAACAGTACCGGCATACTTTAATGATGCACAGAGACAGGCAACTAAGGATGCGGGTAAGATAGCTGGTCTTAATGTTCTTAGAATCATTAATGAGCCGACAAGTGCGGCACTTGCATATGGACTTGATAATGGCAATCCTCAGAAGATACTTGTGTATGACCTTGGTGGAGGAACATTTGACGTTTCAGTTATTGATATAGGCGATAATGTTATTGAGGTGCTTGCAACATCAGGTGATAATCATCTTGGTGGAGATGATTTTGATGCAAGGCTTGTCAATTATCTTGTTGACCGTTTTAAAGAAACTGACGGAATTAATCTTTCTAAAGATGCCTCAGCTATGCAGAGATTAAGAGAAGAGGCTGAGAAAGCCAAGAAAGAATTGTCGTCTGCATTTAATGCCAATATTAATCTTCCATTTATTGCGATGGCTAAAGATGGACCACATCATATGGATATGAATATTTCAAGACAGCAGTTTAATGAGCTGACGGCTGATCTGGTTGATAAGACAGTTATTCCTGTTGAAAATGCTCTCCATGATGCAGGACTTAATAAGAATGATATAGGAATGGTGCTTCTTGTTGGAGGTTCAACAAGGATTCCGGCGGTTCAGGATAAGGTAAGACAGATTATGGGCAAAGAGCCTTCAAGAAATCTTAATCCTGATGAGTGCGTGGCACTTGGTGCGGCGGTTCAGGGTGGCAAGCTTGGCAACCAGCTTATGCCAGGCTCAGCGGCATCAGAGATTATACTTATGGACGTAACACCTTTGTCTTTGTCAATAGAGACTGTTGGAGGAATTGCAAGCAGACTTATAGAGCGTAATACTACAATACCTACAAGACACAGCCAGATATTTACTACGGCTGGTAATTTCCAGACATCAGTAGATATTAAGGTATTTCAGGGTGAGAGAAGATTTACAAGGGATAATAAGCTTTTGGGTAATTTCAAGCTTAATGGTATCAAGAGGGCTATGGCAGGTGTTCCACAGATAGAGGTAACATTTGATATTGATGCCAATGGAATTGTCAATGTATCAGCTAAAGACCTTGGAACTGGAAGAGAGCAGTCTATTACGATAACTTCAAGCTCTAATATGTCAGAGGAAGAGATTGAGAGAGCTAAGTGGGAAGCGGAAGTGTATGGCGAGCAGGATAAGAAGAATGAGGAATACTGGAATTCGCATATTGAAGCTGAGAATACTTTAAAGAGAGCTGAGGGCGAATACAGCCAGAATAAAAAGGTATGGGATAAAGCTAAGAAGAAGGCTGTAAAGGAAGCTATGAACCAGTTGAAAAGAATTGTTGTCAAGTGTAAGCCAGAGAAGATGAATGCTGATTTGGCACATCAGTTAGATGAACTTAGAATTAATCTTGAAAATGTTTTGAATAATTAATGGAAATCTGATATTATCTATAGAGTGTTATTTTATAGATAATATCAGTTTTTTATATAGATGTATACAGAATGGGAGGCAGATAAGTGGCAGCAGGTTCGACATATGGAAATATTTTTAAATTTATGACTTGGGGTGAATCTCACGGAGAGGGACTCGGAGTTGTTGTTGATGGCTGTCCTGCGGGAATTTCTCTTTGTGAAGAAGATATACAGAAGTTTCTTAACAGAAGAAAACCAGGACAGTCAAAGTATACTACACCTAGGAAAGAAGATGATAAAGTAAGTATTTTGTCAGGTGTATTTGAAGGAAAGACGACAGGAACACCGATTTCTATGGTAGTATATAATAAAACACAGCGTTCAGCAGATTATTCTGAGATAGCAGGCTATTACAGACCTGGACATGCAGATTATACATTTGATGAAAAATATGGTTTCAGGGATTACAGAGGCGGCGGACGAAGTTCTGGAAGAGAGACTATAGGCAGGGTTGCTGCAGGTGCGATAGCTGTTAAGATATTAGAGGAGCTTGGAATAAATGTATGCGCATATTCATCAAGAATTGGCGGAATTAATATAGACTATAATAATTTTGATTTGAAAGAACGTGATAATAACGCATTTAATATGCCAGACAGTAATGCTGCTATGCAGGTTGAGAAGTACGCAGATGAGAAGCTGAAAGAGCAGGATTCAATGGGTGGAATAATTGAGTGTGTTGTAACTGGTATGATGGTTGGTGTTGGAGACCCTGTATTTGAGAAGCTGGATGCTAATCTTGCAAAGGCTATAATGTCCATTGGTGCTGTAAAAGGCTTTGAAATTGGTGATGGATTTGCAGCAGCAGACAGTACAGGAAGTACGAATAATGACAGCTTTACTATTAAGGACGGAAAAGTTGTCAAAAAGACTAATCACAGCGGCGGTGTGCTTGGTGGTATGAGCGATGGCTCTGATATAATCATAAGAGCGGCAGTCAAGCCTACACCTTCAATAGCAAGAACTCAAGAGACGGTCAGCAAATCTGGCGAAGATATAGAGGTATCAATAAAGGGAAGACACGACCCAATGATAGTTCCAAGAGCTGTAGTTGTTGTCGAGGCGATGACAGCAGTTACGCTTGTGGATATGATATTTGCCAATATGACATCAAGAATTGACAGGATAACAGAGTTTTATAAGAGAGATTAATCAGGAATTATTTATTATAGAACAGAGTGATTAAGAGTTATATATTTGTTAGATATATAGATTGCATTTTATTAAGAGATGCAGATTATATATATTTGTTGAGAAATATAGGTTGTATATTTAAGGGCAATTAATTTAAGATTATATATAAGGAAAGAGAGAATATGTACAAGATATTAAAGACAGATGGAAGAGCAAAAAGAGCTGAATTTACAACAGTTCATGGAACTGTGCAGACACCTGTATTTATGAATGTTGGTACAGTGGCTGCTATTAAGGGTGCAGTTGCTACAACAGATTTACAGGAAATAGGAACACAGATAGAGTTATCCAATACTTACCACCTCCATGTAAGACCGGGTGATAAGCTTATAAAAGAGCTTGGAGGTCTTCACAAGTTTATGAACTGGAATAAGCCTATTCTTACAGATTCGGGCGGATTTCAGGTGTTCTCACTTGCGGGACTTCGTAAGATTAAGGAAGAAGGAGTAACTTTCCAGTCACATATAGATGGACATAAGATATTTATGGGGCCAGAGGAAAGTATGCAGATTCAGTCTAATCTGGGTTCGACTATAGCAATGGCATTTGACGAGTGTGCGCCTGCTAAGGCTGATAGAAAGTATATTATTAATTCAGTTGAGAGAACTACAAGATGGCTTGAGCGTTGTAAGAAGGAGATGAATCGTCTTAATTCACTTGAAGATACTATAAATAAGAGTCAGATGTTATTCGGTATTAATCAGGGGGCAATTTATGATGATATAAGAATTGACCACGCAAAGCGCATATCAGAGCTTGATCTTGACGGATACGCAGTTGGCGGTCTTGCGGTTGGTGAGACACACGAAGAAATGTATCACGTTCTGGACGAGGTTGTTCCATACCTTCCACAGAACAAGCCAACTTATCTTATGGGAGTTGGTACACCAGCTAATATCTTAGAGTCGGTTGACAGGGGTATTGATTTCTTTGACTGTGTATATCCATCAAGAAATGGACGTCACGGACACGTGTATACAAAGTTTGGAAAGATTAATCTTTTCAATGCAAAGTATGAAAAGGATACATCACCTATCGAGGAGGGCTGTCAGTGTCCAGCCTGTAGGAATTATTCAAGAGCATATATAAGACATCTGCTTAAGGCTAAGGAAATGCTTGGAATGAGACTCTGCGTGCTTCATAACCTTTACTTCTATAATCATCTTATGGAAGATATCAGGGGTGCTATTGATGCAGGAAATTACAAGAGCTTTAAGGATGAGAGATTGTATCTGCTTAAGACTTATGATAAGAAATAATTAATGGCAGTGCATAAATATTTAAAATCATAAAAATGCTATAAATTTATCATTAAACAATGGACATATGACCACAATTAAGGTATTATAACAATATTGAGCCTGTATGAAGGCAAGTAATTAGGAGGAATATATATGGGACAGCTTGGTATTATTGTAGTATATGTAGTTGCACTTGGTGCATTAATGTACTTTTTCGCAATTAAGCCACAGAAGAAACAGCAGAAAGAACAGCAGCAGCTTATGGACTCTATGGAGATAGGTGATTATGTTCTTACAACAAGTGGTTTCTATGGTGTTATTCTTGATATAACAGAAGATGATGTTATCGTTGAATTTGGTAACAATAAGAACTGCCGTATAACAATGCAGAAGAAAGCAATTGCTCAGGTAGAAAAGCCAGCTTCATCAGAAGAATAATCAGAGAGAATAATAAATCAGAATTAAAAGATTTAGCTTCCAGTGCCGGTAAATGGTGCTGGAAGCTTTTTGTGTAATAGGAAATTCTGATAGGATTCTCTGTTATACAAAAAATATCATATGACGATAATATGCGTCCGCACGAAGATGTGGGTTGATGCAAACGACCGAATACGGTGCGAGAATGAGCTTTTTCTATTTTGATAAAAATGGGCGTTTTGGTACTGTCGATATTGTACAAATACTTGAAAAATGCACTATTATGGAGTAATATATTAACCAATAGCCTGAAAGTGGGTTAATAAACTTAAGTAGGGTGTTAGTACAAGAAGGAAAGGCAGGATACGTTATGGATTGTAAAATAACTTTAATTCCCGGTGATGGAATCGGACCAGAGATAGTCGCAGAAGCAGTTAAAGTGTTAAATGCAGTGGCTGATAAATATGGACATAAGTTCGATTATACGAAGATTTTAATGGGAGGCTGCTCTATTGATGAGTGTGGAGTACCTCTTACAGATGAGGCAGTAGCAATTGCTAAGGCTTCAGATGCAGTGCTTCTTGGTGCTGTTGGTGGCAACGTGGGTAACTCAAGATGGTATGATGTTGCACCTGACCTAAGACCAGAGGCTGGATTATTAAAGATTCGTAAGGATTTGGAGTTATTTGCTAATATTCGTCCTGCATATTTATACAATGAGTTAAAGGCAGCCTGCCCTCTTAAGGAAGAGATAATCGGAGATGGCTTCGATATGGTTATTATGAGAGAGCTTACTGGTGGTCTTTACTTTGGTAAAAGACACACAGAAGAAGTTGACGGACTTATGACTGCTGTAGATACTCTTACATATAATGAAGAAGAGATTAGAAGGATAGCAATCAAGGGCTTTGAAATTGCTATGAAGAGAAGAAAGAAAGTAACAAGTGTAGATAAGGCAAATGTACTTGATTCTTCAAGACTTTGGAGAAAGATTGTACACGAAGTTGCTAAAGATTATCCAGGAGTTGAATTAGAGGATATGCTTGTAGATAACTGCGCTATGCAGCTTGTTATGAATCCGGGACAGTTTGATGTAATTCTTACAGAGAATATGTTCGGTGATATTCTTTCAGATGAAGCTAGTATGATAACAGGTTCTATCGGTATGTTATCATCAGCAAGCCTTGGTAAGACTAAGTTAGGCTTATATGAGCCAAGCCATGGTTCAGCACCAGATATAGCAGGAAAGAATATAGCTAACCCTATAGCAACTATCCTTTCAGCAGCTATGATGTTAAGATATTCACTTGACCTTGATAAGGAAGCAGATGCCATTGAGGCAGCAGTTGCAGCAGTCCTTAAGGAAGGCTACAGAACAACAGATATTTATTCAGAAGGCTGCACAAAGGTCGGAACAGACAAGATGGGTGACCTTATAGCAGAGAGAGTATAAATAAAGTATAGACAGTAATGATAAATGTTCCCTGGCAGCATAATGTATAAAAGCTGGATAATTAGTGAAGAAGTATAATGTATGAAGGCTTAACGAATATTGGAATAAGTTATGTATTTTATGTAAATATGAGAGCTAAGAGAACATTTTAACTTAAAGAATTAGATTTACAAGGAGAATAGTTATGGTAAGTGATAACGCAAGAAGCGGTATGCAGCAGGCACCTGCACGAAGCCTTTTTAATGCACTTGGCTTCACAGCAGAAGAGATGAAGAAACCTATGATTGGTATTGTAAGTTCATATAATGAAATAGTACCAGGTCATATGAATATTGATAAGATTGTTAATGCAGTTAAGTTAGGAGTAGCAGAAGCTGGCGGTGTCCCAGTAGTATTCCCAGCTATCGCAGTGTGTGATGGTATTGCTATGGGACACGTTGGTATGAAGTACTCTTTAGTAACAAGAGATTTAATAGCTGACTCTACAGAATGTATGGCTATTGCACATCAGTTTGACGGACTTGTTATGGTACCTAACTGTGATAAGAACGTTCCGGGACTTCTTATGGCAGCAGCCAGACTTAACCTTCCTACAGTATTTGTATCAGGTGGTCCTATGCTTGCAGGTCACGTAAAGGGTAAGAAGAGAAGTCTTTCATCTATGTTTGAGGCAGTTGGTTCATATGCCGCTGGAACAATGACAGAAGAAGATGTTCTTGAATTTGAAGAAAAGGTATGTCCTACTTGTGGTTCTTGCTCAGGTATGTATACAGCTAACTCTATGAACTGTCTTACAGAAGCTCTTGGTATGGGACTTCGTGGGAATGGAACAATCCCAGCCGTATATTCAGAGAGAATTAAGCTTGCTAAGCACGCTGGTATGGCTGTTATGGATATGGTTAATAAGGGTATTACAGCAAGAGATATTATCACAAAGGATTCTATTATGAATGCACTTACTGTTGATATGGCACTTGGCTGTTCAACAAATAGTATGTTACATCTTCCAGCTATTGCACACGAGATTGGTTTTGATTTTGATATTAAGTTCGCTAATCCAATAAGCGAAAAGACACCTAACCTCTGCCACCTTGCACCAGCAGGTCCTACATATATGGAAGATCTTAATGAAGCTGGTGGTGTATATGCAGTTATGAAGGAGCTTGCTGATATTGGACTTCTTAATACAGATTGTATGACAGTATCAGGAAAGACAATTGGTGAGTGCATTGCTACGGCTTATAATAAAGATGAAGAAGTCATAAGACCAGTTGATAAGCCATATAGTAAGACAGGAGGTCTTGCAGTTCTTTCTGGTAACCTTGCACCAGATGGTTCGGTTGTTAAGCGCTCAGCAGTTGTTGATGAAATGCTTGTACACGAAGGTCCAGCAAGAGTATTTGACTGCGAAGAAGATGCTATTGCAGCTATCAAGGGTGGAAAGATTGTACCTGGTGATGTTGTTGTTATCAGATATGAAGGCCCTAAGGGTGGCCCTGGTATGAGAGAAATGCTTAACCCAACATCAGCTATTGCTGGTATGGGACTTGGTTCATCAGTTGCACTTATTACAGATGGACGTTTCTCAGGTGCAAGCCGTGGTGCTTCTATCGGACACGTTTCACCAGAAGCAGCAGTAGGCGGTCCTATTGCTTTAGTAGAGGAAGGCGATATCATAAGTATTGATATTCCAGGCTTAAAGCTTGAACTCAAAGTTTCTGATGAAGAACTTGCTGCAAGAAAAGCAAAATGGCAGCCAAGAGAACCTAAGGTAACAACAGGATATCTTAAGAGATATGCTTCAATGGTTACATCAGGTAACAGAGGTGCCGTTTTAAAGACACCAGAGGCATAATAAGTATATTTAGATAAAATAGAATGATAAATATAATGAAAGGAAGACAGACTAATGATATTAAATGGTTCAGAGATTATAGTTGAATGTTTAAAAGAACAGGGCGTAGATACTGTATTTGGATACCCAGGTGGAGCCATTCTTAACGTCTACGATGCGTTATATAAGCACTCAGATGAGATAACACATATCCTTACATCTCACGAACAGGGTGCATCTCACGCCGCAGACGGATATGCGAGAGCAACAGGAAAGGTTGGTGTATGTTTTGCGACATCAGGACCTGGTGCCACTAATCTTGTAACAGGTATTGCAACAGCTATGATGGATTCAATTCCAATCGTTGCCATTACATGTAATGTTACACTTCCACTCCTTGGTAGAGATAGTTTTCAGGAAGTAGATATAGCTGGAATAGTTATGCCGATTACTAAGCACAGCTTTATTGTAAAAGATGTAAAGGATCTTGCTGCTACATTAAGAAGAGCCTTTAAGATAGCTAAGGAAGGACGTCCGGGTCCTGTTCTTGTTGATATAACTAAAGATGCAACAGCTAATGAGTGTGATTACATTAAAGAAACTCCTAAGCCAATTGAGAGAGTTACAGATACAATTACAGAAGAAGATGTAGAAAATGCGGTTGCTATGATTAAGGCCGCTAAGAAGCCATATGTATTTGTTGGCGGAGGTGTTATTGCATCAGAAGCTTCTGATGAATTAAGAAAATTCGTTAAAAAGATAGATGCACCTGTATGCGATACACTTATGGGTAAAGGTGCATTTGATGGTTCAGATCCTCATTATACAGGTATGCTTGGTATGCACGGAACTAAGACATCTAACTTTGGTGTGTCAGAATGTGACCTTCTTATTACAATCGGTGCAAGATTTTCTGACAGGGTTACAGGAAATACAAAGAAATTTGCAAAGAATGCGAAAATTCTTCAGTTTGATGTAGATGCGGCTGAGGTTAATAAGAATATACATACAGATGCTTCTGTAATAGGTGATGCGGCTGAGATACTAAAGAGAGTTAATGCCAAGCTTGAGCAGTCAGAGCATACAGAATGGATGGAACATATCAAAAATTATGAAGAAAAGTTCCCTATGAAGTATAGAAAAGATGTTCTTAATGGACCATATATTATGGAAAAGATATATGAGATTACTAACGGAGATGCAATTATATCTACAGATGTAGGACAGCACCAGATGTGGGCTGCACAGCATTATAAGTTCAAAAGTCCAAGAACACTTCTTACATCAGGTGGACTTGGCACAATGGGATATGGACTTGGTGCAAGCATAGGTGCTAAGGTTGGCTGTCGTGATAAGGTTGTTATTAATATAGCAGGAGATGGCTGTTTCCGTATGAATATGAATGAGATTGCAACAGCTACACGTTACAATATTCCAATAATCGAGGTTATATTTAATAATCACGTTCTTGGTATGGTACGCCAGTGGCAGGATCTTTTCTATGGACAGCGTTATTCTGCAACAGTACTTAACGATCAGGTTGATTTTGTTAAGGTATCAGAAGGTATGGGAGCTAAGGCATACCGTGTAGCAGATATAGAAAGCTTTGAGAAGGCTCTTAAAGAAGCTATCGAGCTTAATATACCTTGCGTCATTGAATGTGATATATGCAAAGATGATAAGGTATTCCCTATGGTTGCACCTGGAGCACCTATATCAGAAGCATTTGACAGAGATGATCTTAATAAAAAGGAGAGTGCTAATTAAGCATCAGCCTTTTGGTATTAAAAAAAGTACAGCAAATACTTTATTATGATAAAATATTAACTTGACAGAGCGATTTAGCAGGAATAGAATAAATGTTAATAAATTTTTAATATATTAAGTTATTTTGAATATATTTACTTATGATTAAATGTTTATGATTAATTATTGAAATGAATCAGGAGGAAGAGAAAGTGGCAAGAGTTTATAACTTTAGTGCAGGTCCAGCAGTATTACCCGAAGAAGTATTAAGGGAAGCAGCAGATGAGATGTTAGATTACCAGGGTTCTGGTCAGTCGGTTATGGAGATGAGCCATCGTTCCAAGGTTTACGATAACATCATCAAAGAAGCTGAAAAAGACTTAAGAGAGCTTATGAATATACCTGACAATTATAAGGTATTATTCCTTCAGGGTGGTGCATCGCAGTTCTTCGCAGAAGTTCCAATGAACCTTATGAAGAACAAAAAAGCAGCTTATATTATCACTGGCCAGTGGGCTAAGAAAGCATTTAATGAAGCTAAAATCTATGGTGAGGCTGTTGCTGTAGCTTCCTCAGAGGATAAGACATATTCATACATACCAGATTGTTCAGATCTTGATATTCCAGAGGATGCAGATTATGTATACATCTGTGAGAACAACACAATATATGGAACAAAGTATAAGACACTCCCTAATACTAAGGGACATATACTTGTATCAGATGTTTCATCTTGTTTCTTATCAGAACCAATTGATGTAACAAAATATGGTGTAGTATACGGCGGAGTTCAGAAGAATATCGGACCTGCTGGTGTTGTTATTGCAATTATCAGAGAAGACCTTATAACAGATGATGTACTTCCTGGAACACCAACTATGTTAAAGTGGAAGACACAGGCAGATGCAGATTCTCTTTATAATACACCTCCTTGCTACAATATCTATATCTGCGGCAAGGTATTTAAGTGGATTAAGAAGATGGGTGGACTTTCAGCTATGAAAGAACACAATGAAAAGAAGGCTAAAATTCTTTATGATTTCCTTGATGAGTCTAAGATGTTTAAGGGAACAGTTGTTAAGGAAGACCGTTCACTTATGAATGTTCCTTTCGTAACAGGTGATAAAGAACTTGATGCTAAATTTGTTAAAGAAGCAGAAGCGGCTGGATTTGTAAATCTTAAGGGTCACAGAACAGTTGGCGGTATGAGAGCTTCTATCTATAATGCAATGCCAATCGAAGGCGTTGAGAAGTTAGTTGAATTTATGAAGAAGTTCGAAAAGGAGAATGCCTAATGATTAACGTAAATTGTCTTAATAATATAGCTTCTGTAGGTCTTGACCTTTTCTCAAGCGATTATAATGCTAATGCAGCATTTGAAGAAGCGGATGCAGTACTTGTAAGAAGTGCTAAGATGCACGATATGGAATTACCAGATAATCTTCTTGCTATAGCAAGAGCTGGAGCTGGTGTTAATAATATTCCACTTGATAAATGTGCAGATAAGGGTATCGTTGTATTTAATACACCAGGTGCTAATGCTAATGCGGTTAAGGAACACGTTCTTGCAGCTTTACTTTTAGCTTCAAGAGATTTACTTGGCGGTATCAAGTGGGTAGAAGATAATAAAGATGATGCAGATATTGCAAAGTCAGCAGAAAAGGCTAAGAAAGCATTTGCTGGTAAGGAAATCAAAGGCAAGAAGCTTGGTGTTATCGGACTTGGTGCTATCGGACAGCTAGTTGCTAATGCAGCTATAAGCCTTGGAATGGAAGTATATGGATATGACCCATATCTTTCAGTTAATGCAGCCTGGAATCTTTCAAGCGAAGTTAAGCATATTGTTAATGTTGAGGATATATATAAGGAATGTGATTATATCACAATCCATGTACCAGCACTTGACAGCACTAAGGGTATGATTAATAAGGCAGCCTTTGATATGATGAAGAAGGGTACAGTAGTTATTAACTGTGCAAGGGATGTACTTGTTGATGAGCCAGCTATTCTTGATGCTATCAAGTCTGGCAAGGTTGCTAAGTATGTTACAGATTTTCCTAACACAACAACAGCAGGTCAGGAGGGGGTTATCGTACTTCCACATCTTGGTGCTTCAACTGAGGAAGCTGAGGATAACTGTGCTGTTATGGCAGTTAAGGAATTAAGAAACTACATAGAGAACGGTAATATTGTTAATTCAGTTAACTATCCTAACTGTGATTGTGGTGTATGTACATCAGCAGGAAGAGTTACAGTATGCCATAAGAATGTTCCAGCAATTATAAGCAAGCTTACAAGCGTTATGGGTGATGCAGGTATTAATATCGAATCTATGGATAACAAGTCAAGAGGAGATTATGCTTACTCTGTTCTTGATACAGGTTCAGCTATCACAGAAGATGTAACAGCTAAGCTTTCAGCTATAGATGGTGTTATTAAGGTAAGAGTTGTTAAGTAATTACAAAATTTAGCAGCAACAATTTATTATGGATAATTAAGAATAATAAATGTTATATAATTTATTTTGGCAGGTGTGAAATTCGTTTTGCACCTGCTTTTTTCCTGCATAGTAGTGTGAAATGCCGAAATCGTTTCTGCTTGCATAATAGTGCGTGGCGGTATAATATTAGATTAAGTTAATTGTATGGTGTATTTATAGTGATATCGTGTATTATATGGATAATAAGGTGTTTAGTTGTAAAAGTTTGCAGGACAGCACATTGTATTAAGAATTGTATGTAAAATATGGTATTTGTGTTAGTTTGTTAAAGAAATAACCTTTGTTGTCAATTATTAATGGTAATGTTACACTATAATAGTTTGGATATAGAAGAAAGCTGCAATGATGATATCAGATTATATATTGATATTAAATGATACATTGGTGTCTAATTATATATTGATATTAAGAGGTATATTGATGTCGGATTGCAGATTGAAAGTAGTAATATTATATAGAAAGTGAGGTCTATTTATTAGTGAGTAGATTAACGATATTAACTAAAGATAAGGCTCAGGTTACGATGGAGTCTTTATATCAGGATCTTGAAAGACGAATTGTAGCCAGTCCTCCTGGGCTTTGTCCGGTTGACCTTACAAGGTCATTTATAAAAATGTGTCTTGCACAGTCGTGTGGTAAATGTGTTCCCTGCCGTGTAGGATTAAGACAGCTTGCAAGACTTTTTGATAATGTTCTTGATGGTGAGGCAAATGAGGAGACAGTAGAGAATATTAAGCTTACAGCAGAAGGTATATATTATTCAGCAGACTGTGCAATTGGATATGAAGCTGCAAAGCTTGCATTAAAGTCAGTTGATGGCTGTATAGATGATTTTGAATCACATATACATAATGGTTTCTGTTCATGCAACAGTAACCAGCCGGTTGCTTGTGTTAAGTCATGTCCTGCAGGTGTTGATATTCCAGGTTACATAGCACTTGTACAGCAGGGAAGATATGCTGATGCGGTAAGACTTATAAGAAGGGATAACCCAATGCCAACAACCTGTGCTTATATATGTGAGCACCCTTGTGAGAACAGATGTAAAAGAACAATTATAGATGCACCTGTTAATATCCGTGGACTTAAGAAAATGGCTGTTGATAATTCAGGCATTGTTCCGGTTCCGGAATGTGAAGCACCGACAGGCAAAAAGGTTGCCATTATCGGTGGTGGACCGGGTGGTCTTAGTGCAGCTTATTATCTTGCACTTATGGGACATAAGGTTACTATATTTGAGCAGAGAAAGCAGCTTGGCGGAATGTTAAGATATGGTATTCCTAATTATAGATTTCCAAGAAAGAAGCTTGACGAGGAAATTGACTCAATACTTTCAACAGGAATAGAAGTTAAGAAGAATATAAGCGTAGGAAAGGATATATCATTTGATGATATAACCAAAGAATACGATGCTACATACATATCAATTGGAGCACACGCTGATAAAAAGATTGGTATAGAAGGCGAGGATGCCAAGAGTGGCATTACATCTGCTGTAGAGATGCTTCGTGCTATCGGTGATGGAGATATGCCAGATTATACAGGCAAGAAGGTTATCGTTATCGGTGGTGGTAACGTGGCAATGGACGTTGCACGTTCTTCAATAAGACTTGGTGCGAGCAAGGTAAGCATTGTATACAGAAGACGTAAAGCAGATATGACTGCCCTTGAAGAAGAAGTTGAGGGTGCAGAGGCGGAAGGCTGTGATGTTCTTGAACTTATGTCACCAGTGCGTATTAAGCAGGACGAAGAAGGTAATGCTATAGGACTTATTGTAAAGCCACAGATGATATCAAGGGTTTCACACGGACGACCAGCTCCTAAGGCAGCGGCTAAAGATGAGGTTTTATTAGAAAGTGACCTTATAGTTGTTGCTATCGGACAAGGTATAGAGACTAAGAGCTTCGAGGAACACGGTATTAAGGTTCAGAGAGGTGTTATATCAGCACTTAATACAGGTAATATTACACCACAGGACGGAGAAATGTCTGAGGGTGTCTTTGCAGGTGGTGACTGTGTAACTGGACCAGCGACAGTTATTAAGGCTATTGCGGCAGGTAAAGTTGCGGCGGCTAATATAGATGAATATTTAGGATTTAACCACGAGATTACATGTGATGTTGAAATTCCGTATGCAAGCAATGAAGATAAGGTTGCCTGTGGAAGAGTTGAGGTTGCGTTAAGAGATGCGGCAGAAAGAAAGAATGATTTTGAGCCAATCGAATATGGATTTTCTTGTGAGGAAGCGTGTCAGGAGGCTGGACGCTGTCTAAGATGTGACCATTTTGGATTTGGAGCATTCAGAGGAGGCAGAGAAGAACAATGGTAAATGCAACAATTAATGGTATAGCTATATCAGTAGAAGATGGTACAACTATCCTTGAAGCTGCAAGAAAAGTAGGCGTTGAGATACCTACACTCTGCTATCTTAAGGAAGTTAATGAAATAGGTGCGTGCCGTGTGTGCGTTGTTGAGGTTGAGGGACAGGACAGATGTGTTACGGCGTGCAATAATGTTGTTCAGGAAGGTATGGTTATCCGTACTAACACAAGAAAGGTACGTACAACAAGAAAGACTAATGTTAAGTTTATACTTTCACAGCACGATTATGAATGTGCTTCCTGTGTAAGAAGCGGTAACTGTACATTACAGTCACTTGCCAATGAACTTAATATATCTGAGATGCCTTATGACTCTATTCTTGAAAAGAATAAATGGGATAAGACATTTCCACTTATAAGAGAGAATAACAAATGTATTAAATGTATGCGTTGTGTGCAGATATGTGATAATGTTCAGGGTATGCACGTATGGGACGTAGTTAATACAGGTTCAAGAACAACTGTGAATGTGGCTAAGAACAGACTTATTCAGGAGACTAACTGTACTCTTTGTGGACAGTGCGTTGTGAACTGTCCAGTAGGTGCATTAAGGGAAAGAGATGATGTAGGCCGTGTTCTTGATGCAGTTGAAGATGAGAATATTATAACAGTCGTTCAGATAGCCCCAGCTGTAAGAACAGCGTGGGGTGAAGGCTTTGGACTTTCTAAAGATTTCGCAACAGCCAAAAGACTTGTTGCAGGACTTAGAAGGATTGGCTTTGATTACATATTTGATACAACATTTTCAGCAGATCTTACTATTATGGAGGAGGGAAGCGAACTTCTTGAAAGACTTCCAGAGATTAAGGAATCAGGACTTCCAATGTTTACATCGTGCTGTCCGGGCTGGGTCAACTTTATAAAGAAGGAATATCCTCAGTATGCGGACAGGCTTTCAACAGCAAAGTCACCACAGCAGATGTTTGGAGCGGTGACTAAGTCATATTATGCAGAAAAGCTGGGCGTAGAGCCTGAAAGAATATTCTGTGTATCACTTATGCCTTGTCTTGCCAAGAAAGATGAATGTACATGGGATAATGGTAAAGATGTTGATGCGGTTCTTACTACAAGAGAAGTGGAACGTATGTTAAAGTCTTTCTTTATAAAGGTTCAGGAACTTGAGGAAGAAGAATTTGACGACCCATTAGGTGTAGGAAGCGGAGCAGGTGTTATATTTGGTGCTACAGGCGGAGTTATGGAAGCTGCACTTAGAAGTGCTTATTACCTTGTTAATAAGACTAATCCTGAACCTGATGCTTTCCAGTGTGTAAGAGGTCTTGACGGCTGGAAGGAAGCTAAGTTTACAATTAATGGCAATATACTTAAGGTTGCGGTTGCAAGCAGTCTTTCTAATGCAAGAAAGCTTATGGAAGCTATTGCAACAGGCAAGGCACATTATGACTTTGTTGAAGTTATGGCTTGTCCTGGTGGATGTATTAATGGTGGTGGACAGCCTATTAAAGATGATGATAACAAAGTAGCCAATAGAAGCAAGGTGCTTTATGGACTTGATAAAGTCAATAATCTCAGATTTTCACACGAAAATCCATCAGTAATGCAGTGCTACAAAGATTATTTTGGTGAGCCATTATCACACAAGGCACACGAATTATTACATATCAGCCATTAGGTAAAGTGACACTACCTGTGTATTTGTATAATATGTTATACGAATTATTGATATACAATGTTAGTATGAATAAGATAATTAAGTATAAAATAAGATAAAGCCCTGTTATGCAGGGCAGATTGGAGGCAGTATGGCAGTTATTAAAGCATTTGAGTGTATAAGACCGGATGAAAAGGTTGCAGACAGAGTGGCGGCACTTCCTTATGATGTATACAACAGAGAGGAAGCGTTAAAGGAAGTAGAACGTGAGCCATTGTCATTTCTTGCGATAGACAGGGCTGAGACACAGTTTGACAGCAGTGTAGATACATATGCAGACTGTGTGTATGACAAGGCAAGGGAGCTTTTGGATAGCAGAATTGCAGATGGTACATTTATTACTGATACAGATAAGGCATATTATGTGTATGAGCTTACAATGAATGGCAGAACACAGACAGGAATAGCTGCCTGTGCTTCCATAGATGATTATAATAACAATATTATTAAAAAGCACGAGAATACAAGGGCTGATAAGGAACAGGACAGAATTAACCACGTTGACAGATGTTCTGCACAGACAGGACCTATATTCCTTGCTTACAGGGCTGATGAGGTTATAAGAAATGAAGTAGTCAAAGCCAAGGAAACAAAGCCGCTCTACAGTTTTACCTCACCAGACGGTATAAGACATCAGGTGTATAAGATTTCAAATGCACAGTCAGTAGAAAATATTGAGAAAGCATTTGCAGGAATAGATGATATTTACATAGCAGATGGACATCACAGGGCGGCATCAGCAGTTAAGGTCGGTTTAAAGAGAAGGGAAGAACACCCTGATTATACAGGTGAGGAGGAATTTAATTATTTCCTTTCAGTTCTTTTCCCAGATGAAGAACTTATGATAATGCCTTATAACAGAGTTGTAAAAGACCTTAATGGCTACAGTAAAGAAGAATTTATTAAGAAGATAGAAGAAAAGTTTGAAATAGAAGAAAGTGCTGCAGCAGTAGAACCGGCTTATAAGGCGGAATTTGGAATGTATCTTGATGAGAAGTGGTATAAGCTTAAGGCTAAGAAGGATATATTATCAGATGATCCTGTAGATGGGCTTGATGTTGCAATACTTCAGAATAACCTGTTAGAGCCTGTACTTGGTATACATGACCCTAAGACGGACAAGAGAATTGATTTTGTTGGCGGAATAAGAGGACTTTTGGAGCTTGAGAAAAGATGTCATACTGATTGCGTGCTGGCATTTTCAATGTATCCAACTTCCATAGCAGAGCTTTTTGCAGTAGCCGATGCGGGCAGGCTTATGCCACCAAAGTCTACATGGTTTGAGCCAAAGTTAAGAAGTGGATTGTTTATACATAAGATTGAAGAATAAGTATATGGTTCAAAATAGATGTAAAGAATATAGAATGGAAAAGAGGATTATTATGTTACATAAAGTATACGATATTGAACTTCCATATGAGGAACTTGGGTTAAAGACACCGGATAAAAAAGCAACAATAACAACATATATTAAAGAAATGTACCCGGATTATCAGGACCCATTTAACAGACCACTTGTTATAATATGTCCAGGTGGTGGATATGACCATCATTCACCAAGAGAAGGCGAGTCTATGGCTATTAAAATGCTGGATCTTGGGTATAATGCGGTAGTATTAAGATACAGCCTTGCACCATATGTATATCCGACACAGGTATATGAAGCGGCTTATACAGTTAAGTGGGTAAGGGATCACGCTAAGGAATGGGATGTTAATCCTGACAGAATTATACTTGCAGGCTTCTCAGCTGGAGGACATCTTGCGGCATGTCTTGGTACTATGTGGAGTGGTGATATGGTTGCATCATTTGCAAAAAAATATCTGGGATGTGATAAGGAATATGTAAGACCAGATGGACTTCTTTTAGGTTATCCTGTAATAACAGCTGGGGAAAATTCACATAGGGGTTCGTTTGTAAAGCTGCTTGGTGAAAACTATGATAAATATATAGATGATATATCATTAGAGAATAAGGTGTCTAAAGATACACCGGAAAGCTTTGTATGGCATACATTTGATGATAATTCTGTTCCATTAGAGAATTCACTTTTGTTTGTAGAAGCATTAAGAAAGAATAATGTTAAGTTTGAATATCACGTATTTCCAGATGGCTGTCATGGATTGGGACTTGGAACTAAAGAAACTGCTACAAAGGGTGGCAAACATTATCAGCCGGAAGTATATGAATGGACTAAGTTGTTTGAACAGTGGATGAACCGTATGGCATAAGAAACAGCCATAGAAATGGAGAAGGGTATGGATAATAAGTTATATAAGCTTATGGATTGGCCTGCGATTGAAGAAATTGTGTATTCGGAAAGCAGTCAGCCTTGCAGTATATTAGGCGGCCACCTTGTAAAAGAGGGGTATCTTATACAGGTGTTCAGACCGGATGCTGTATCTGTAAGTGTATCAGTAAGTGAAAGAAAAAGAGCCATACAACTTGAAAAAGTTGATGATGCTGGATTTTTTGCGGCATTAATACCGATTAAGAAAAATGTTAAATATGTTCTTAATATTGAAGATAAGAATGGGCATATTACAAGATTACGTGACCCATATTCATTTGGCAGATTTGATAAGTCAGAAGTTATATTTAACAAGTTCGCAGCAGGAACTGAATACAATGCATATAACCTTCTTGGTAATAAGGTGTGCGAAAAAGACGGCATTTCAGGTGTGCTTTTTAGAACATGGGCACCTAATGCGTTACGAGTAAGTGTTGTAGGCGAATTTAATAGCTGGGATGGAAGGATATACCAGATGGAGCGTATTACCGACAATGGTATATATGAAATATTCATTCCACAACTTGAAGCTGGACAGGAATATATGTATGAGATAAAGTTCAAAGGTACTAATACTGTATTAAAGCTTGATCCGTATGCCAGACAGATTACACAGTACGCAGATGCACACTCTGTAACAGGTGAGCCACAGGCTGTACAAGATAATGTTAAATGGGTAAAGCAAAGAAAACAGATAAAGGGTGTTAATAAGCCTTTGTCTATACTTGAGATTGCATATGATAATATTCCTGTGAATAAGGCTAAGGTTAATTATATGGATATAGCCAGATATATTACAGAGTATGTTAAAGATACAGGATATACTTATGTTCTTATAAAGGGCAGTGACAGTATTTTTGAAAAGACAGGTTATTGTTATGGTGCATCAGGTTATTATGCACCATCATCACAGTATGGAACAGCTACAGATTTCAAGCATATGATTAAGGAACTTCATAATAACGGAATAGGTGTAATTATTGATTTTAATGTAGCTTATTTTGGCATTGATATAAGAAGTATAGTTAATTATGATGGTGGTGACTGTTATGGTTATCTTAAGCCAAGGATAATTGAAAAGCCTCAGATGAATATAACAACATTTGCCTATGAGAAGGGCGAGGTAAGAAGCTTCCTTATATCAGCTATAGCTATGTGGCTTGATGAATATAATATAGACGGAATTAAGATTACAGACACAGCAACGATGTTATATCTTGATTATGGCAAGAATCCTGGCGAATGGACGCCTAATATGTATGGCGGCAATGAAAATCTTGATGCCATAGAATTCATAAAGCAGATGAATGAATATGTCCATAAGAGAAATGACGGCGTGATAACTATAGCAGATGAAAAGAGCTTGTGGTCAGACGTTACACGAAATAATGATAATGAGGACAGTCTTGGTTTTGATTATAAGTTAAATGATGGCTTTAATGAGGAATTCTTTGAGTTCGTAAAGCAGGATCCATTGTTTAGAAAGGGAATGTATAACAGGGTTACTTATGAAATGTTATATCATTATAAGGAACATTTTATTACCAACCTTACTTACGAGGCATTAAAAGATGATACTTTATATGCAATGGTATCTGGCAATGACGATAAGCAGAGACTTTCTGATATAAGGGCAGTATTAGGATATATATATACTTACCCAGGACCAGTATGTGTGTCTTATGGCAATGATACAGGTGCATTAGTGTCTGTAGATGATGATAAAATGCAGATTTTAAGCAGACTTGAAGAACCGGCGTATAAGCAGATGAAAGCATATATAAAGGCACTCAACACATTGTATACAACAGATAATTCAATGTATGAGGCAGACAGCTCATCAGATGGTTTTGAGTGGGTTGATAATTATAATGCAGAATTAACAGTTTATTCATATGCAAGATATTCGTCAGATAATGATATGGACATAGTGGCAGTTAATTTCACTCCGGTTGAAAGAAAGGCTTATGAGTTAAATGTACCTAAGGCTGGAAAGTACAAGCTTGTATTTAACAGTGACAATGAGGAATATGGCGGTGATGGCAAGGTGGAAGCTGTTGTTGTGAAGTCAGCGGTTGAAGCTGACAGCAATGATAGGTATAAGATGTTTGTTGATATACCAGCATCAGCAATGGTTGTATATAAGTATGAACCATATACTGATATTGAGATTAAAGAAATCCAGATTAAAAATGAAGCTAAGGCGGCTAAGGTTGAAGCAGAAAAAAGAGTTGATTTAGCAATAGAACTTGCTGATAAGGCGGAAGAAGAGGCTGTGAGGGCGGCAAATGCTGAGAAGGAAGCCAAGGAAAGCTTAAGGCTTGCACAGAATGCAAGAAAGGAAGCTGAGAAGAAAGCTTTAGAAGCAGTTAAGGAAAGCGAAAGAATAGACGAGGAAATGAAGCTTAGGTTAAGTCAGCTTAAAAAATAAACTGGAACATATGGGGACAGGACAGACATATAATCCTGACATTGGAAATTAAAAAACTGGATAGTATGAGAACCAGCAATATTATAAAGGAAGGAGAAAGTATATTAGTAAATATGAAAGATAAGGTGTTTACGATATACGCATATGTGTTATGGAGCAGATAACAAGTATAGTTGAACAGATTACACACTGGGGACTTACTGGAATATGGAAGATTTTATTCGCTATTATCATATGGTTTGTTGGTAAGAAAGTAATAGCACTTTGTATGAAATTCTTAAAGAAAGTATTTGATAAAGGAAGCTTAGACCCAGGTGTTGTTAATTTTACAATGTCAATAATAAGATTTGCACTTTATTCAGTGCTTATACTTATGGTTATTGATGAACTTGGAATACAGACAACTTCACTTGTAACTGTATTTGGTTCAGCAGCTCTTGCAATAGGTATGTCATTACAGGGTTCGCTTTCTAACTTTGCAGGCGGAGTGCTTATACTTATATTTAAGCCATTTAAGGTTGGTGACTATATAGTAGTTGGTAATCTTGAGGGAACTGTTAGAACTATAGAGCTTCTTTACACTAAGCTCACAACAGTTGATAACAAGGTGGTAATGCTTCCTAATGGTGCATTATCTAATTCTAATATTGTAAATGTGGGTGCTGAAGATAACAGACGTCTTGATATCGAGATGCCTATAGGTTACTCATCTGATTTAAAGCTTGCCAAGAATATATTAAGTGATATTCTTGCAGCTGATAATTCAATCCTTAAGGATAAGGAAGTGAAGGTTATAGTAAAGAGCCTTGATGAAAGTTGTGTGACACTTGAGACAAGAGCGTGGGTAAAGACAGAAGATTACTGGGATACAAGATTTGCACTTCTTGAAGAATACAAGTCGGAATTTGATAAGAACGGCATAGAAATTCCATTTAACCAGATGGACGTACATATTGTATAAATATTGTGTGATAATATATTGTTATATGAATATATGTGTGCTATAATGTTGCCGGATGGGATGAATGGTTCATATAGACTAACTTGAATTTCCTGTTCATATAAAGTAACTTATTGTATGTGGGATATTAATATGATATGAAGATTAATGGCTGAGTATCAGAATGGAGAATGAATTGAAGTTATCAGAAGAAAGACAGCAGCTTTTTAATTTTGTGCTTTCTGAATTAGAGCAGGAAGGCAATCTTGCACACGAGAAGAATGCTATACAGCACGGTTTAACAACAGTATATGAGCATAGTGTAGGTGTGGCAGGAGCAAGTCTTAAGCTTGCAGAATTCTTTCATTTAAAGGTGAATGAGAAAGCACTTATAAGAGGAGCACTTTTACACGATTATTTCTTATATGACTGGCACATAAAGAGAAAGGGACATCATTTCCACGGCTTTACACATCCTGCAACAGCACTAAGGAATGCAGAGAAGGAATATAATCTTGGCGATATAGAAAGAAATATAATCTCAAGACATATGTTTCCTCTTACGATAGTTCCACCTATGTGCAGGGAAGCCTGGCTTGTATGCCTTGCTGACAAGTATTGTGCAGTTAAGGAAACCTTCGCACCAGCGGTAGGTTACTAGAATGTATATATTAATTGGCAGAATAGACCAGTTAGTGAGCAGTTGAATTAAGATTAATACTTATAAATACTCCGGCAGTATGTTGCGTTTAAGCAGTGTACTGCCGGATTTTTTTGTTCCTTTATATAGTTGTATGGATATATTTAGAAGACAGAGTGATTTCATATAGTCATAAAGAATTAAGTCGTTGGGATATTAAGATTGCGAATGCCAGAATACACAGCAATATCACATTTTTTACTTATTTTTTACATCATTTGGTCACAATTTCCAAGTAATATACAATTGTTCACAGGAAAACGCGTTGTGAAGTAACTTGCAGAGGATATTAAGATGTGCAGGAAAGATTGGAGACCAGTGTATGGCAATTGAAGTATTTAACAGATATGAGAAAAAATATATACTTGATGAACACACTTTCAGAAGGCTGCTTGAACGAATAAATGATTATATGGAGCCGGATAAATATAATCTTAATGGACAATTTTATAGTATATGTAACATTTATTATGATACTGATGACAACAGGCTTATAAGAAGTTCAATTGAGAAGCCTGTATACAAGGAGAAACTCAGAATGAGAAGCTATGGTACTCCTTGTGGAGAAGACAGGGTATTTCTTGAGATTAAGAAGAAATATAATGGCATTGTTAATAAACGCAGAACATCAATTGTACTAAAAGACGCATATAAGTATATGGAAAGTGATGTGTATCCTGAGAGTGACACACAATGTATTAACACACAGGTGCTTAAAGAGATTGATTATTTTAAGAAAATGTATACATTAAAGCCAAAGGTATATCTTTCATATGACAGGTATGCTTATTTTGAAAAAAATGATGGTGATTTCAGAGTTACATTTGATACTAATATAACAACAAGGAGAGGCAATGTAAGGCTTGAGAGCGGAAGCTATGGCAATAAGCTTATTCCTGACAGATTGTATCTTATGGAGATTAAAATAAGCGGTGCAGTACCGATGTGGTTTACAAGATGTCTTTCGGATCTGCATATATATTCTGTTTCATTCTCTAAATATGGAACAGAATATAAAAGATATGTGCTTGAAGGTTATGATAAAGATACAGAGGAATTGAGTAACCAGATAGCACCTAATGAATATGCAAAGGAATACGGTAATGTATATGGCTGTCAGTATGGACAGTATGGAAAAAGTGCAATATGTATCTAATAATAAAAGTATAAATTAAAAGGAGCAATATTATGTTTGAATCAATATTTACATCAACAGCGGATAATTCAATAAATATCAGCCAGGCGGCAATATCTTTAGGTGCATCAATCGTAATCGGAGTTATTATTGCAATTGTATATATGTACATCAGCAAAAAAGAAGGTTACCAGAAGAATTTTATAATTGGTCTTTTAATGCTTCCAGCGGTTGTATCAGTCGTTATTCTTCTTGTGGGAAGCAATGTTGCAAGAGCATTTTCGATGGCAGGAGCATTTGCACTTGTAAGATTCAGAAGTGCACCGGGAAGTGCTAAGGATATTTCAATTGTGTTCTTTACAATGGCAGCAGGTCTTGCTTGTGGTCTTGGATATGTAACATTTGCAGCAGCATTTACAGCAGTTATGCTTTTGCTTTTAATACTTATATCAGCATTAGGTTTTGTAGATAGGAATGAAGGACGTAAGCAGCTTAAAATTGTTATTCCAGAAAGCCTTAACTATAATTCGGTATTTGATGATCTGTTTGATAAATACACGTCTGAGAACAGATTAAATAAAGTTAAGACAACTAATATGGGCACAATGTATGAGCTTACATATGAAATCAGATTAAAAAATGATGATGCAGAAAAAGATTTCATTGACGAATTAAGGGTAAGAAATGGAAATCTTAATATATCAGTAGGAATTATGCCAGAAAACAGCGTATCGGCATTGAATTAAATGTTGACATATTAAGTGGAAGATTATATAGTATAACAAATTAAACACCATTTGATGAATGATAGTATTATGTTATTCATCAGATGGTGGTTTTTGATTTTTCTCTTGTTTTATTTGGTGATATGTTATATTATAATAAGGTATACGAAAGGGACGTGGTAGATATGATAGATAATAATACACAATTTTTTAGAACACAGCCAGAAAAGACAATATCAGTAGAAGGAATACTTGAACAAGTATATCTTGCATTAAAAGAAAAAGGATATAACCCTGTTAACCAGATAGTAGGTTATATTATGTCAGGAGATCCAACATATATTACAAGTCATAACAATGCAAGAAGCCTTATTATGAAGGTAGAAAGAGATGAACTTGTAGAAGAGGTTATCAAGTACTTCATAGAGGGTAAGGGTTTATAATTAAGTTATGAGAATAATTGGATTGGATTATGGAACAAAGACAGTGGGCGTGGCGTTAAGCGATGCACTTGGCATTACAGCACAGCCTGTTGAGACAATCACAAGAAAAGAAGAGAATAAGCTTAGAAAGACATACGCCAGAATAGAAGCTATTATTGAAGAGAATGACGTTGAGAAGATAGTTGTCGGACTCCCTAAGAATATGAATAATACTGTAGGTGAGAGAGCTATAGCCTGTGAAGAGTTTGCTAAGAATCTTGAGAGAAGAACAGGGCTTGAAGTCATTATGTGGGACGAAAGACTTACAACAGTTTCAGCAGAGAAGGCACTTATGGAAAGCGGCGTAAGAAGAGAGAACAGAAAGGCAGTTATTGACCAGATTGCTGCTGTGTTTATATTACAAGGTTATCTTGACTGTCAGGCTAATGCAGGCAGGTAAATGAATTAATAAAGGTGGTTTAAATTAATATGGAAAAGCTCACATTTGTTACAGATGATAACGAGAATGTTGAATTATATATTATTGAAGAGACAAGAGCGAATGGAGTTAATTATTTATTAGTAACAGATTCTTCTGATGAAGAAGATACAGATGCGGAATGTTACATTTTAAAAGACACATCAAGTGAAGCAGATGCAGATGCAGTATATGAATTTGTTGAGGACGATACAGAATTTGATGCAATCAGCAGAATATTTGCGGAACTTATGGATGATGATATTGAACTTATATAATTGAATAAAGAATGAGGTGCTTAATGAAAAAAGAAAATGTCGGTTCTGTTAAGGTGATTCCACTTGGAGGCCTTGAACAGATTGGAATGAACATAACTGCCATCGAATACGATGACAGTATTGTTGTTGTGGATTGCGGTTTAAGCTTTCCAGAAGAAGAAATGCTTGGTATTGACCTTATTATTCCAGATGTTACTTATCTTAAGGAGAATATTGATAAGGTTAAAGCATTTGTTATTACACATGGCCACGAGGATCACATCGGAGCAATTCCTTATGTATTAAAGGAAGTTAATGTTCCTATATATGCTACACGTCTTACAATGGGACTTATAGAGTCTAAGCTAAAAGAACATAATATGCTTCGTGAAGTTAAAAGAAAAGTTGTACGATATGGACAGTCAGTTACTCTTGGTGATTTCAGGGTGGAATTTATAAGAACTAACCACAGTATTGCAGATGCAGCTGCACTTGCAATATTCTCTCCAGCAGGTATTCTTGTCCATACAGGTGACTTTAAGGTTGATTATACACCAGTTAATGGTGAACCAATAGATTTACAGAGATTTGCAGAGCTTGGAAAGAAGGGCGTGCTTGCACTTATGTGCGATAGTACTAATGCTTTAAGACCGGGCTTTACAATGTCAGAGAGAACTGTAGGAAGTACATTTGACAAGATATTTAATGATAATAAGAACAGCAGAATTATAATTGCAACATTTGCTTCTAATGTAGACAGAGTACAGCAGATTATTAATGCGGCAGTTGCATATGGAAGAAAAGTATGCGTAGAAGGCCGTAGTATGGTCAATATTATAGATGTTGCTGAAGACCTTGGATATCTTCATATTCCAGATGGTACTCTTATAGAGACAGAGGCTATGAAGAATTACACACCTGAGCAGATTGTGCTTATTACAACAGGTAGTCAGGGAGAGTCAATGGCAGCCCTTTCAAGAATGGCAGCTAACCTTCATAGAAAGGTATCTATCCAGCCGGGCGACTGTGTTGTATTTTCATCAACACCTATTCCTGGTAATGAGAAGTCTGTAGCAAGAGTTATCAATGAACTTGGAATGAAGGGCGCTAAGGTTATATTCCAGGATACACATGTATCTGGACATGCCTGTCAGGAAGAGATAAAGCTTGTATATTCACTTCTTAAGCCAAAGTATGCTATACCAGTACACGGTGAATACAGACACCTTATAGCACAGAAGGAAGTTGCAATGTCACTTGGATATGATAAGGAAGATGTTATTATAGCCAAATCTGGTGATGTTATTGAACTTAGTGATGAGAAGGCTGCAATCGTTGGAAAGGTTCACACAGGAGCTATTCTTGTCGATGGACTTGGAGTTGGTGATGTAGGTAATATTGTATTAAGAGACAGACAGAATCTTGCAGAGAATGGTATTATAATTGTTGTTCTCACACTTGAGAAGTATACAGGACAGCTTGTTGCAGGACCGGATATTGTAACTCGAGGCTTTGTATATGTAAGAGAGGCAGAAGAACTGCTTGATGAGGCAAGAGCTATAGTTACAGATTCTGTTCTTAGATGTCTTGATAAGAATATCACTGACTGGAGTAAGATTAAGAACATTATCAAAGATGATCTCAGCGAATATTTGTGGAAGAAGATGAAGAGAAATCCAGTTATTCTTCCAATTATTATGGAAGCTCAGATGTAATCAGTTATAATGGGAGATATTAATGCAGAGAATTGAGCAGTTAAAGCTTGAACTAAGCAAAGCTATAAAAGAAAGCCCTGAATATATTGAATATAAAAGACTAGAGGCTATTATAGATAAAGACCCTAATTTAAAGAGAAGTATTGATGAGTTCAGAAGACAGAATTTTGATATACAGAATAGTGGTAAGGTTGATGATATATTTGCCGCACAGGAGGATCTTAATAATAGATATGCAGATATGAGAAGACAGAATATGGTCAACAGATATCTGCTGTCTGAGGTCTGTCTGTGCCGTATGGTTCAGGATATATGCAGAACTGTAGTTGAGACAATTGAATTCGATGTTGATTTCTTGAATAATTAATCATCATAACTATATTTAGTCGGACGGGAATGGATATTTGATTATGAATAATAAATCTATAAGAATGGTTGTTTCATTGTCACTTAATGCATTGTTTATTGCAATTGCTGTAGTAGTGGTTGTTATGTTTGGAACAAAAGCCTATACATTTGGTAACAATATATTTAATGAGAAGTCTGTAGACACAGTTGATAATGCCAAAGTAGTTGAAGTGACAATAGCTGATGGTGTAACAGCTAAGAAGTTAGCCAGCCAGTTATATGAAAAAGGTCTTATTAGTGATGAGAAAATATTTTATTTTCAGGTAAAGTTATCTGATTATAAAGATAAGTTTAAGGCGGGAACATACAGTCTTAATACAGGTATGAAGCCAACAGATATGATGAAGATATTAGCTGGCATCAGCACAACTGATACTGGTGATAGTGAATAAATATTAATGAGAGGTTTACTAAGGTGATTGTCAACGAAAGAATAGTAGCTTATATTAATTCTCTTGATAGAGGTAATTCACCAATCTGTAATACAATCGAAAAGGAAGCAATTGAGGACGATGTCCCGATTATTAGAAAAGAGATGGGCAATCTGCTAAAGGTGCTGCTTGAATTAAAGCAGCCACAGTCGATTCTTGAAGTAGGAACGGCAGTAGGTTACTCATCTATTCTTATGAGTGAGAATATGCCTGAGGGTTGTATAATTGATACAATAGAGAATTATGATAAAAGAATACCTATAGCCCGCAATAATTTCAAGAGGGCAGGAAAAGAGGATTGTATAAGGCTTATAGAGGGCGATGCTATGGAAGTCTTAAAAGAGCTGGAAGGTCCATATGATTTTATATTTATGGATGCCGCCAAGGGACAGTATATTAATTATCTGCCTGAAATATTAAGGCTTATGCCTAAGGGCGGACTTCTTATAACAGATAATATACTTCAGGAGGGTGAGCTTGTAGAGTCCAGATATGTTGTCACAAGGAGGGACAGGACAATACATACAAGAATTAGAGAGTATGTATATGAGCTTACACATAATGATAATCTTATAACTTCAATTGTACCAATTGGAGACGGAATTACATTGAGTGTTAAAAAATAAATGGAGGAAAATAATATGGCAGGACATTATTATAATGGCAGGGAACTTGAACTTTTAATACCAGCAAGCAGTCTTGAAGTATTAAAGATTGCAGTTATATTTGGTGCTGATGCAGTATATATCGGTGGAGAGGCTTTTGGCTTAAGAGCTAAGGCTAAGAATTTCTCAAAAGAGGATATGGTAGAAGGAATTAAATTTGCCCACGAAAGAGATGTTAAGGTGTATGTTACAGCTAATATACTTGCACATAACTATGACCTTGACGGAGCAAGGGAATATTTTAAGGAGCTTGATGTTATAAAGCCAGATGCAGTTATTATATCTGATCCGGGAATGTTCACAATTGCCAAGGAAGAACTTCACGATATAGATATTCATATAAGCACACAGGCTAATAATACTAACTATATGACATACCAGTTCTGGTGGAAACAGGGTGCTAAGAGAGTTGTAACAGCAAGAGAGCTTTCATTGAATGAGATTAGGAATATAAGAAAGAATATTCCTGATGAGATGGAGATAGAAACATTCATACATGGTGCTATGTGTATATCATACTCAGGAAGATGTCTTCTTAGCAGTTTTATGGCAGGAAGGGACGCTAACAGAGGTGCCTGCACACATCCTTGCAGATGGAAGTACGCTGTTGTTGAGGAGAACAGACCAGGCGAATATATGCCTGTATATGAGAATGAAAGAGGAACTTATATCTTTAACTCTAAAGATTTATGTATGATTGAGCATATTCCAGAGCTTATAGAGGCAGGAATTGACAGCTTTAAGATAGAGGGAAGAATGAAGACAGCCCTTTATGTAGCTACAGTTGCAAGAACATACAGACTTGCAATTGATGATTTCTTAAAAGACCCAGAACTTTATAAGTCAAGAATTCCATTTTACAAGTCAGAGATAAGCAAATGTACTTACAGACAGTATACAACAGGTTTCTTCTTTGGAAAGCCAGATGAAAATACACAGATATATGAAAGCAACACATACATTAAGGAATACACTTATCTTGGAATTGTAGGAGATAAGAACGAAGAAGGTCTTTACAATATAGAACAGCGTAATAAGTTCTCGGTTGGTGAGGAGATTGAAGTTATGAAGCCGGACGGAACTAATCTTTTAGTTACAGTTAAGCGGATAACTGACGAAAAGGGCGTTGATATGGAAAGCTGTCCACATCCTAAACAGCAGCTTTATATTGACCTTGGTGTAGAACTTGAAAGATATGACATTTTAAGAAGAAAAGAAGAATAATATATTAAGATTTATGTGCGTCAGTATGAATGAATAGTCCATACTGGCGTATTTTTATGTAATAGGAATTCAAAGTTGCATAAAAGGCACTATGTGCCGATGATGCACACTTGAGCAATATGCAATAAATTATATGGATATGCAATAAAGGTGTGTCCTACGCATAAAATATAGAAATATGTGTAGGGGTGCTTTTTCTTGAAGGTGTTTGAGAAACCATTATCAGAGCAGGAAGAAAAAGAGATGTTAATAAGAAGCCGTAATGGGGATATAGAGGCTAGGAATATACTTGTAGAGAAGAATATGCGCCTTGTAGCACATATGATTAAGAAATATGCTTGTGCAGAGAAAGATACACAGGATTTAATATCAGTAGGAACAATAGGACTGATAAAGGCGGTTAATACCTTTAACCCTGATAAGAAAATCCGTCTTGCGACATATGCGGCAAAATGTATAGATAACGAAATATTGATGATGTTAAGAAATGATAAGAAGAAAATGCAGGAGCTGTCCTTATATGAGCCGATTGGCACGGATAAAGAGGGCAATGATATAACATTTATAGATGTTGTCGGTGATGAAACAAGAGATGATGTAGGCGAGATGCTTACAGCAGAGCAGTTAAAGTGCATATATGACAATATGGATAATATATTGACAGAGCGGGAAAAGACGATAATAATAGGAAGATTTGGGCTGTTTGGAAGTAAGGAAATGACCCAGAATGAACTTGCGGCAAAGTTAAACATAAGCCGCAGTTATGTAAGCCGTATAGAAAGGCACGCTCTTAACAAGTTATATGCCCTTTTGGAGAATAAAAAGTTAATAGGATAGCAAAACTTAACATAAAAACTACAAAATCGACAGCAGGGTATGGTATACTTATGCTTAAGCAGTAAGTCGTGCTGTGGCGGAGAAATATATCGCTAAGATGTCCGCCGCAGTCGGATAATACTGCCGTAATAGATAAAAGGAGCATTTAAAATGGATAATATCTCTGATGATAAAATAATTAACGATAATGCTACGAATAATGGCAGTAATAATAATACAGTTATAAGCAGACGTCTTGAGGCAGTACGTGGCATAATGAAAGAAAAAGGCGTGGATATCTATGTTGTAGTAACGGGCGATTACCACATTTCTGAATATGCAGGTGATTACTTTAAGGAAAGAGAATTCATTTCTGGCTTTTCAGGCTCAGCAGGAACAGCAGTTATAACAAGTGACACTGCAGTGCTTTTCACAGATGGCAGATATTTTGTGCAGGCTGAGAAACAGCTTAGCGGTACAGAGTATAAGCTTATGAGAATGGGAAGTGCAGGGGTACCTGCACTCAATGAATATTGCAGGGAACTTTTAAAAGAGGGAATGACAATAGGATTTGACGGAAGATGTGTACAGGCAGGACAGGGAATAGAATTTAAGAAAATGGCTGAATTTAACAAGGCACATTGTAACTATTCATTTGATGCGATAGAACAAATATACAATGACAGGGCAGAATTCCCACACAGCAAGGCATTTTATCTTGATACTATGTATTCAGGAAAGACTATTAAAGATAAGCTTATTGATGTGCGTTGTGCAATGAAAGACAATATGTCAGATGTACATATTATTGCCTCGCTTGATGATATATGCTGGCTTTTTAATATAAGAGGCAGGGATGTACATTGTAATCCTGTTATTATGGCATATGCGGCAGTATATATGGACAAGACTGTTCTGTATACAGATATAGACAGGCTTGATGACTGTATAGATAAACTTATAGAGGCTGGCGTTGAGGTTAAGCCTTATAATGATATATATGAGGATATAAGAAGCATAGCAGGACATAAAGTGCTTATTGATAAAAAGAGGGTTAATACAAGATTATATCTTTATGCTAAGGACAATGATAAGATAGAACTTGTCGAAAAGGAAAATCCAGAGGTTCTCCTTAAGGCAGTGAAGAATGACATAGAAATAACCAACCTTAAGAATGTACATATTGATGATGGTCTTGCCGTGACAAGATTTATATTCTGGCTTAAGAAGGCAGTTAAATCAGGACAGACAATAACAGAAGCATCAGCGGCAGAATATCTTGATAATCTTAGAAGTGGTATAAAGGATTACATTGAATTAAGCTTTGATACAATAAGTGCATACGCTGATAATGCGGCAATGATGCACTATCAGGCTTCAAAGGATAACTGCAGTACGCTAAAGCAGGAGGGGATGCTTTTAGTTGATTCGGGTGGACAATATATGCGTGGAACAACAGATATTACAAGAACTATTGCGTTAGGTGAAGTTACAGATGAGATGAAGAAGTGCTATACGCTGACACTTAAGGGAATGTTGAATCTTGCCAATACAAGGTTTCTTCACGGCTGTACCGGATATAATCTTGATATAATGGCAAGAGCTCCGTTGTGGAATGAGAATATTGATTACAGATGTGGAACTGGTCACGGAGTTGGTTATCTTTTAAATGTCCACGAAGCACCTAATGGATTTAGGTGGAAGCATATACAGGGGGTAAATGACCTTGCTGTATTAACACCGGGTATGGTAACATCAGATGAACCAGGAGTGTATGCTGATGGCAGATTTGGAATAAGAATTGAGAATGAAATAATAGTTACAGAGGATAAGGAAAATGAATATGGCAGGTGGCTTAAGTTTGAAATGCTTACTATGGTTCCTGTGGATTTAGACCTTGTTGATGTACAATATCTTAGCTATAAAGATATAGAACAGCTTAATAATTATAATAAACAGGTGTATAATGTGTTAAGCCCATATATGAAAGGTGAGGAATTAGAACAGCTTGTATATAGCACAAGAGAATTGTAAGGAGGCTTTTGGTGTATGCAGATTAAAGAGTTTAAAGAAAAAGAAGTAGATGTGAAGGATAAGTCTTTGAGCAATAAAGTATATTTTGCTGTTGGTGGAATAGTCCTTGCAGTGATATTGATAGTTGCAGTATTTATAAAGGTTAATGAATTTGACATAAGAGATTATATAAAGCCTGTGTATACAGGTGCTGACGGATATGCTTCGGTGACATTTGTTGTAGATGAAGATGCACTGTCTAATAAGCTTTTAGGAAAGAAAGCTGATGACGATAAGAAATATTATGTTAGAAAGTTCATTGAATCAATAAATGTATACACAACAGATACCGATATTAAAAATGGTGATAAAGTCCACTGCGAGATAGAATTTAATGATACTTATGCAGATAATGCAGGTGTTGATATTAATAAGAAGCAGTATACTTATAAGGCTAAAGGCATTAATGCAGGTGCAAAGATAGATATATACAGCGGGGTTGATGTAACATTTTCAGGAATAAGCCCTGATGCCAGAGTTATAATAGACAATGACTGGGATGATGATTATCTTAAGACACTTACATTTACTGCGGACAAGGCATCTTCAATTAAGCTTAATGACAGTATTAAGGTAAGCTGTGATGTATCTTATGAAGATATGGCAAGGCACGGCATACTTGCCAAAGCCTGTGAGATGACTTATACAGCAGATAAACTTGCTGCTTACTGCGATGATTATACTAAAGTTAATAAAGATGTTATGGCTGACATATATAAAGAGATTAAGGAAACTATCACTAAAGAAACAGAAGATGCAACCTACAGAATGTTGTATGTGGCAACAGGCAACACAGATTACCTGTATCATCTTAATGAAGAAAATGTATCTGATGTCAATATTGATGCGGCGTATTTCCTTAAGGCTTTGGCAGCAGGACAGGAAGCGGATAATTATATTATCGTTCAGGCATCGGCTGTTGTAAGTGATAATGAGAGCAGTGAGCCTGTCAGCTATGTATTCAGATATGCTAATGCGTATATCACAGTTGATGGTGATTTTAATGTAGGACACGATAACCAGAATAAGCGTTTTATATGCGGAACAGACAGAGGGGTACTGTATGAGGAGTATATAGGCGCCCTTTCAGATAATTACAGCATAGACAGAATAGATAATAATTAATAGCTGGCGTTACAGCATACAGAGAAATTAATAGAAGCAGTCGAAGAATAGATAATAATTAATATCTGCTGTTATAGTGTGCAGAAGAATTAATAAAAGTAATCTAAGAACAGATAGTAATTATGGATACAGTGGGAGGAAGTTGAATTGATAACAGTAGAACAACTTTTGATGACAGCGAGGGAAGAAGGCGCGTCAGATGTGCATATTACAGTTGGTGTGCCTCCAAGAATGAGAGTGAACGGACGAATTGCTAATCTTGATTATCCAAGCTTGTCAGAGACAGATTGTAGTAAGATAATATACAGTATAATGGATGACAGGCAGATAGAAATGTTCAGGGATAATAAGCAGATTGAATTTGCATTGTCAGTGCCTAAGGCAGGAAGATACAGAGTCAGTGCATTTATGCAAAAAGGGCTTCCTGCCTGTGCAATACGACTTGTAACAGACAGTGTATCAGCACCAGGGGATATAGGTGTTCCTAAAGAGTTGATTGACATATGTGATAGCGAAAGCGGACTTGTTATTCTTGGCGGAGTGGCAGGAAGCGGTAAATCTACGACAATTGCCTCGATTATTGATTATATTAATGAGAATAAATGTGTTCATATACTGACATTGGAAGACCCTATTGAGTATGTACACACCCATAAAAATGCTATTGTGAACCAGCGTGAGGTAGGCATAGATGTGGCTTCTTATGATGAGGGGCTTAAGCTTGCAATAAGAGAAGATGTAGATGTGATTCAGGTTGGAAGAATGAGTGAGCCAGATACGGTTAAAGCAGTAATAAAAGCGGCTAAAGCAGGAAGTTTTGTTATTGCTGCTGTTGATGTCGCTGGTACTAAAGATATAATTCAGAGCATTATTGATGAATTTCCTCCTTCAGAGAAAGAGAAGATAAATACACAGCTTAAGGAAGTCTTAAAAATGGTTGTGTCACAGAAGTTAATACAACAGGATAAATATGGCATAAAGGCTTCTTTTGAGATATTAAAGATTAATTAAGAAAATGAGGGTTAAGATGACAAAGCTTGAAGAAATAATATCTTGTATTAAAGGAAACAGTGTGTATGTACAGATGCACAATTTTCCAGATCCTGATGCTATAGCAAGTGCATATGGTATGAAGTATCTTTTAAGAGCAGAAGGGATAGATGCACAGATTGTATATAAGGGCAGTATTGAAAATACAGTTACCGCAAAGATGGTAAAGCTTCTTAATATTGATATTCTTGAAGTAAAAAGTGCCTGGGAACTGGATTGTAACAGAGAAGTTATTATTGTTGATGCACAGAATGGCAATGCCAACATAATAGATATGCACTCAGACAAGACAATCTGTATAGACCATCACCCAGTATATAATGACAGCAAATATGTATTTAAGGACATAAGACCAGATGTCGGGGCATGTGCTTCAATCATAGCTTCGTATTATATAGAAAATGATGTTGTTATTGATATTCATATGGCAACGGCACTGCTCTATGGAATAAAGGTTGATACAGCAGATATGAAGCGTGGTGTTACAAAGCTGGATCTTGATATGTTCTATTATCTTTACAACCGTGCAGACCATAAAGTTCTTAATAATCTTGACACAAGCGTAAGACAGTATGACGATTTAAAAGCTTATGCCTATGCAATTGCCAATGTTGATATACAGAATGACATCTGTTTTGCCAGTGCAGGGGACAACTGCAAGGAGTCATTGATTGCCTCTATATGCGATTTTATAATGTCTTTGGATGGTGTTAATCTTGCAATAGTATATTCGGCTAAAGAAGAGGGTATAAAGCTGTCAATAAGAAGTAATGGAAGCTACGATTCGGGAAGAATATCTAATAAAGCATTATGTGATATAGGTAATGGTGGCGGACACGAGCATATGGCTGGTGGTTTTATAAGCTATGATAAGTTAGAAAGAAAAGATGCCGCAGGCATAAGAGAAATCATAAAAAACAGATTTATGTCAGAAGTTAATAAAGTAAATAAATAATAAAAAAGACTTGCATAATATGTATACATATGATATATATAATATATTGAAATACATATTATGCCAGTCGATAATAATAATATTTCAATATTAGTAATCTTAGGCAGTATGTCTTAAGATTAGTGAGTTATCGTTAATGAATAATTAGTTAATATTAACAATTAACAGGCTGATATTGATGATTAGTGAGTTGTTGTTAATAATTGCTGAGCAGTTATTAATGAATATTCTTTGGTAATATTATGCTCTATAATATTACATTCCCAATTATTTAAAATGTTACAACTAAATAGTATTGCAGGGACTTATGATTATTGTAGTTATTATAATCGTTTTAGTTATGGCTATAGCTTTAGTTATAGTTGTAGTGATAAGTTTGAGAAAGGAAAAGGGTGAGATGTGTTTAGCAGAGTGATAAGTGCGGCTGTATACGGAATTGATGCATATATTGTTAATGTAGAAACAGATGTTGGTTTTGGACTTCCGACATTTGATATGAGTGGAGCACTTGGGTCTAAGGTAAGAGAGGCGAAAGACAGGGTCAGGGTGGCGATTAAGAATTCGGGTATTGAACTTACACCGCAGAAGATAGTTATTAATATATCGCCAGCCAATATAAGAAAGGAGGGCACAATATACGACCTTCCAATTGCAATAGGGATACTGGCGGCAAATGGCTGTTTTGATTTAAAGATATTGGAAAATGTATTGATTATAGGCGAGGTAAGTCTTGACGGAAGCATTAATCCGGTTAAAGGAGTGCTTCCTATGGTATGTGCGGCTAAAGAGGCAGGAATTGACAACTGCATAATTCCGAAGGCTAATATAGCAGAGGGCAGAATTATCAATAATATTAATATATATGGAGTTGAAACGCTAAGCCAGACTATAGAGATATTAAAGAATATAGCCGTAATAGATGGAAGTAGAAAGAATATAAAGCAGGCTGATGTGAAATCTGGTGAATGTAATAAGTCAGATGGCAACATTAATAATGATACTTATAATGTATTGGAACGCTCGCGGGTTAAGTTTACATATGGTTCAGAAGTGAAAAATAATAATCACTCGTGCAGTTATAATATTGATTATAGTGATATATCAGGGCAGGAAGCTGCAAAGCGTGCAACGATGATAGCTGTATCAGGTATGCATAATATAATGTATATAGGTCCACCAGGGAGCGGCAAGACAATGCTTGCCCAGAGAATACCGACAATAATGCCGGATATGGATTATGAGGAGCAGTTAAGGCTTACGAAGATATATAGTGTCGCAGGACTGCTGGATAGTGAGTGTGGAATTATGGTAAAAAGACCATTTAGAAATCCACACCATACAATAACACAGGCGGCGTTGCTTGGAGGAGGAGCTGTGCCAAGACCGGGAGAAATAACGTTATCGGAGGGTGGCGTATTATTTTTGGATGAGATGACGGAATTTAATCAGGTTATTATGGAAGCGTTAAGACAGCCTTTGGAGGATAAGGTTATAACGCTTGTAAGGGTTAATGCAGCGTATACATATCCAGCACATTTTATGCTTGCAGCAGCTATCAATCCGTGTAAATGCGGCTATTATCCTGACAGGAACAGGTGTCATTGTTCGGAATATGACATAAGAAGATATATAGGAAGAATAAGCAATCCTATGTGGGACAGATTTGATATGTGTGTTAAGGTTGATGAGGTATCCTATGAAGTTATGAGGAATAAGGGAAATGTGGATACTATATATAATTCTACCGATATGAAAAATAAAGTTGAAGCCGCAAGACAAATGCAAAAGGACAGATTCAAAAAGCTTGATATTAATTATAATTCGCAGATGGGAGTGAGGGAAATACATAAATACTGTACATTGAATGTGGAGTGCAATGAGCTTATGGAGAGAATGTATAAGCAGCACAATATGAGTGCCAGGGCATATAATAAAGTTCTAAAGACAGCAAGGACAATCGCTGATCTGAAGGGAAGTGTTAATATAGAAAAAGAGCACCTTACGGAAGCATTATTCTATAAGAACTGTGAGGTGAAAAGTTGATAAAATATGATGAATTTCTTGAAGAATATTACTGGTATTGGCTTAATAATATTAGAAACATAGGAAGAAGAAAGATTAGTAAGCTGTTGAAAAGATTCGATTCCCCTAAGGAAATATATAACGCTGGCTCAGAATATTTAAAATGCTGCGGATTGTCTTGCAAAGATGCAGAAAATATAATCAGCTCAGTTAAAGATGAACAGATATATAGGGATTATAATGCCTTAGTGAAAAGCAGTATTAAATTCACACATCCGGGGAAAGCGGACTATCCTGCACAGCTTATGGAAATATATGATTATCCATATGGACTATATTATAATGGAAAGCTTCCTGACAGTGATAAGCCTTCAGTGGCAATTGTAGGTTCGAGGCAGGCAAGTCAATATGGAATGATGGTAGCGGCCAGGCTGGCATATGAGATGTCTTCATATGGAATACAGATTATAAGTGGCATGGCTGTTGGGATAGATACTGCCGCACATAAAGGAACACTTGATAATTCAGGATATACTTGTGCAGTATTAGGAAGTGGAGTTGACATTTGTTATCCAGCTTGTAATATAGGGCTGTTTACTGATATAAAAAAGACTGGTGGTGTAATGTCAGAATATCCGGCAGGAGTAAAACCGGTCTGTGGACAGTTTCCGGAAAGAAACAGATTAATAAGCGGTCTGTCTGATGCAGTTGTAGTTGTTGAGGCAAGGGCAAAGAGTGGTTCGTTAATAACTGTAGACCAGGCGTTAGAGCAGAATAAGGATGTATATGTTATACCGGGGAGAGTTGGAGATTCATTAAGTGAGGGCTGTAATGAACTTATAAAATCAGGAGCTTATATAATGACTAAAGCTGAGGATATATTAGAGTGTGACAGGATAAAAAATAAGCTGTCAGGCATTAACGGTATACCGGAATATCTGCAAAAGTTGGAATCTGTATCACAATTTGAACTTGCAACACCTAAAAATATGGTGTATAGTTGTGTGGATTTGTATCCAGTGGGTATTAATGAACTAATTAATAAGACAGGATTATCATTACAGACAGTAAGCGGTGCCTTAGTTGAATTGGAATTAGAGGGTAAAATCAAAGAGACTGCACATAATTGTTATGCAAGAGTGTAGCTTTTGGTTAATACTAAAAGACAGTAGAATATATTGTTTTGTTAGAGATTAGGCATTGTGGTAGCATATATTAAAGGAGTTAATATTAATGGCAAAGTATCTTGTAATAGTGGAATCACCAGCAAAGGTGAAGACAATTAAAAAGTTTTTGGGTTCTAATTATGAAGTTATGGCATCTCAAGGGCATGTAAGAGATCTTCCGAAAAGCCAGATGGGAATAGATGTGGATAATGATTTTGAGCCTAAATATATTACAATCCGTGGTAAAGGCGAGATACTTGCCGCACTTCGTAAGGAAGCCAAGAAGGCTGATAAAGTATATCTTGCAACCGATCCCGATAGAGAGGGGGAAGCTATATCGTGGCATTTGTCTAAGGCGTTAAAGTTGGAAGATAAGGATATATACAGAATAACATTTAACGAAATTACTAAGACAGCAGTTAAAGCAGCTATAAAAGATGCAAGAAAGATAGATATGAATCTTGTTGATGCACAGCAGGCAAGAAGGGCTCTTGACAGAGTTGTTGGCTACAGTATAAGCCCTGTACTCTGGGCTAAAATAAAGAGAGGTCTTAGTGCAGGACGAGTACAGTCTGTGGCATTGAGAATAATATGTGACAGGGAGAATGAAATAGATGCTTTTATTCCAGAAGAATACTGGACAATGGATGCAGTCTTAGACGTAGAGGGAGAGAAAAAGCCAGTAACTGCCAAGTTCTATGGTGATGTCAATGGAAAGATTGATATCAAGAATAAAGAACAGATGGAAGATATCAAGAAAAAGCTTGAAGGCTGTGAGTATAGCGTTGACAGCATAAAGAGAGGGGAGAAGATTAAGAAGTCCCCACTTCCATTTACAACAAGTACATTACAGCAGGAGGCTTCAAAGACACTTAACTTTGCTACAGCCAAGACTATGCGTATTGCACAGCAGTTATATGAAGGCGTTGATATTGCCGGCAAGGGGACTATTGGTGTCATAACATATTTAAGAACTGATTCTACAAGAGTTGCAGAGGAAGCACAGGCAGCTTCAAAGGAATATATTGAAGCTAATTATGGTGCAGAGTATCTTATGAAAGATGACCTTAAGAAAAAAGAAGATAAAAAGATACAGGATGCCCATGAAGCGATAAGACCAACTGATATTACACTTACTCCAGTTGTTATTAAAGAGTCGTTGTCAAGGGATCAGTTCAGATTATATCAGCTTATATGGAAAAGATTTGTTGCAAGCCAGATGGCACAGGCTGTATATGAGACAACTTCTGTTAAGATAGCTGCTGGTGATTACCGCTTTAATATATCAGCTTCAAAGCTCTCATTTGATGGTTTTATGTCTGTATACAAGAGTGATGATGACAAGGAAGAGGCTAATGCTTTAGTAAAAGGTATTGATGAGAATTCAAAGCTTTCTTTGGAAGAACTTAAGGAAGTACAGCATTTTACACAGCCACCAGCACATTTTACGGAAGCTTCATTAGTAAAGGCTCTTGAGGAGCTTGGAATAGGAAGACCAAGTACTTATGCTCCTACAATATCAACTATAATTGCAAGACATTACATCGCTAAGGAACAGAAAAATCTTTATGTAACAGAGCTTGGAAAGGCTGTTAATGACTCAATGATGAAAGCATTTCCGCAGATAGTTGATGTCAACTTTACAGCTAATATGGAGTCGCTTCTTGATGGAGTTGCTGACGGAGATGTTAAGTGGAAAGAGCTTATAAAGAATTTCTATCCAGATTTAAAGGAGTCTGTTGATAAGGCAGAAAAGGATCTTGAAAATGTAAAGATAGAAGATGAAGTTACAGATGTAATATGTGACCAATGTGGACGTAATATGGTTATAAAATATGGTCCACATGGCAAGTTCTTAGGGTGTCCTGGATTTCCAGAGTGCCACAATACCAAGCCATATCTTGAAAAGATTGGTGTTGCCTGCCCAAAGTGTGGTAAGGATATAATTCTTAAGAAGACTAAGAAAGGAAGGATGTTCTATGGTTGTGAGGGATATCCGGAATGTGATTTTATGAGCTGGCAGAGACCATCGGATAAGAAGTGTCCTAAGTGCGGTGGCATAATGCTAATAAAAGGCAACAAGCTTGTATGTGCCAATGAAGAGTGCGGTTATATATTAGATACTGCTAAAAATGATAATTGATATGTAACATATATCAAATTAAAAAGTGATAATGAACAATTTGGGTATGTTTTACAGAGAATTGTCAGATAAAATGTGGTAAATTAGTTGAAAATTCAAAAGTTGTGTGATAGTATTTGATTATACAGATGTTTATCGGTGTAATTTAATATATGGAGGAATAAAAGATGAGTGTACAACTTTTGGATAAGACAAGAAAAATTAACAAGCTTCTGCATAACAATCATTCTGCAAGAGTTGAATTCAATGATATGTGTGCAGTGTTAAGCGGTATACTTGAGTCTAATATTCTTGTTATAAGCAGAAAAGGTAAAGTCCTTGGCACTGGATACTATGAGGGTGTTGAAGTAATCAGTGAGCTTGTATATGATAAGGTAGGCGGCTTTGTTGATGAGATGCTTAACGAAAGATTGTTAAGTGTATTGTCAACCAAGGAGAATGTTAATCTTTCAACATTAGGATTTACAATTGAGAATGTAAAGAAGTTTCAGGCGTTAATTGCTCCTGTGGAGATAGCTGGAGAGAGGCTTGGAACATTATTTATGTATAAGAGTGACAGCTCATATGAAATAGACGATATTATTTTAAGCGAGTATGGCACGACAGTAGTTGGACTTGAGATGATGCGTTCAGTTAATGAAGAGACTGCAGAAGAAAGCAGAAAGAAGAAGATAGTAAGATCAGCTATTGATACACTGTCAACATCTGAACTTGATGCTATTAAGAGTATATTTAAAGAACTTGATGGCAATGAAGGAACGCTTGTCGCAAGTAAGATTGCTGATAATGTCGGCATAACAAGATCAGTAATTGTCAATGCTTTAAGAAAATTTGAGAGTGCGGGTGTTATTGACTGCAAGTCATCAGGAATGAAAGGAACATATATAAAAGTCGTTAATGAATATGTGTTTGAAGAGCTTTCTAAACTTGATGATTAATTATTTATGATATATGCGGATGGGTAATTGCATATATAAAGCAATTATTAATGGATTGTTTGTATGGTTATAGAGGGAGAGAGCTGTTGTCAGCTCTTTCTTTTTTATTTTAGTAATAAAATATTAAGTGTTTTTGTAAAAATACAGCAAAATATTCAAAAAGATTAAAAAAAACTTGTTTTTTTGTCGTAAATTATTATAATGGTAGTTAGTGTAATTATGTTTAATGTCCATAATTGGAAAGGGGTATATATGAGCTCGGGAATGTTTGGTTATGTAGATGTATTAAAGACCGCAGCTGATGCAAGCTGGGCGAGAGAGGAAGTATTGACTAATAATATAGCTAATGTTGATACACCTAATTACAAAAGACAGGATGTGGAATTTACTACTTATTTAAAGTCTGCATTGAGCCGTTCAGGAGGAGATTCAACATCTCTTACTAACAGAGTTAACAATATTAATTATAATGATGTTACTATGAGAACTTATACTGATAATTCTACTTTATCATACAGATTAGATGGTAATAATGTGGATTTATCAACAGAGAATGTTGAACTTGCATCAGAACAGCTTAATTATAATGGCTTGATTGACAGTATGAATAATGAATTTACACGTTTTAAAGCGGTACTTAAGTAATAAGACTGGTTAGTTTACTAAAGAAGTTAATATTTATTTAAAGCGGGATTGGAGGATTATTGATATGTCAATGTTTGCGGCATTTAATATAAGTGCATCAGGAATGACAGCACAGCAGTTAAGAACAGATGTTATTTCACAGAATATAGCTAATGCTAATACTACAAGAACAAGTGACGGAACAGCATATGTTAAGAAGTCGGTTGTATTTACAGAAAAGACTGTTACATCAGGTATGGCTGGAAGGTCAGTTTATTCATCATCAGGAACAACATTTGCAGATGCGTTAAGAGCAGCTAATGGTGGAGTAGTGGGCAGCGGTGTTAAAGTTACATCTATATATGATGATACTTCTACAGATATGAATATGGTATATGACCCATCTCATCCGGATGCAGATGAGAATGGATATGTTACATATCCTAATGTTAATGTTGTTCAGGAGATGACAGACCTTATAGATGCATCAAGGTCATATGAAGCTAATATTTCAGCATTTAACTCAAGTAAAGATATGGCATCAAAGGGACTTACTATCGGACAGTCATAATTCAGGGATTGAATTATATCATCAGATAAAAGATTAATTAATATAGATTGGATGGAGGAATTGTGATATGGATTTAACAACAGCAGTTAATTCGCTTGGGAGTGATTATGTTAATAAGGTGTCTGACCTTTTAACTAATAAGACTAATACAGCTTCAGGCACAACAGATGACTCATCATTTGATTCAGTATTTAATGCTGTTTCGGGACTATTGGATAGTACCAATTCATATATTCAGCAGGCGCAGCAGGCGGAAGTTGATTATGCACTTGGTAATATGACTAATACACACGAGTTAGGAGTGTATCAGCAGAAAGCTAATATTGCCCTGCAATATACAGTTGCAATAAGAGATAAAGCACTTGAGGCATATAAAGAAATAATGAATATGCAGATATAATTACTTAGGAGTTAATAATGGCAGATAAATTGAAACAGATCCCTCAGAAGTTATTAGACATCTGGAAGAGTTGGTCAGTAAAACAAAGAGTATTAATAATAGGTTCAATCGTTGCTTTTATAGCGGTTGTGAGCATAGTGGCAATTGTGCTTACAAGACCTAAGTATGAGGTACTTGTAACGTGTGAAGATTATACAGAGATGAATTCGGTAACTACACTGCTTACGGACAATAATCACAAATATAAAATTAATAATATGGTAGTAAGTGTTAATTCCAAAGAGCTTACAGCCTGTAAAATGCTTCTTGCAAGCCAGAATATACAGTCAGATGGCTATACATTTGAAGATGCTATGAAGAGAAGCTTTACAACAACAGATTCGGACAGTACCAAGCAGTATGCCCATTATCTTGAGACTAAGCTAGAGGGCGATCTTAAGGATATGGACGGAGTTAAGGATGCTTCCGTTACAATTAATATGCCTGAGAAGACTAATTCATTTTATCAGGCAGCATCAGATGCTACAGTAGCAGTTAAACTCGTTACAACAAAGGATATTAATGAAGATGCAGCTGAGAGTATGGCTTCGCTTCTTGCTATGGCGGTTGGCAATGATTCAACTAAGAGCATTACTATTATAGATAACAAAGGTAATACATTATTTAATGGAGCTGCTGGTAATAATTCAACATCAGGTGTGGGAATGAACAGCAAGTTAAAGTACAAATCACAGATTGAAGCTACAACAAGCAGTTCGCTTCTTAGAAATATTGTTTCAACAGGATTATATGATGATGCTGTTATAACACTTAATTATGAACTTGACTGGAATACAGTTAATACAATTGCAAAAGAATATACAGCACAGGAAGGAAGAGAAGAAGGGTTATACAGTCATTCTTATGAACAGGAGTCTGTAGGTACTAATGGTGCAAGTGGTACACCTGGTACAACAAGTAACAGTGGAACAACATATGATATTACAGATGGTACAACATCAACATCTACATATACTGTTAAGGAATATGATTATCTTCCTAACGAGCTTGTAACAACAACTAATACAGACCCAGGTGCTATAGTGAAAAATGGTTCATCTATAGCTGTAACACTTATTAAGAATGTTACATATGAAGAGACACAGGCTAAGAAGCTTGGTTATCTTGATGGAAAAGACTGGGATACATTTAAGAGTGAGAATTCTGAACCAGTAACACTTAATGTTGATAATTCGTGGGTGGATATTATATCAAAGGGTACAGGTATTGACCCGGCTAATATATCAGTAGTGGCTTACCAGAAGAATTCATTCCAGGATAAGGCTTCAAGCAATATATTAAGCAAGGCATCGTTCTGGGTACAGATTGTACTTGCAGCTGCAATACTTGGAATCCTTGTGCTTGTGATTATTAGAAGTGCAAGACCTCTTACAGTGGAAGAAAAAGAACCAGAGCTTTCTGTTGAGGAAATGCTTGCTTCTACGAGAGAGAACCAGCCATCAGTTGACGATATTGACTTACAGGAGAAGTCAGAGACGAGAAAGGCAATCGAGAAGTTCGTGGACGAGAATCCAGAAGCTGTTGCATTGCTATTGCGTAACTGGCTTAATGAAGATTGGAATTAATGATTTGATTTGGGAGTGAGGATAAATGGCACGACAGAACGCTAACGGCGAAAAAAATATGGATGGAGTTGAAAAGGCTGCGATACTTCTTATAGCACTTGGACCTGAGAAATCAGCACAGATTTTCAAGCATCTTAAAGAAGACGAAATAGAACAGCTTACACTTGAAATTGCTAATACTAGCAGTGTATCTCCACAGACAAAAGAGCAGGTGCTCAATGATTTCTATGAAGTGTGTCTTGCACAGCAGTATATTGCAGAAGGTGGTATCGGATACGCTAAAGAGCTTCTTGAGAAGTCTTTAGGAGAAGAAAAGGCAAAGGCTGTTATAGGAAAACTTACAGCAAGCCTTCAGGTACGTCCATTCGAATTTATCAGAAGAACAGATTCTTCACAGCTGCTCAACTTTATACAGGATGAGCATCCACAGACTATTGCTCTTATATTATCATACCTTCCACCTTCACAGGCATCGGCAGTTATATCATCTTTGCCACCTGAAAAGCAGGCAGATGTTGCAAGGAGAATAGCCCAGATGGATAGAACATCACCAGATGTTATCAAGCAGGTTGAAAAGGTACTTGAGAAGAAGCTTGCTTCTTTAGTAAATCAGGATTACACAATTGTTGGTGGTGTAGATGCCATTGTTGAAATCCTCAATTCTGTTGACAGAGGAACAGAAAGACATATTATGGAAACTCTCGAAGTCGAAGAGCCAGAGCTTGCTGATGAAATCCGTAAGAAAATGTTCGTATTTGAAGATATTCTTTCGCTTGATGACAGAGCAATCCAGAGAGTTCTTAGAGATGTTGATAATGGAGATCTTGCTCTTGCCCTTAAGGGAGCTGCAGAAGAAGTTCAGAATGTTATTCTTAATAATCTTTCAAAGCGTCTTGCTGTTATGATAAAGGAAGATATGGAATATATGGGACCTGTTCGTATGAAGGATGTTGAAGAGGCACAGCAGAAGATTGTTAATATTATAAGAAAGCTTGAAGATTCAGCAGAGATTGTTATTGCAAGAGGCGGAGGTGACGAGATAATTGTCTAATCTGTTAAAAAGAGGCACTACAGTAAGTAGTGATGAGAGAGTTATAGATTATAACGACCTTGTTAAAAGTAAGTTAAAGCATATTATAGAAATTCAGAATAACAAAGATAATGTTGATGCAGACGGTTTTGTTAATGGACTTAAGGCAGATGTTGTAGAACAGCTGCTCACAGGTTCAGAAGACGATATGAATGAAGAAGCGGCAACTGATGCCAGTTATGAAGCACAAGCTGCTTCAATAATAGAGAATGCCAGCAACGAAGCACAGAGTATCAAGGATGAGGCTAATGAAATTCTTGCACAGGCACATATGGAGGCGGACAGGCTTTTACAAGAAGCTAAGAAGCAAGGATACCAACAAGGTGCAGAAGGTGCAAGACAGGAATACGAAGATAAGGCGGCTCAGCTTGCAAGAGATTATGAAGCAAAGGCTGAACAGTTAACAAATGAATATGAACAGCTTAAAGCAGCTATTGAGCCAGAGCTTGTTAATACAATAACTGATGTATTCAGAAAAGTTACAAGAGTTGTATCTGATGATAATCAGGATATAATACTTGGCCTTATCGGTAATGTCCTTAAGAATGCAGAGACAAGCAATGATTTTGTTATTAAGGTTTCACCAGAAGATTATAAGTTCTTAACAAATAATCAGGGCAAGATATATTGTGCGGTATCTAAAGAGATTAATCTTGATATTGTTGCAGATACAACAATGAAGAAGAATGAATGTATAATAGAGACAGATGCAGGTGTATTTGACTGTAGCCTTGATATAGAACTTAACAATCTTATTAAGGATATTAAGTTGTTAAGCTGTATGTAAGTTATAAAGCTATATAAAATGATAATTATATGGCAGGTACTCTGGCATATTGTTATACAGATACAGGGAGGAAGAAGATTTGTCACTACTAAATATAGATAAATATTATTCTTTGACAGAGAAATCTTTCTATAAGAAGCTTGGAAAGGTTACTAAGATTGTAGGTCTTACAATAGAGTCAATAGGGCCGGATGCCAAGCTTAATGATTTATGTAAAATTTACTCAGCTGACAGAAGTCAGGTGTTATTTGCAGAGGTGGTAGGATTTAAGGACTCTAGAGTTCTTCTTATGCCATTTGATGTTGTTGATGGAATTGGACCTGGAAGTATTGTTGAGAATACTGAAAAACCATTAGAGGTTAAGGTTGGAGATGATATTTTAGGACATACTTTAGATGGACTTGGCAATCCTACAGACGGTGCAGAGCTTAACCTTGAGAGTGCTTATTCGGTAGAAGCTGCACCACCAGATCCTATGGAAAGAGAGATTATCAGTGAAATTCTTCCACTTGGAGTTAAGGCAGTTGATGGTCTGCTTACAGTAGGTAAAGGACAGAGAATTGGCATATTTGCAGGTAGTGGTGTAGGTAAGAGTACATTGCTAGGTATGTTTGCAAGAAATACAAAGGCAGATATTAATGTTATTGCACTTATAGGCGAGCGAGGCAGGGAAGTAAGAGAATTTGTTGAGAGGGATTTAGGTCCTGAAGGTATGAAACGAAGTGTTCTTGTAGTTGCTACATCAGATAAACCGGCACTTATAAGAAATAAGGCTGCTAAGACAGCGACAGCTATTGCAGAATATTTCAGGGATCAGGGAAAAGATGTTCTTCTTATGATGGATTCATTGACACGTTTCTCTATGGCACAAAGAGAGATTGGACTTGCATCTGGTGAACCACCTGTTACAAGAGGTTATCCACCGAGTGTATATAGTGAGATGCCTAAGCTGCTTGAGAGAGCAGGTATGTCAGATAAAGGCTCAATTACAGGTCTGTATACAGTTCTTGTTGATGGTGATGATTTTAATGAACCTATTACAGATACGGCAAGAAGTATCCTTGATGGTCATATAATGCTTTCAAGAAAGTTAGGACATAAGAATCATTATCCTGCTATTGATGTGCTTCAAAGTATATCAAGATGTATGAGCCAGATAGTATCCAAGGAACATAAGAAAGCAGCAGGCAGGTTAAAGACAGTGCTTGCTACATATAATGAAGCGGAAGACCTTATTAATATTGGGGCTTATAAGAGCGGCTCGAACAGGAATATTGATTATGCGATATCCAAGATAGATGCTGTTAACAGATTTCTTATGCAGCAGACAGATGAGAAGTTCTCACTGGATGAAGAATTGAATGCTTTATATGATTTGTTCAGTGATTATGAGGATTTTGAGAATGGAAGCCTGAAGCTTGGCGAACAGCCAAAAGCACCACAGAGAGCACAGGCAAGACGATAAATGTTGAAATCTTAATATATCTAATGTAAATATATACCAATTATCGATAAGTTGTGATAAAATATAACAGGTATGAGGGCTGATATAATATGGCAAAATTCATATATAGTATGCAGAATGTACTTAACATAAAAGAAAGAATGGAGACGCAGGCTAAGACAGAATATGCCCAGATGCTTGGAGCACTTCATGATGAGGAAGTGAAGATGCACAATATTATGTCAACACTTAATTCGTATAAGGTACAGGCTTCGCAGCTATCTATAGGAAAGCTTGATATAGCTAAGATCAGAAGATGTAATGAAGCTATTAAGATTACAGAAGATATGGCAAAGAACCAGGCTGTAATGGTTAAGCTGGCGGAAAGAAATGTTGAGGCTTCAATGAAGCGTCTTGCAGATGCAGTTAAGGAAAGAAAAGTTCAGGAAAAGCTGAAAGAAAAGGCTTTTGAGCAGTTCCTACAGGAGCTTAATGCACAGGAGATGAAAGAGATTGATGAAGTTGTAAGCTTTAATTATAATGATAGAGAAGAAGACGAATAAACGGAGAGCAGATTACTATGGCAAAGAAGAAATCCAAGGAAGAATTAGATATTGATGACAGCTTAGATCTGAATGATGAAGAAGAAAGTTCAGGCGGCAATAAGCTTCTTAACGCATTTATTGTAGTGGTTGTAATTGCTATATGGCTTGTCATATTTGGCTTGTTGATAAAGATGAATGTCGGTGGAATAGGAAGTATGCTAAGACCATTCCTTAAGAATGTTCCAGTTATCAACAGAATTCTTCCAGAGGCAACAGATGAAGAGATAGCTGAAGAGACAGGAAGCAAGTATAAGAATCTTGCTGAGGCAATAGACAGAATTAATGAACTCGAAGCAGAACTTGCACAGTATAAGGATGCAGGAACAGCTGATTCATCAACAATTGCTGATTTACAGGCAGAGATTGCCAGATTAAAAGTATTTGAAGATAACGCACAGTATTATCAGGATTTAAAGGATAAGTTCGACAGGGAAGTTGTCTACACAGATAATGCACCAGATATATCCAATTACAAATCGTGGTATGAGTCTATAGATGCAGATAATGCGGCAGAATTATATAAGCAGGTTATAAAAGATCTTGAGTATTCTCAGAAGATTAAGGACTGGGCAGAGGCATATGCTAAGATGGATGCAGCCAGTGCCGCTGCAATTCTTGAAGAGATGACAGGTGATACGAACCTTGTATCACAGATATTACAGTGTATGACATCTAAGCAGAGAGCAGCTGTACTTGCAGAGATGGATCCGGTATATGCAGCTAAGATTACAAAGATTACTCATCCATAATATTTTGGTAATCAGACATAATGTCTTATTACATATAATCATTACAAGAAAGGAGGAATACATATGGTTAGTCCAGCAGTAGTTGGAACAGGCAGCACCAATAAGGTGTCTGGAACTGCACAGACTAAGGCATCAGCTAAGAAATCGGGCGATTTCAAGTCAGTGATGGCAGATTCTCTTGCAAATGGGGCAACTAATGGTAATATTGGCAAGACTAATATCAAAGATAACCTTATTAATGTTCAGAATACTAACACTAATAAGATATCTGCAAAGAATAATACATCAGAAGATAAGAGCAGTGTTACAGGTTCGGCTAAGAATGCTGATACATCTAGTATATCAGATGTTAATTCCAAGGCAGATAATAAAGATGTCACAGATACAGTAAAAGAAGTGTGCGAAGATATTAAAGATGCTATTAAAGAAGAATTCGATGTATCAGATGAAGACATCAAAGTGGCTATGGAGTTACTTGGGCTTACAGCACTGGATCTTCTTTCAACTGCCAAAGTAGCAGAGCTTATTGAACAGCTTACAGGAACAGATGCACTTACACTAATAACTAATGAGGATATGATGCAGAGCTTTAATAACATTATCAATGTTGTGGATGAAGCTAATGCTGATATAGCAGGTATGCTTGGAGTTAAGACGGAAGAAGTTGGAATTGTTCTTGGACAGAACGATATAGCACCTGTAGTTAATTCAGAAGATACAGCTAAGCAGGATAATGTTAAAGAATCAGATGCTAAGAATGCAGATGATAATATTAACCAGACAGTAGATAATCAGGAAAGCTTAAGTGAAGTTCTTGCTAAGAAGATTACAACAGAAAGCGATGGCAAGGCAAAGAATAATATGTCGGAGTCTAACGAAGCCAACAACAAAGTTACATATGCTGATGTTGCGGATAATATGATATCTAATATTACAGATACATTTGCTGACATTATAACAGAAGATATTTCAACGGTTAAAGAAGCCGACATCGTCAATCAGGTTATAGACAGTGTAAAGCTTATGGCATCAAGAGAACTTACAAGTATGGAAGTTATGCTTAATCCAGAACATCTTGGAAGCGTGCACATTACAGTTACAGCCCGCAACGGAATTGTCTCTGCACAGATTGCAGCTCAGAATGAGCAGGTAAAGACAGCACTTGAGAACCAGATGGTTACATTAAGGGAGCAGTTTGAAAGTCAGGGACTTAAAGTTGATGCTGTGGAGATTACAGTTATGGCACATAGCTTTGAAGCAGGCCAGAATTTCGGACAGAGTGAATCTGAAAGAAAGCAGGGCGAAAGCAAGGTGCATAGAAAGCTTGATCTTTCTTCATTTGATGATGAATTAGAAGAAGATTTAGAGAGTACAGCTCCAGCACCTAAGGCAGAGGGAAGCAGTGTTGAATATCTTGCATAGAACAAAGACATGTATTAAATTACTATTTTAATTGAATAAAGAAAGGAGAACACATATGGCAGTAGATTCATCTAATGCAGTATCGCAAAGCCAGATTATCAGTTCTACATCTAAGACAACGAATACTAAGAAGTCTAACACACTTAATATGGAGAACTTCTTGAGCCTTTTAGTAGCAGAAATGCAGAATCAGGATCCGCTTGAACCAACAAGTAATTCAGATTATATGGCTCAGATGGCAACATTCTCACAGGTAGAAGCTACAACAGAGATGAATGAAAAAGTGCTTAGCCAGACAGCATCTAATCTTATTGGTAAAGCTGTTATTGTAAAGACAGATATGAATACATCTGGCTATGCTGGTGGTGTGGTTAATGGCTGGCAGGAGATTGATGGTATAATATATCTTGGTATTAACGGCGGTCTTTATGATATTAATGATGTTGATCAGGTGATTGACAAAGATTACTATGAAAAATGGAATGCATCTAATGGTTCTAATAGTTCATCTGGAAGTACAGACAGCACAACAGGCAGTACTGATTCAACAGATGATAAAAAGGACAGCACAGATTCTACTGATAAGTCAGAAGCAGCTGGGTCAGAAGAATAGAATTCGTACAGGAAAGGGATTGAATGTACATAATGCTTTAATTTAATTGATGTAAGATGGGAGATGTCTATGAATAATATACTCAATGGCAGCGTTACTTCAATTGAAAGAATGGCAGAGGTTATCAGTAAGAGAAAGAAACAGGATGTTAATGCCACGTATGATGGCCCTTCATTTACTGAAATATTAAGTCGTCAGCAGTCAATTGATGAGCTTGTCGCAGACAGAACTTCAGGTGTAGCATATGGGCTTAAATTCACTAAACATGCAGATGCAAGACTTGAACAGAGAGATATAAGACTAACTGACGAACAGATGATAAGGCTTGAAGAGGGAACGAAGAAGGCATATAGCAAAGGAATCAAAGAGTCTTTGGTTCTTGTTGATAATCTTGCGTTCATAGTCAATACTGATAAGAAGACAGTAATAACAGCTATTGACCAGAATTCAAGTGATGACAACATTTATACTAATATTGATGGCGCAGTAGTTATGTAACAGGACCGGTAAGGATGTTATTCATCTCTGACTGACAGATGAGATGATACGCCTCAATGTTTAATAAGAATATTAAATAACGCGGTTACGCAGTATGGAGGAATAATATTATGATGAGAGCATTGTTCTCTGGTGTGTCAGGCTTAAAATCACATCAGACAAGAATGGATGTTATAGGTAATAACATTGCAAATGTTAATACAGTAGCTTACAAATCACAGTCGATGACATTTAGTGAAGTGTTTTACCAGACAACACAGACAGCTACAGGACCTAATGCCGATACAGGTAAAGGTGGTACTAATGCTATGCAGATTGGTCTTGGCTCTTCAGTGGGTTCTATATCAACAGCAATGACAACAGAAGGTGCAACAGAGAGAACAGATAATGCAACTGATCTCGCTATTACAGGCTGTAACGCATTCTTTATTGTAAGCAGCGGTGGTAATACATATTTTACAAGAGCTGGTAACTTTACAAAGGATGAGTCAGGTGCATTGGTTACACAGTCTGGTGCAAGCGTACTTGGATGGCAGGTTGACAGCGAGACTGGTGAGATATTAAAGGATAAGGTATCACCTCTTTATCTTGAAAGTGATGCTGTTAAATATACATTACCAGAAAGAACAACAGGACTTACACTTGCTGGTAATATTAATTCAACAGAGTCTGATGATGTAACAACAACGCTTAACTTCTATGACAGCCTTGGTAGTTTATATCAGGCAACAGTAGTTCTTCATAAGGAAGGACAGACAGGTAATGATGTTACATACTCAATAACAGCATCTTCAATAACAAAGGATGGCGAAAAGACAGACCTTACACTTACAACAAGTAACACACTTGTGTTTAATTCAGTTACAGGTCTTTCTAATGAAGCTAATGCTAATATTGAATTTACAGTTGAGAGTCCAACAGCTAATGATCCACAGCTTGATAATATTGGTGCTGAAGGAACTCATATATTAACTGTTGATATGTCAGGAATTAAGATGATAGCAGATAAGTCATCAATCAAACAGACATATGGTATCAAGGATGCAACAACTGGCAATTATATTGGTGGTGGTAAGGCTGTTGGTACAATGACATCTTACGGTATTGATACAATGGGTAGAATTAATGCAAGCTATAGCAATGGTGATGTTAAGACTATTGGACAGATAGCTGTAACAGAATTCACTAACCCTGGTGGTCTTGAGAAGGTTGGAGAGAACTTATACGCTGCAACACTTAACTCAGGTGAGTTCGATGGAATAGGAAAAGATATATCAGCTACAAAGGGTAAGATCCAGTCGGGAGTATTAGAGATGTCTAATGTGGATCTTGCACAGGAATTCACTACAATGATAACAACTCAGAGAGGCTATCAGGCTAACTCAAGGATTATTACAGTATCAGATACTTTGCTTGAGGAGCTTATTAATCTTAAGAGATAATTAAGGTTATCATAACAAAGCGATTCATATTTATGGAACGCTACAGAAGAGTATTCTGCCGCGTTCCATTATTTTATTGAAAGGATAGAATGTTTCAGAATTTTATTCTATAAGTTATGCAGACAAAAGATATAAAGAAATATTTCGTTATTATTTGTCAGATTAATTAAGAAAATATGTAGAAAAATGGCAGTATTATATTGCAATAATTTGTCATTGGTGTTTTAATATATATAGTTTAATTATGGGGGTGTTGTATATATATAATATAAGTGTGCCCCAATATGAAAGAATGGATGGTGTCTTTGATGGATTTAGCTTCAATTATAGGTATTGTCTTAGGTGCGGTAATGGTTGTATTCGGTATTCTGTGGGGCAATGGTGTATCAGCTTTGCAGAATTTCGTCGATGTTCCTTCAATTATTATTACACTTGGAGGTTCTTTAGCAGGTCTTATTGCGTCGAATACTCTTAAAGATTTCCTTAATAATTTTAAAGGTGTGGGTCTTGCGTTTAAAGATCCGAAGTATGACAATGGTTCAACAATAGCCAAGATTATAGAATTGTCAAATGTAGCAAGAAAGGAAGGTCTTCTTGCACTTGAAGAGGTGGCACAGAATCTTGATGATGAATTTATGAAGAAAGGTATTCTGCTTATTGTTGATGGTACAGAACCAGAGCTTGTAAGAGGAATACTTGAAACAGAACTTATGAATATGGATGAACGACACAGAAGTGTGGCTGGGTTCTTTGAGACATGGGCAGCACTTGGTCCTGCCTGGGGTATGATTGGTACTCTTATAGGTCTTGTTAATATGTTAAAGGATTTGCAGGATTCATCAGCAATTGGACCATCGATGGCAACAGCCCTTCTTACAACACTTTATGGTTCGTTGATAGCTAACTGGTTCTGTACACCAATTGCTAATAAATTAAAAGAGCAGAATTCTATAGAATATCAGCTCAAAGAAATAGTTATTGAGGGTCTGCTTTCTATTCAGGCAGGTGAGAACCCACGAGTAATTGAAGAAAAGCTTAAGTCATTCCTTGCACCAGCATCAAGAAATGCATTGTCTACCGAAGAAGGAGGAGGTGAAGCTTAATGGCTAAGAGGAAACCTCAGGACCAGCCAGCCGGATCTCCAGCGTGGATGTCGACTTTCAGTGATTTGATGAATTTGTTATTATGTTTCTTCGTTTTACTGTTTTCGATGTCATCAGTAGATGCAGAAAAGTTTGAAAAGGTTGCGGCTTCCCTGTCAGCGAGCTTTAGTATATTTCCATCAGGAGGTTCAGCATTATCTGATGAGGGTATTCTTGTGGGAAGTGGAGCAACACAGCTTAATGATCTTAGTTCATATTATAATAATATGGGTCTTAATACAGACGGTGAATTTACCGAAGAGGTAAAGACAGCTAAGGAACAGATGGATAAAGAAGGACTTAAAGAGTCTGAAAGTATGGCAGATGAAATAGAATCGGCTCTTAAAGCTGCTAATGTTGATAATCAGGTTGAGATAACAGCTACTAATAAATATGTAATGCTTAATATGAATGGTGGTATATTGTTTAATTCAGGTGAAGCTGATCTGACATCTGAAGCGGTGAGTCTGTTAGATTCAGTGGCTGGAGCAATATACCAGTATAATGACAATTATATAACAATAGAGGGACATACAGATAGTAATCCGATTAATACTGCCAAGTTCCCAGATAATATGATGCTTTCTGTGCATAGAGCACATAGCGTATATAATTATCTTGTTAATAATAAAGGCTTTGATGCCAAGACTATGACATCTTCAGGTCGTGGAGAGAATGTTCCGATAGCTGATAATACAACGGCAGAGGGACGTGCCCAGAACCGTAGGGTTGAGATAAAGATATATAATAATCTTAACAGTGATATACAGTAGATTTTCATTAAAGTATTTTGCTATAGACATAATCAGCATATATTAGATACATATCAGGAGGAAAGTTTATGAAGAAAAGTATGTTAAATGTTATAACACTTGCACTAGTTCTTGTGAATCTTGTGCTTACTGTTATACTTACATTTTCACTTGTATCAACTAACAACAAGACTAATAAGCTTGTGACTAAGGTTTCGGAGATTATTGACCTGGATGTTGCAGGTGTTGATAACAGCAGTAAGTCAACATCAGCTGGCACAAGCATAGAAGATGTAGCTTATGTAGATGTAAGCAATAATGGTTCTAATGATATTATGATATCTTACACAGATGGTGGTAAGACACATTATGCAATTGTTAATGTAACTCTTGGACTTAACACTAAGGCTAAGGATTATGCATCTAAGAGCACAACTATTAACAATGGTATGAAAGTAATTGTAAACGCAGTCCAGACAGAGGCTATGAAATATACATATAGTACAATAGCAGCAAGCAAGACAACAGTGGAATCTAATCTTTTAGCAACACTTCAAGATACATTCCAGACTGAGTGTATAACATCTGTTATTGTATCAGTAGTAGTCCAGTAATATAGGGGAATGTGTTTAATGTTAAAGATTAATTATGAATACAAGGAGGTGAGGAAGACATGGGAGAGGTCTTATCGCAAAGCGAGATAGATGATCTTCTAAAGGCGTTAAGCAGTGGTGAACTTGATGTTGATGAGATGAAGAATGGCGAAGAGAAACAGGTGAAGAACTATGACTTTGCAAGACCATCTAAGTTCTCAAAGGAACATTTAAGAACATTGGAGATTATATTCGAGCATTTTGGAAGACTTCTGGCAACCAATCTTCCAGCCTATTTAAGAAAAGCAGTCAGTGTTGACGTAGTCAATTCGGAAGTAGTAATCTATTCAGAATTCTCAAATGCCTTGTCAAATCCAGTTCTGCTTGGAGTAGTAAGTATGGCTCCGCTATCAGGTAATATGGTTATGGAGATTGCTTCTAATCTGGGATTTGCATTTGTAGACAGATTGTTAGGTGGAGCAGGAGCAGCTCTTGATAAAGAAAGAGAATTCTCGGAGATTGAGCTTTCGATAATAGAAAGAATATTCTCAATATGCGTTAATCTTTTAAGAGAGCCTTGGGAAAATGTTATTAAAGTAACTCCGCGATTGGAAAGAATAGAGACAAATTCTCAGTTTGCACAGATAATATCACCAACTGAAACAATAGCAATTATAACTATTAATCTCAAGATAGGTGATGTTGAAGGTCTTGTTAATGTATGTCTTCCATTTACATTATTAGAGCCAGTTATGGACAAGCTTAATACGAAGTTCTGGTTTGCTAATATGCAGGAAAAAGATCCTAAGCTTTATGGAGATGTTATTGAATCGACAATCAGCAGGACTAAAGTACCTGTTAAGACATTGCTTGGTGAATCCAAGATTAATGTATCTGATTTCATTAACCTTCAGGTGGGGGACATTATTAAAATTGATAAAAAAGTTGATCAGGAACTCGATGTTTATGTTGGCAACATCAAGAAGTTTAAAGCATTACCTGGTTACTTTGAAGATAAATACGCAGTTAGAATAACGGACGTAATTAGAGAGGAGAGTGAGTAAAAGATGGATGGTATGTTATCACAGGATGAAATCAATGCATTATTGAATGGAATGTCTGCTGATGATAGTGCTGACAATGAAACATCGGAGACACCACAGGAAAGTAATGAGTCTGCAAGTGATAATACTCCGAACACCGATAAACCAGAGGCCCTTTCTGATACTGAGAAAGATGCAGTTGGCGAGATATCTAATATAAGTATGGGTACAGCAGCGACAACACTTAGTTCACTGCTTAACCAGAAGGTTAATATAACGACTCCTAGGGTTGAGGTAGCAGATTGGGATAAGCTTTCTAGAAAGTATGACAGACCTTGTGTAATGCTTCAGATTAGATATAAGGAAGGTATAGATGGCAATAATGTACTTATTCTTAAGGAGAGAGATGTTAAGATAATTACTGACCTTATGATGGGAGGCACAGGAAATGTAGATGATGGAGAAGAACTTACAGATCTGCATCTTAGTGCAATAGGTGAGGCTATGAACCAGATGATGGGTTCAGCAGCTACCTCTCTTTCATCAATGTTTAACAGGAAGATAGATATAAGTCCTCCAATTGCTAATATTGTTGAAACATATAATGAGATGGATGAAACACTTCCACAGTTTTTAAATGACAATTTTGTAATTGTTGCATTTAAGATGCAGATAGGGGATTTAATTGATAGTGAGATTATGCAGTTATATCCTATTGATTTTGCTAAGGAACTTTTAACAATGTTCTCAATTGATCAGGAAGCACAGTCAGATAACAGTTCAGCAAGCACAGAACCAACACCCGCTGAACAGACGGCAGCACCGCAGCCACAGGCAGCTACAGCACCACAGGCAGCTACAGCACCACAGCAGCCAATGCCAGATATGTCACAGCAGGGTATGATGCAGCAGGGAATGCCAATGCAGGGTATGCCTTACGGATATGGAATGCCAATGCAAGGTATGCCTTATGGATACGGAATGCCAATGCAGCAGGCACCTGTGAAGGATGTTAATGTTTCACCGGCATCATTTCAGCCGTTTCAGGCTGATGTTAATCCACTTGTTCAGCAGGAGAACATCGATTTGATTATGGATGTGCCTCTTGAAGTAACAGTTGAACTTGGAAGAGTATCAAAGTCAATTAAAGACATTCTTGATTTCGCACCGGGAACAATCGTTGAACTTAACAAGATTGCAGGAGAAGCAGTTGATGTATTAGTTAATGGCAAATATGTTGCCAAAGGTGAAGTTGTTGTAATCGAAGAGAACTTCGGTGTAAGAATTACAGAAATTATCAAGTAATAATTTATTGTTTTTTAATAAAAAGATATATCAAAATTGGACTTGATGATGTATAATACTTACGGATTTTTATTTAGTGAATAATTTATATTTTAGTTAAGATAGGAGATTCATATGGCTAAGAATATTTTAATTTGTGATGATGCAGCATTTATGAGAATGATGATTAAGGATATACTCACAAAGAATGGTTACAATATCGCAGGAGAGGCTGAGAATGGTGCTAAGGCTGTTGAGAAATATGCAGAATTAAAGCCAGACCTCGTACTTATGGATATTACAATGCCTGAGATGGACGGAATTGAAGCACTTAAGAAGATTAAAGAAACAGATCCTAACGCAGCTGTAATTATGTGTTCAGCTATGGGTCAGCAGGCAATGGTAATTGAATCAATTCAGTCAGGAGCTAAGGATTTTATCGTAAAGCCATTCCAGGCAGATAGAGTATTAGAGGCTGTTCAGAAAGTTGTTGGATAATGACAGTTGCACTTATGAGCAGCAGGCTTGAAGCATTTGCACAGCTTTTTACTCTTCTTATTGTATTTATATTTGTATTGGCAGCTACATATTTTGCAACCCGTTTTGTTGGTAATTACCAGAAGAATAAGCTTTCCGGAAGTAATATACAGATATTAGAGACTATGCGTATATCTAATACAAAGTATATTCAGGTTATTAAGGTTGGCGGGAAGTGTTTTGCAATAGCTGTTACTAAAGATAATGTGAGTTTTCTTTGTGAATTGAATGAAGATGAGCTTATATATAATTCTTCTAGTGATACAGGTACAATTAATAAGGAGAGTTTTAAGGCTGTTTTGGAGAAATTTAAAAAGGACAAGCCAGAAGGTTAGGCGGGTTTATTGTATGTTACATTGGTTGAGAAAGCATAAAAAGTCATGCATAAGAGGATTTGCAGCAGTCAGTGCAGTATTTGGTGTGATGTGTGGCGTTACAGCTAAGGTTCTTGCTGCGGAAGGTGATGACAATCTTATAAGCATAGGCATATCGGCAGGTGATGGCAGTGATATGGCAAGCGTTTTACAGATGTTGATTGTATTGACAGTAATATCGTTAGCACCATCAATACTTATTATGCTTACTTCGTTTACCAGAATTGTTATAGTGTTGCATTTTACAAGAGCAGCTATAGGTACACAGACTGTTCCACCTAATCAGATAATTATAGGATTATCATTGTTTTTGACGGTGTTTGTTATGGCACCAACATTTACAGAGATATATGATAATGCCATAACGCCGCTATCTAATAATGAGATGACGGCAGAGGAGGCATTTGATGAAGGTATTAAGCCGCTAAGAACATTTATGTTAAAGCAGACTTCTACCAAGGATCTGGATACATTCCTTAAAATTGCAGGATATGAAGAAGGTTCAGTCAAATCAGAAGATGATATAACATTAAGGGTTTTAATTCCATCATTTATAATAAGTGAATTGAGAATTGCATTTATTATTGGTTTCCTTATATATCTTCCATTTATTGTTATTGATATGGTAGTATCTTCAACGCTTATGTCAATGGGTATGATGATGCTCCCACCAACAACAATATCTACACCGTTTAAGATACTTCTGTTTGTTATGGCAGATGGATGGAACTTGATTATTGGTAATTTAATGATGACATTCAAATAATAAAGGTGGGACTGATATATGGATACTGGTACAGTTATTAATATTGCAAGGCAGACAGTATGGATTATAGTAAAAACAGCTGTTCCTGTACTTCTTGTTTCAATGATTGTTGGTTTGGTTATAAGTCTTTTTCAGACACTTACATCTATTCAGGAGCAGACTTTGACATTTGTGCCGAAGCTTATTGCAATTCTTTTAACATTAATGCTTTTGGGGGCATGGATGTTAAATCAGATTACAGGATTTATGGGGAATTTGTGGAATTTCTCACAGTATATTTAATTAAAGGATTAAGATATAATGATTAATTATGAGGTTGCGCTTGGACAATTTGAGCTATTTGTTTTAATATTAATTCGATTAGCTTCATTTGTTTATGCCGCACCTTTTTTTAATACTGCCAATGTTCCACGAAAGTTTAAAGTTGGTTTTGCAATTGCACTTAGTGTGATTGTTTATGCTATTCATCCAGATATGTCGGTAGAATATGATAATATGATTGATTATTGTATAATTGCACTGCAAGAAGTAATAGTAGGAGTAATACTTGGTGCGGCGAGTTTTTTTTGTGTTCAGATTATACAGTTCTCAGGTAAGATAATTGATATGGATATAGGTATATCTATGGCACAGTTATATGACCCTACAACAAGAATGCAGGTGGGTATTATGGGCAACTTCTATTACTATATGTTAATGCTTTTGCTTATAATATCAGGTATGCACAGATTTCTTATAGAAGCTATCGTTGAGACATATAATGTTATACCTATAGGTGGAGTCAAATTCAGCGGTGCGATATATTCGACTGTTATACAGTTTATGACAGATTATTTTGTTATAGGTTTCAGAATAGCACTGCCCGTGTTTGCCACAACTCTTCTTCTTAACTGTATTCTTGCCATACTTGCAAGGATAGCACCACAGATGAATATGTTCGTTGTTGGTATGCAGCTTAAGATATTTGTTGGAATATTTGTAATTCTTTTTACAATAGGTATGCTTCCAGCTGTTTCTAATTTCATACTGGAAGAAATTCAAAGCATATTTACAGCATTGGTAAGGGGTATGAGCTGATATGGAGAATGAACTTATATTAAGGCTGAACCTTCAGTTTTTTGCTAAAGATGGTCCCGGAGGGGAAAAGACAGAGCCGGCTACAAGTAAGAAGCTTAATGATGTAAGAAAAGAAGGACAGGTAGCTAAAAGTAAAGAGATAATAACAGCCATTTCTTTGATGTCATTGTTTATTATCCTAAAGATTTATGTGGGAAGACTTGGCACTGGATTTATAGATGTATTTAAGAATATATATGGGGCAATTGTAGTAATAGGCAATGACAGCGGTGATGGCTTATCCACCGGCTGGGCAGTAGCAACATTAAGACAGCTTGCAACAGAGGTTATTACGCTTGCAATTCCAATACTTCTTGTAGCTGTGATAATAGCGATACTTGGTAATGTGTTACAGCAGAAGTGGATGATAACAGCAAAGCCTATGCAGCCCAAATTAAGCAAGATTAGTCCGTTGAGTGGCTTTAAGAGAATGTTCTCTGTAAGACAGTTATTAGAGCTGCTAAAATCAATAGTGATGATTACAATTATAATTGCTGTTGTATATTCAACGATAAAAGATAAAATGAATGTTCTTCTTACATTCTATGATATTAGTCTTAATACAGCACTTTCAACAGTAGGAGATATAATTATAGGTCTTGGCATTAAGATAAGTGCGATATTTCTGATAGTCGGATTTGCTGACCTTGTGTATCAGAGACACAAGTTTAAGAATGATAATATGATGACTAAGCAGGAAGTTAAAGATGAATATAAGAATTCCGAGGGTGATCCTCAGGTTAAGGGACAGATCAGAAAGCGTATGCAGGAAGTATCAAGAAGAAGAATGATGCAGCAGCTTCCAGAGGCGGATGTAGTTATTACTAACCCAACACATTTTGCAGTCGCCCTTAAATACGAACCTAATGAGGGCAGGGCACCAGTAGTAATTGCCAAGGGTGCTGATTATCTTGCATTTCAGATAAAGGATAAAGCTAAGGAATATAATATTGCTATTGTGGAGAATAAACCACTAGCGAGAATTCTATATCATAATATAGATGTTGGTATGGAGATACCACCAGAATTATATCAGGCAGTTGCAGAAATTCTTGCCGCAGTTATGAAAACAAATAATAGATTATAATATAAATATGTGTTATTATTAATATTACAATATTGTGATATTAAGATATGAAAAGATATGGGAAGGAGAAATAAAGTGAAGCTAAAGAGAAATGACTTATTCATTGGAATATATATTCTTTCAGCAGTATTATTCTTTATTATTTCAATTCCTTCATGGTTACTTGATATTTTGCTTGCATTTAATATAATGGTGGCTTTAGTTATATTATTTAACTCATTGTTTGCTAAAGAAGTATTGGATATGGCATCATTCCCAACAATGCTCTTATTTACAACAATTTTTAGAATTTCTCTTAACGTATCATCAACTAAGATGATATTAAGAGATGGTTATGCAGGTCACGTGGTTTCTGTGTTTGGACAATTCGTAGGTGGTGGTAATCTTGTAATTGGTACCATCATATTCATAGTATTGATTATTGTACAGTTTATAGTTATCAATAAAGGTTCTGAGAGAGTATCAGAAGTAACAGCAAGATTTACTCTTGATGCTATGGCTGGTAAGCAGATGGCTATTGATTCAGATCTTAATACAGGTGCTATTACTGATAAGGAAGCGGCAGAGAGAAGAAAGAAGTTACAGCAGGAGAACAGCTTCTTTGGTTCTATGGATGGTGCTACCAAGTACGTTAAGGGAGATGCAACAGCAGGTCTTATTATCACAGCAATCAACCTTGTTGGTGGTATTGCAATGGGTATGCTCTATAATGGAATGTCCATTAATGATGCACTTTCTACATATTCAATCCTTACAATTGGTGATGGTCTTTGCTCACAGATACCTTCACTTCTTATATCTTTGTCAACAGGTATATTAGTTACTAAGGCATCAAGCGAGGGTGAACTTGGTGACGAGATGGTTGGACAATTGTTCTCAATGGACAGGGTCCTTATTATGGTAGGTGCAGCACTTATATTATTAGGTGTAGGAACACCACTTCCATTTTACATATTCGTGCCACTTGGTGTAGCTCTTATTATCTATGGAAGAAAGTTAAAGGATAAGACAGGCGAGGCAACTATCGAGGAGATGGCAGAGGCAGAAGAAAATGAGGCTCAGGAAATCAGAAAACCGGAAAATGTTGTTTCTTTGCTTAATGTAGACCCAATCGAATTAGAGTTTGGTTATGGTATTATACCTTTAGCCGATGTTAATCAGGGGGGCGATCTTCTTGACCGAGTTGTAATGATTAGACGACAGATAGCTCTTGAACTTGGTGCGGTAGTACCAATTATCAGATTAAGAGATAATATACAGCTTAATCCTAACCAGTATGTAATTAAGATTAAAGGCATACAGGTAAGTGAGGGCGAGATACTTTTTGACCATTATATGGCGATGAACCCGGGTTATGTAGAAGAAGAGATAACAGGTATTCCAACATTTGAACCATCTTTCCATCTTCCAGCTATATGGATTACTGAAAGCCAGAGAGAAAGAGCAGAATCTATGGGATATACAGTTGTTGACCCACCATCAATAATGGCTACACATCTTACTGAAGTAATAAGACAGCATATTGCAGAACTTCTTACAAGACAGGATGTTCAGAATCTTATTAACAATATTAAAGATAATAACCAGGCACTTATTGATGAGCTTGTACCTAAGCTTATCGGTATTGGTGAGATACAGAAAGTGTTACAGAACCTTTTATCAGAAGGCATATCAATCAGGGATCTTGTAACTATATTTGAAACACTTGCTGATCACGCGGCAGTCACAAGAGATACAGATATATTAACTGAATATGTAAGACAGAGCCTTAAGCGTGCTATTTCTGGCAAGTATTTTCCACCTAACGAGGTTACTAATGTTATTACTCTTGACCCTAAGGTTGAACAGGAGATTATGGCGGCTGTTAAGAATACAGAACAGGGAGCTTATCTGTCACTTGACCCTGCCCGTACTAAAGCTATTATGGATTCTTTAGGTGAAGAATTAAAGAAGCTTGAAGATATGGGAAAGAATCCGATTGTTATAACTTCGCCTATAGTCAGATTGTATTTTAAGAAGTTAGCATCTGATTACTATAAAGATATAATTGTGATTTCATATAATGAAGTGGAATCAAATGTTGAATTACAGTCAGTTGGGATGGTGACAGCATAATGATAGTTAAGAAATTTCAAGCGCCTACAGAAAGAGAGGCAATAATAAAAGCTCAGGAAGAATTAGGAAGCACAGCAGTTGTGCTTAATGTTAAGACAATTAAGCAGAGAGGCTTTGCAAAGCTTTTTAAGAAAGATGCTGTAGAAGTTACGGCAGCTCTTGAGGAAAAAGATTTTGTTGATGGAATTAACAAGTCAAGACCATCATTTGATAATACAATGAATAAAGAACAGATGATTAACAGAAGTATGGTTTCAACAGGAAGCCTTCCATCAATTAATCTTGTGGCTGATGATTCAGTTAATCTGTCGTCATCTTCGACGGCTTCTGCGATAGAGCAGAAGCTTGATTCGCTGCATGATCTTTTACAGAACCAGAGTTTGAATAAGCCGGCTGATGTGCAGGGAACTGTGTCTAATCCTTATTCAGGGGTGGCAGGCAGCGTAAGAAGCATGTATAATGATGATACAGATATTAAGACTGCATCATCTGATAATACTGAAAGACAGCAGGTTAAGCAGAGAGAAAATGCTAACTACAAATCATTACAGTTAATCTATAAGAAGCTTATTGATAATGAAGTTGACAGCAGATATGCAGATGAAATTATTGGTGAGATTGAGAACTCATTAAAGAAAGAGTCTAACATAGACAGTATTCTTTCTGCTGTATACCAGAAGATTATATTAAAGCTTGGAAAGCCTAGGGCTATTACATTATCAGATAAGGCGAAGGTCGTATTCTTCATAGGACCTACAGGAGTAGGAAAGACTACTACAATTGCCAAGATAGCTTCAAGCTTTAAGTTAGAGCATGAGGCAAAAGTTGCATTTATTACAGCAGATACATATAGAATAGCGGCTGTAGAGCAGCTTAATACATATGCTTCTATTATAGATTGCCCTGTAAGTGTTGTGTATTCTGTTGAGGATATGGATAAGAGCCTTACAGATTATAAGGATTATGACTTAATACTTATTGATACAGCAGGACGTTCGCATAAAGCAGACGACCAGATGGATGAATTAAAGTCATTTATAGAGCAGGTTGTCCAAAGAAAAGATGAGTTTGATTTTGAAAGCTATCTTACATTAAGTGTAACAACTAAATATAAAGATCTTAAGAGTATAGCGGACAAATATGATGATGTAGACTGGTCAATTATTTTTACTAAATTAGATGAAACTTGTTCACTTGGCAACATCCTTAATCTGAGAATGTTGACAGACAGACCACTTGCTTATACGACATCAGGACAGAATGTTCCTAATGACATTGAAGTAATCAATGAGCAGTGGATTGCCAAACAGCTTTTAGGAGGCGGCGAATGATGATGGATCAGGCAGAAAATCTGCGTAATATAATTAGACAACAAAATCAGAACAGCATTACCAATGCCAGAGTTATCGCTGTAACAAGCGGAAAGGGAGGTGTTGGCAAGTCTAATCTTTCGGTCAATCTTGCACTTGAATTTACAAGAATGGGCAAGAAAGTAATAATACTTGATGCAGATTTTGGTCTGGCTAATGTTGAAGTTATGTTCGGTGTTATACCAGAATATAACTTAAGCGACCTTATGTTTAAGGGCAAGGAGATTAAAGATATTATAACAGAAGGACCAGAGGGAGTTGGATTTATTTCTGGAGGTTCTGGGATAGCTAATCTTGTTAATCTTGACCAGGAACAGATTAAAAGACTGGTTAATAAGCTGTCAGACCTTGAGGCACTGGCAGATATAATAATAATAGATACAGGAGCTGGAATATCACCTAGTGTTATGGAATTCCTGTTATCAAGTCCTGAGACAATCATAGTTACTACACCTGAACCGACATCTGTAACCGATTCATATGCACTTCTTAAAGCACTCAGTATGAATGAGAATTACAAGAGCGAAGAGTGTACAATAAGAATGGTAGCTAACAGAGTTGATTCAGAGAGTGAAGGAAAGAATCTTTATGACAAGCTTAATGCAGTTGTAACACAGTTCCTAGGGATTAATATGGAATATCTTGGAAGTGTTCCGCAGGATTCAACTGTAAGGAAGGCAGTTATGAAGCAGAAGCCTGTTACAATAGTATACCCTAATTCTTTTGCAGCCAGGCATTTTAGGTATATAGCTGAGGAATTGTTAGGAAATGAAGGGGATGCTCCAATGCATAAAAAGGGAATTAGAAGTTATTTTAAAAATGTATTTTCACGCAAGATGTAATTACCTTGTAAAGTGATAATCTATGTGTATGGAGGTGTCAGTAATGTTCAAACCACTTGTGATAGGAAGCAGAATGGAATTAGTGCCAAAGAAGTCACTAAGAAATAATGAAGAAAGAATAGTATATGCAAGCCAGATATTAGATTTTAATGATGACAGTATTGTGTGTGCTATGCCAATATATGAAGGTCGTATTGTGCCACTTGAGGCAGGGAAAAGATTTGATGCATATTTCTATGTAGGAACTAAGATATTCAGAGCTGACTGCACTGCAATTGACAGAGGCAGGGATAACAATATCCATACAGTTACGATACAGTTAGATTCAGAACTTCTTAAGTTCCAGAGAAGAGAATATTTCAGACTCAGCTGTGTTCTTCCGGTGAGTGTGAAAAAGGTTATAACGTTCAATGTAAAAGCAGATGAAGAAGCTGACACAAATACAAAGTCAGAAGAAAAGACTGCATGCAAAGAACAGGAAGATATAGATAACTGCAAGATTGTTGATATAAGCGGTGGTGGAATAAGACTTCAGTCAAAGAAGAAATATCAGAAGGATGATTATATGATGTTAGATTTTGACTTAGATATTGATGGTTCAATATCCCATAAAAGCATTATTGGCAAGGTTGTAGAATCAAGAGCTAATGATAATGATGGAACATTATTTGCTAATAGACTTCAATTTGTCGATATTGACAGACTCGACAGAGAGGAGATTATTAAATATATATTTGGACAGCAAAGAAATATCTTAAAAAAGGAGTTGAGTAGTAATGGCTAAAAAAATATTGGTTATAGATGACTCTGCACTTATGAGAAGGGTAATATCTGATATAATCAACGAAAGCGATGAATACGAAGTTGCGGCTATTGCCAAGGATGGACTTGAGGGATTAGATATGATTGTTTCTAATCCTTACGAATACAGTGCAGTCATTCTTGATATCAATATGCCAAAGCTAAATGGATTGGAACTCCTGCAAAGATTACAGAAGGATCATATTGAACAGACTGTAATTGTAGTAAGTACTGTTGCCAGGGAAGGTGCTAAAGAGACTATTCAGGCTCTTGAATATGGAGCATTTGATTTTGTCACTAAGCCTGAGAATTATCTTGAAACTAAGAGCGTTGAATTCAAGAATAGAATATTCGAGATGCTCAATGTTGCAACTAATTCCAAGGCATCTATAAGACGTACATCAATGTCAAAGACAATAGCTCCGGTAAAGAAAGACTTAAAGAGCGGCAGAACTTTAACATCGGTCATAGCCCGTACAGAAAGAACAAGAAGTACAGGTATTACTCCAGCACCAGTAAGAACAGTTGTACATACACCAGCCAAGAAGGTTGATGGAAGTATGTTTACAAGTGTTAAGACTGGAAAGAAGAAGATTGTCGCACTTGCTTGTTCAACAGGAGGCCCTAAATCATTGCAGCAGGTTATACCTATGCTTCCGGCAAAGCTTGATGCAGGGGTAGTTCTTGTTCAGCATATGCCGGCAGGTTTTACAGCGTCACTTGCAGCAAGACTTAACGAGATGAGTGATATTAATGTTAAGGAAGCCGCAGATGGTGATGTAATAAAGAAAGGCTGGGTATATATAGCACCAGGTGGTAAGCACATACGAATTGAGAAGAAAGGAACTGACTCAGTTATAAAGTTAAGCACAGAACCACCAATAGAAGGCTTAAGACCGTGTGCTAATGTGATGTATGAATCACTTACATCAAGTAATTATGATGAGATTACATGTGTAGTCCTTACGGGTATGGGAGCAGATGGTACCAATGGTATTAAGGCTCTTAACAAGAATCATAAGAACATATATGTTATAGCTCAGGATGAAGAGACCAGTGTAGTATATGGAATGCCAAAGGCAATAGCTGGCACGGGACTGGTCAATGAAGTAGTTCCATTAAACCGTGTAGCTGAAGCAATTACAAAAAACGTGGGGGTGTCTTAAAATGGATGTTAGCCAGTATTTAGAGATTTTTATTGATGAATCAAATGAACATTTACAGTCTCTTAGTGATCAGTTATTAATTCTTGAGAAAGAACCAGAGAATAGTGATACTATTAATGAAATATTCAGAGCAGCACATTCTTTAAAGGGTATGGCTGGTACTATGGGATATAAGAGAATGCAGAATCTTACACACGATATGGAAAATGTATTCTCAGAAGTACGTAATGGTAATATTAAAGTTACATCAGATATGTGTGATGTATTGTTCAAGTGCCTTGATGCACTTGAGAGTTATGTTTCCAATATCCAGAATACACAGGATGAAGGAACCGATGATAATGAACCTATAATAAAAGCACTTAATTCATTCATTGGCGGTAATGAAGTAGAGGAGAAGAAAGAAGCTTCAGCCAGCCAGCCAGCAGAAGAAGCAGCACAGGGAACAACATCTGAGCTTGTTTTTGCAGACTTTGAGATGAATGCAGTTAATGAAGCATTAAAGAAGGGTCTTGGAGTATATGAGATAGTAGTAACAGTTGATGAGAATTGTATACTTAAGGCAGCAAGGGCATTTCTTGTATTTAAGAATCTTGAAGGACATTGCGATGTTATCAAATCAGAGCCATCAACACAGGATATAGAAGATGAGAAGTTTGAGAAAGATTTCACAATAGTTGTTGTATCTCACGAAAGCCTTGATGAAGTAATATCTATTATTAAGAGTGTATCAGAGATTAAGACAGCAGAAGGAAAGGCAATAACAGTTCCATTTCAAGAAGTTAATGATGCACCAGCAGAAGAAGAGAAGAAGGAAGAAGTTAAGAAACAGCCAGCTGTTACAGAGCCAGCCAAGAAGGAAGAAGCTAAGAAGACAGCGGCTGCATCGCCAGCTAAGAAGGCGGCAACAGCTAATAACAAGGCTGTAAGTCATACAGTACGAGTTGATATAGATAAGCTTGATGTCCTTATGAACCTTGTCAGCGAGCTTATTATTGCTAAGAATGGTCTTGTATCAGCAAGTATTTCTTCAGACGAAGCAGCAACAACTAATAATCAGAAGTTTACAGAACAGATTGAATACCTTGAAAGAGTAACAACTAACCTTCACGAATCAGTTATGAAGGTACGAATGATGCCTATTGAAGGTGTAATCAGTAAGTTCCCTCGTATGATCAGAGATCTTAATAAGAAGCTCAATAAGAAAATGGAGCTTTATATCACTGGTGAAGAGACAGAGCTTGATAGAACTGTCCTTGATGAAATTGGTGATCCTATTATGCACCTTTTAAGAAATTCTGCTGACCATGGACTTGAAAGTGCTGAGGTAAGAGCAGAAAGAGGTAAGCCGGAAGTTGGTTCTATTTACCTTAATGCATTCCAGGAAGGTAATAATGTTGTTATCGAAGTATCTGATGATGGTAATGGTATAGATATAGAGAGAGTTAAGGCAAAGGCTGTCGAGAAGGGTACAGTTACTCAGGAACAGGCTGATGCTATGACAGAGAAAGAAGCAATTGACCTCTTATTCAGACCAAGCTTTTCAACATCAGAGAAGATTACAGATGTATCAGGTCGAGGTGTTGGTCTTGATGTTGTTAAGTCTAAGATTGAAGCACTTGGTGGAGATGTAGAAGTTAAGACAAAGTATGGCGAAGGAAGTACATTCAGTATCAGACTTCCACTTACACTTGCTATTATTCAAGCTCTTATGGTTAAGCTTGGAGATGAGAAATATGCTATATCACTTGGTGCTATTGAAACAATTGAAGATGTTCCAGTAACTGATATCAAGTATATACATGCTAAAGAGGTAATCAACTTAAGAGGAAGCGTAATACCTCTTATAAGATTAAGAGATATTCTTGATGTTCCGGGTGAACAGGAAGAGTCAGATACAATTACAGTTGTAATTGTAAGAAAGGGTGACAAGCTCGCAGGTCTTGTTGTTGATAGTCTTATTGGTCAGATGGAAATCGTAATTAAGTCACTTGGCAAGTATATTAATATTAATAGAATGATAAGTGGAGCAACTATTCTTGGTGATGGTTCAGTAGCTTTAATTATCGATGCGAACACATTAGTATAGGAGGTGGCATTAGTTATGGAGAATGTTAATGCAATAGAAGAAAAGAAAGAAGAAGTTTCAACAACTGTACAGTATATAGTAGTTAAGATTGGTAATGAGCAGTATGGTATCAATATCAAATATATTGATAACATTGTAAGAAAGCAGGATATTACAAGAGTACCTAAGACTCAGCATTATTATAAGGGAGTAATCAATTTAAGAGGTGAGATTATCCCGGTAATGAGTGTAAGATTAAAGCTTGGCTTAGAGGATGATGTATACACAGATAAGACAAGATATATAATTGTCAAGGTTGAAGGTGCTACAATTGGTATTATTGTTGACGAGGTTAGAGAAGTTGTTACACTTAATAGTGATGACACAGAAAGTGTTAACCGTTCAGCAGGTGATGAAGTTACTAATAATTATATAAGTGCAATCGGAAAGCATGGCGGAGAGCTTATTTCATTGTTAGACATAGTCAGCCTTATTGTAGAGAATAAATAAAATATAAATGTTAGGAATTGAGGTTTAATATGTCAGACGTAGATTTAGAACAGCTCAATGATATGCAGTTAGATGTATTAAAGGAAATCGGTAACATAGGTGCAGGCAATGCTACAACAGCATTGTCTACAATGCTTAACGTAAAGATGGATATGTCTGTACCTAATGTTGCTTTAATACAGTTCAAGGATATATCAACAATTATAGGAAGTGAAGATCAGACTGTTGTTGGAATTCTTTTGGGATTAGAGGGCGATATCGATGGTATGATGTTATTCATATTTGATACTAAGTCGGCACATCACCTTGTTAACAGCCTTATGTTACAGAATGATGATGTTGTTGATGAGAGTGCAGATTTTACTGATATGGAAATGTCGGCATTGAATGAAATTGGTAATATAGCATCAGGTTCATATCTTACTGCTATATCATCACTTACAAAGCTTAATATTATAGCGACTGTTCCGCAGATGACTATAGATATGATTGGAGCACTTTTAAGTGTTCCGGCATCAGAATTTGGTAAGTATGGTGATAAGTTATTATTAATTCAGACACAGTTTGGCGAATTAGATTTTGTTAAAGGATATTTTCTTCTTATTCCAGAGCTTGAATCATACGATAAGATTCTTCGTTCATTAGGAGTTATTAGCTGATAATATTCTTGGGATGAGAGTAACATTATGAATTTAGATGAGATGATAAAAGTGGGTATGGCAGATTTAAAAGTAGGTAAGTCACCAGATGTTTTAACAACTCTGGGACTTGGCTCTTGTGTAGGAGTTGCTATATATGATCCAGTTACTAAGATTAGTGGACTTCTGCACTGTATGCTGCCAGACAGTACACAGTTTAGAAATAATTCTAATAAAGCAAAATATGCAGACAGTGGAATAGATGAGCTTGTAGCCCAGATGCTAAAGTTAGGAGCAAGCAAAGTAAGGCTTGTTGCCAAGATAGCTGGAGGTGCTCAGATGTTTGCGATGAATACTAACAACGACACATTAAGAGTGGGTGAACGTAATGTGGCGGCTGTTAAGATGAAGTTATCTGAATTAAATATACGTTTATTATCAGAAGATTGCGGATTGAATTATGGACGTACAGTTGAATTTTATTCAGAGACGGGAGAATATGTAATAAAATCAGTTGGTAAGCCAAGAAAGGTTATATAAGCTTATGAAAAGATTTAGAAATGTTTCTGCTATAGTAACATTGCTTGCTGGATTTATTACTGCTGTTGTTATGATAATCAACAGGTATAGTCTTGTTTCATTCCTGTGGATTCTTATAGGGGTAATGGTGTGTTTTTATGCTGTGAGCAGAATTATATGTTTTATAGTAGACAGAAAGATTACCAAAGCAGAAGAACAGGAAGAAGCTGAAAGACTAGAGAAGGAAAAAGAGAGGCTTGAGGCCGAAGAAAAAGAGGCCACGGAAGGCAAAAATGATGAATCTGACGCTATGAATGGTAATCAGAGAGCTAACAGATAATATACATTATTATTAAGTACGGGGGCATTCTTTGTATGGATGAAGCGGGAAGAAACAGGCTATGGGAAAAGTATATTGCAAGTCACGACAGCGAAATCCGTGAACAGCTCATAGTTGAATATGCACAGCTGGTTAAGCTTGTTGCAGGAAGAATGAATATGTATCTTGGCTATAATGTTGAATATGACGACCTTGTAGGATATGGTGTATTTGGTCTGATTGATGCGATAGACAAGTTCGATAGTGGTAAGAATGTCAAGTTTGAGACATATGCCAGTTTAAGGATAAGAGGTGCGATTCTCGATCAGATTCGTAAAATGGATTGGATTCCAAGGTCCTTAAGGCAGAAACAGAAGAAAATAGATGCTGCTATGGCTAAAATTGAGGCAGATAGCGGCAAAGTAGCAACAGATGATGAACTTGCGTTGGAATTAGGGATTTCAATGGATGAATTAAGCGATTGGCAAGGTCAGATGAAGTCTTCTAATCTTATATCATTGGATGAATATACAGAAGCTGGAAGTGAAGTCAAGATGGAGAGCGTGGGTAACTCACATTTTGAAGAACCAGAAGATGTAGTGGAGAAAGAAGAACTTAAGAAGAAGCTTGTACAGGCAATAGACCTTCTTACAGAGAAGGAGAGAAGTGTTATTGTGTTATACTATTATGAGGATATGACTCTTAAAGAGATAAGTATGACGCTTGATGTTTCAGAATCAAGGGTATCGCAGCTTCATACCAAGGCTCTCAGTAAAATGAAGAAAATAATGGGTGATTATATGTTTCCAGCGTAGACAAAAGCTGTAGTGCAGAAATATAGTGGCAAAAAGCAGAAAGTGAGTCATATATGATTAAAGAATGTATGTCAGGGTATTTTCAATTTTCATCAAAGGAAGATGGATTATATATTACAGTATATCCACCTAAGTCTGGTTATGGAGCAGCCAGCATTGATGATGTAATGTTTTATGTTGATAATAAGAATATAAGCTGTGATAGTGTAAAGCTTATGGAAGCTGTTAAGGCAGGTTCGGCGGCAGAGACAACTGTTAAGGTGTCAGAAGAAAGTCAGCTGGAATGTAGTGAATTTGCTGATTACAGAATAAGCAGTGATTGTATGAGGGTGGAAGCTTGTTTCTATCCTCCTTTTGAGAATGGTGGAATGTTAGATAAAGATGAGATTATAAGGGATTTACAGCATATCGGTGTTACTTATGGTGTGGATGAAGAAGTTATAGACTCGTTTTTAAAAGACAGGCATTACGGCAAAGCCTATACAGTGGCTAAAGGAACTGAGCCGGTAAGCGGCAGGGAAGGTTATGTTGAATATAAGTTCAATACAGAATTAAAGCCAAGACCAAAGATGAACGAGGATGGCACAGTAGATTTCCATACATTAGAGAATGTTAATCATGTAACCAAGGGAGATACAGTTGCAGTTCTTCATCCAGAGTATGTTGGTGAAGCTGGAACAGATGTACTTAACAGAAGTGTTAATCCAGATAAGGTAAAGCACGTTGTGTTCAGATTTGGGCGTAATCTTGTAATATCGGAAGATGGCAAAGAATTAATTACACTGGTAAGCGGACATGTAGTACTTGAGTCTGATAAAGTGTTTGTATCTAATGTGCTTGAGCTTGTTGATGTAGATAACTCAACTGGTGATATAGATTACAATGGTGATGTCAATATTAAAGGAAATGTACTTGCAGGCTTTACTGTTAAGGCATCGGGCAATGTAGTAGTTACAGGTGTGGTTGAAGGTGCAACAGTAATAGCTGGTGGAGATATCACTTTAAACAGAGGAGTTCAGGGAATGAACAAGGCTGTTATAAAGGCAGGCGGTAAAATTGTATCCAAGTTCATAGAAAGCGTACAGCTTGTTGAGGCAGGCGGTAATATTGAAGCAGACTCTATTCTTCATAGCAAGGTAGTAGCTAAAGGTGTTATCAATGCCAATGGAAAGAATGGTCTTATAATAGGTGGTGATGTTAAATCAACAGTTATGATACAGGCAAAGACCATAGGTAATGAAATGGGTACAGCTACAGTTGTAGGAGTTGGTGTTGACCCTACAATGAAGAAGCGGATGGATGAGCTTAAGAAGGGTCTGAGTAAGATGGGGGATGAGAAAATCCAGCTTTCACAGCTTATGACAGCACTTAGAAAGAAACAGGATGCAGAAGGAACACTTAGTCCTGAGAAGCAGGAGATGCTCTCAAAGACTATGCGTAACCTTTTGGTTATGGATCAGCAGCTGGCTAAAGAAAAGAAAGAATACGAAGACATAAGATCCTGCATAGGTGAAGAAAAGAATGCTTGTATAAAGGTAAGCAACAGGGCTTATGTTGGTACTAAGCTTATGTTTGGTGATATATGTATGTTCCTGAAAGAAAAATATGATTATTGCCAGTTCAGAAAAGAAGGAGCTGAAATAAAGAGTCTGCCACTTTAATTATTAAGTGGTTAATTGTGATAAAGAGGTGTTGATATGATAGTAAGACCGATGGAATTTGGTATGATTCAACAGCAGAATACGGTATCACAAGTCAGACATAATGAAGATGTCAGACCTATGGTAGAACAGCAGACGACGGCGGTTCAGTTACAGAAAGATATCCACACAAGAGCTGAACAGGTGAATCATAAAGAAGACCCTAATAACAGACAGAAAAAGTTTGATGCTAAGGATAAAAGTGATAACGAGTATCAGTCTGGACATAAAGAAAGGAAAAATCAGACATCAGAAGACGGTAAAGTGTTTATTAAAGACTTGGAAGATATAGACTTTGACGTCAAAGTATGATTAATGGAGAGATAATGGGAACTGTAGCGATAGTTTTAATAGTTATAGGTATAATATGCGTTATAATAAGCATTATACTAGGAATAACTGATAATAAAGAACAGGCTGATACTGCTTCATATGTATCAGATTATGATTCGGCAAAGCAAGTGTCACAGGTATCAAAGGCTATAGATGATATAATTGAGAAGAAAATGCAGGATATAGAAGAAAAGACTGAGGCAAGCCTTGATAAAATATCCAATACCAAGATTCTTGAAATGAATGAGTATGCAGACAATGTTCTAAAAGAAATCAATCGTAATCATAATGAAGTAATGTTTATGTATGATATGCTTAACGAGAAGGATAAAGAGATTAAGACTACAGTTAAGAGTGTCAATGCAACTAACACACAGGCAAGAGGAATGGGAACAGTAAGGGAAAGACTTATAAAGCTTGATGAAACACAGAAAGCACCACAGAGAATAAGTGTTGATGAATTTCCACTTGATGATAAGTTAGATAAGAATCAGAAGATTATGACCTTATATAATAATGGCTATAACGATATTGATATAGCTAAACGTTTAAAGTTTGGAGTTGGAGAGGTTCGTCTTGTTATCAAGTTATATGTTAATGCAGCAGGCGAATAAAAGTAATTACTGGTTAATGAGGTTAGTGTATAAAGTGATTAATACTGATTGTTATCAGGTGAAATTATGTTAGAATTAAGGAACAGGTGCATTATACAATGAAGTTAAGATATTATTTAAGCGGTCTTGGAAGCGGAATTATTATCGCAGTTCTTATTATGCTTATTGCTGACAAAGTTACAGCGGTTAATAATAATGTTAATGGTTCAAATGTCCCACAGGAGACGACTGGTTCTGTTATAGCCTATACAACACAATTGGATAAAGATAATGAAACAATACAGGCTGAAAGCACAGAACATTCAGAGAATAAGGGTAACGAAGATACAACATCAGCTGACACAGCAAAGAATTCGGTAGTAAAAGCGACGGATAGTTCTACTACAGCTACAACAAGGTATGTATCGGAGGAAGATAAGGTTATAGTTAATATCAATCCTAAGAATATAAAGGTTGCGGCTGATATATCAAAGATACTTAAGAATAAGGGTGTTATAGAAGATGCAGATGCTTTTACACAGTATATGGCAACTTATGGATATTCAAGAATAGTCCAGCAGGGCAACTTTGAATTGATTAAGGGTGATTCATATGAGAATATCGCAAGAATAATAACAAGAAGCGATGTAGATAATAATAATAACACACAGGCTGACTAAGATTATTTGGTCAGCCTGTATTTATCTTTGCTGTTTGTTTTTGTATAAAAAATGCTTGCAATTATTTAATGGTATTGATATAATACATTTCGTGTGAAAAAGCATGCAGGTGGATGGCATAGCGGGTGCCGTTGTACGCAGACGGTGGCTATACGGGATGTGTTGCATAATCCAGGAAGCCTGCAAAAGATAATTTAACCAATGGAGGTATTAAAATGAGCGTAATTTCAATGAAGCAGTTACTTGAAGCAGGTGTTCATTTCGGACATCAGACAAGAAGATGGAATCCTAAGATGGCTGAGTACATCTACACAGAAAGAAATGGTATCCATATCATCGATTTACAGAAGTCAGTAGGAAAGGTTGATGAAGCTTATAAGGCAGTTTCTGATATCGTTGCTGATGGTGGTACAATCCTTTTCGTAGGTACAAAGAAGCAGGCACAGGATGCAATCGCTAATGAAGCTACAAGATGTGGTATGTATTTCGTTAACGAAAGATGGTTAGGTGGTATGCTCACTAACTTCAAGACAATCCAGTCAAGAATTGCAAGACTTAAAGAAATCGAAACAATGCAGGAAGATGGAACATTTGATGTTCTTCCTAAGAAGGAAGTTATTAACTTAAAGAAGGAATTAGAAAAGCTTCAGAAGAACCTTGGTGGTATCAAGGAAATGAAGAGAATTCCAGATGCTATCTTTATCGTAGATCCTAAGAAGGAAAGAATCTGCGTTCAGGAAGCACACGCACTTGGTATCACATTAATCGGTATCGCTGATACTAACTGTGATCCAGATGAATTAGATTATGTTATTCCTGGTAACGATGACGCTATCAGAGCTGTTAACTTAATCGTTTCAAAGATGGCTGACGCTGTTATCGAAGCTAATCAGGGTGAAGAAGCTGTAGCCGCTGATGCAGAAGAAGTAGCTGAGGAAGCTTAATATTTAAGGTTTGACTTAAGTTTATGTATGCTTCAGCCTGTAGTTTCAGGTTGAAGCATTTTTTAAGATTATTTTAAAATATTATAATTTGGAGGAAAGTAAAATGGCAGCAATTACAGCAGCAATGGTTAAAGAACTTAGAGAGTCTACTGGTGCAGGTATGATGGAATGTAAGAAGGCTCTTACAGAGACAGATGGAGATATGGAAGCAGCTGTTGATGTTCTTAGAAAGAGCGGAGCAGCTAAGGTAGAAAAGAAAGCCGGCAGAATCGCAGCAGAAGGTATCACAAGAGTTGCATCAGAAGGCAACACAGCAGTAGTAGTAGAAGTTAACTCAGAGACAGATTTCGTTGCAAAGAACGCTGTATTCCAGGAATTTGTTCAGAACGTAGCTGATAAGGCTCTTAAGGCTTCAGTTGATAAGGCTGGAGATGGCGAAGATGTATGTGCAATTCTTGATATGAAGTCTGAGCTTGAAGAAAAGACTATCGTAATCGGTGAAAAGCTTTCTTTAAGAAGATTTGAAAAGCTTACAGGTGACTGTGTTGCTTCATATGTTCACGGTGGTGGAAGAATTGGCGTTCTTGTTGCAGCAGAAGGTGCTACAGGAGATGCAGTTAAAGAAGCACTTACTAACATTGCTATGCAGATAGCAGCTATGAACCCACAGTATATCAGTAGAAATGATATGTCAGCGGAAGAACTTACTAAGTTAAGAGAAATCATCGAAGAGAGTGCGTTAAATGACCCAGCTACTCTTCCAAAGCCAATCTTAAATAAGTTAATTGATAAGGCTGTTAATGATAAAGTATGGAGCGATGAAGATATTGCAACATATGAAGAACATAAGAGCAATATGCAGTATTTATTCAACTTCCTTTCAAAGGAAGCTGCTTCTCAGTTAGCTGAGCTTGCATTAGCTGACAGAGCTAATATTGCTGCTGATAAGATTTTTAATGGATTAGTAGAAGGCCGTGTGTCTAAGCAGCTTAAGGAAATCTGCCTTATGGATCAGGTATATGTTAAGGCTGAGGATGGAAAGCAGTCAGTATCTAAGTATATTGCAGAAGTAGGCAAGGCAGCTGGTTCACCATTTACTATTAAGAAGTTTGTTCGTTTTGAAGTTGGTGAAGGTCTTGAGAAGAAGAATGAAGATTTCGCAGCGGAAGTTGCAGCTCAGCTTAAGTAATTAATAATTATACTTACTAAACCATATCTTGTTAATACAGGATATGGTTTTTTTAATGAATAGTATTTAATAAAAATTAATAATTTCTATTGAAATATAAAAGAGTGATTGATATAATAAATCTAAGTTATATATGAGACGTGTTAATTTTGGATAATAATTGTTGGAAAATTGGATTTATTATATCATATGCACTGCGTTGCTTTTCCACGCATCCGAAGTTTCGAAGAAACTTCTAAGTGACTACGAAGTAGTCATATTATGTCATATTAAAAAGTAAATATGTAATGCTGCGAAGTATATATTAGTGTGTTATATATTTAGAATATAATATAACAGCATATGACAATTAATATATGTGGGGTATAATATTATGTGTATTTTATGCACGCCTTGTATGAAACAAAAAGTTACATAAAAAGGAGAAAAATATGAATGTAAAAGATTCGATTAGAAAAAGGTTGAACAAGAGCTTTGCTATGATTTCTCTTGTATGCAGTATTGGTCTTGTTATATGTGGTATTTCATTATTTGTAATAAGCAGCCAGTATCATAATGCACTTACTAATTATGGATTTGCCCAGGGAGATATTGGTAAGGCTATGGTAACATTCTCTGAGGCAAGAAGTTCGTTAAGAGCTGTAATTGGTTATACAGATATGAATGAGATTGCTGATGAACAGAAGAAGTATGAGACTAAGAAGTCAGCATTTGAAGGTTATATGGCAGATGTTGAGAAGACAATAGTAACTAAGGCCGGTAAAGATGCTTATGCACAGGTTGAATCAGCACTTAATGGTTACTGGACCAAGGCTGACAGCATTTTAAAGCAGGGTGCTACAACAGATAATGGAGCTTCTGGTGCAGCTCAGAAGAAAGAGATTGAAGAGCTTTCACCTATGTACGATAATGTATATGCTGCATTAAAGAATATAATGGATATCAATGTTACTAAGGGTGATGAAGTACAGAATACATTGAATGTTCTTATGTATATATTAATTGTTTTAGTTGTTGCAATTATTGCATTTAGTGTATATATGTCAACACACCTTGGAAGAAGAATTGCTGATAATATTGAGAAGCCAGTACAAGCATTGGCTGAAAGACTTAAGAAGTTCGCAGCAGGTGATCTTGACAGCGAATTCCCAGAAAGTGAGATTGATGATGAGATAGCTTATATGAATAATGTAGCTAAGGAGATGGCTGCTGACCTTAATCTTATCATCAGCGACTTAAGCAGACTTATGGATGAGATGGCAGCCGGTAACTTTAAGATTAAGACAGATATCGAAGATAAATATGTTGGTAAATTTGTTAATCTTAAAGATGCAATTCGTAATATGAATAGAAAGATGGATGCTACACTTAAGAGTGTTGATGAATCATCACAGCAGGTAACAGTAGGTTCAGAGAACCTTGCACAGTCTGCACAGGAATTAGCAGAAGGCGCTACAGAACAGGCTGGAGCTGTTGAAGAGCTTCAGGCTACAATAGCAACTCTTACTGAGCAGATTGCAGATACAGCAGATAATTTACAAAAGACAAGTGACAAGGCTGTAGACCATGCGAAGAATGCTGATGCCAGCAAGGTAGAGATGCACTCACTTATGGAAGCTATGCAGCGTATTAGTGATACATCTAAGAAGATTGAGAATATCATTTCTGATATTGAAAGTATTGCAAGCCAGACTAATCTTCTTTCTCTTAATGCAGCTATTGAGGCAGCAAGAGCAGGTGAGGCTGGTAAGGGCTTTGCAGTTGTTGCTGAGCAGATTAGAATGCTTGCTGACCAGAGTGCCCAGTCAGCCGTTGATACAAGAACTCTTATTGAAGGCGCTTTAAATGAAATAGAAGAAGGTAATACAGTAGCTATGAAGGTTGCTGAATCAATGGATTCAGTTGTTCAGGGAATCAATGATATTGCTGATGTATCTAAGCAGCTTAGCGAGAACTCTAATGTTCAGATTGCAGCTATGAGAGAGGCTGAAAAGGGAATCGACCAGATTTCAGAAGTTGTACAGTCTAACTCAGCAGCATCAGAAGAGTGTTCTGCTACAAGTGAAGAGCTTTCTGCACAGGCAGAAGCTATGAATGAATTAATTTCACAGTTCACACTTAGAGATTAATTAATATTGAAGAATATAATGTATTGTGTTATAATTAATCGGATAATGATTGTTATAATGCAATACATTTTTTTGGCTGGTTTGCATTATAAGACAGGCTTGAATTATGGTTATAATCAGTGCTGGTTATAATGGACAATATTTTATATATATCAGACTAATGGAGGATTAAGATGGGCTTATTTGGCAGTAAATCTGATGATAATTCTAAAGATGTATTCAGCAGACTTGGAAAAGAAGTTAAAGAAGATATGATGGTCAATACATTAGAAGATAATGATCTGGCTAAGTTAGCAGCTGGAATGAAAAGTGAGCTTACAGGCTCAGAGAGCAGAGAGTCTATTACAGATAAGCTTGAGGCAGAGCTTAATAATGAGAGCGAAGCTATAGAGACGTTCAGTGACAGTGTTGCACAAGATGAACCAAGATCGGAGTTAGAGCAGATGGCAGAGGAGACAGCGGTTATAACAGCAGGTCTTGTTGTCAGCGGTGATTTGGACTCAGTAGGTTCTATAGATGTATTTGGAACTGTTGAAGGTAATGTTGCCTGCTGTGGAAAGCTTACAGTAAGCGGTACAATAGAAGGAGCGATTATGGCTAATGAAGTGTTTGCTAATAATGCAAAGATTTCAGGAGATATACAGTCTAAGGGTTCAGCTAAGATAGGGCAGGGTACAGTTGTTATAGGTAATATAACAGCAACATCTGCCGTTATAGCTGGTGCTGTTAAAGGTAATGTGGACATTAATGGCCCGGTTGTCATAGACTCATCCGCTGTAATAGTTGGTGATATTAAGTCTAAGTCAGTTCAGATTAATAATGGAGCTACAATAGATGGAAGATGTTCGCAGTGCTATGCCGATGTTGATACATCTTCAATATTTGATATAAAGGCAGTTGGAAAGCATAACAAAGACGAGATTAAGAGTAGTGTCAATAAAGAGACAGCAGGGTTAGACAGCAAGTCAGCAGATAGCAAGTCAGTTAACGACAGAGCAGTCGATGGCAAAGAAGCAGATAGTAAGTCAGCTAACGACAGAGCGGTCGATGGCAAAGCAGCAGATAATATGTCAGCTGATAACAGTACAGCCGGCAGCAGGCCAGCGAATTAACAGATATTATAGATAATAAAGAAATAACAGTTAATAATCGGTAAAGATAATAGTTAGTACTCTGATAAAATACAATATATATAAAGAATGGAGAAATAATATGAACGACATTAAAAGAGTAATTCTTAAGTTAAGTGGAGAAGCTTTATCAGGTGATAAGAAGTCAGGCTATGATGATGAATTAATTATGGATATAGCAGGACAGGTAAAGCAGATTATAGACAAAGGCATTAATGTAGGTGTTGTAATTGGTGGTGGTAACTACTGGAGAGGACGTTCTAATGATAATATCGACAGAACAAAGGCTGACCAGATTGGTATGCTTGCAACCATTATGAACTGCATATATGTATCAGAAATATTCAGATCACAGGGACTTAAGACTAATATACTTACACCATTTGAGTGTGGAAGTATGACAAAGCTTTTCTCTAAGGATAGAGCTAATAAGTATTTTGAAAAGGGGATGGTTGTATTCTTTGCAGGTGGAACAGGACATCCATATTTCTCAACAGATACAGGTATAGTGCTTAGAGCCATTGAATTAGATGCAGATGCTATACTTTTAGCTAAGGCAATTGATGGCGTATATGACAGCGACCCTAAGATCAATCCAAAAGCTAAGAAGTATGATAAAATATCCATTACAGATGTTGTTGATAAGCATCTTGGCGTAATTGATATGACGGCTTCTGTTATGTGTATGGAGAATAAGATGCCGCTTATGGTATTTGGACTTAATGAGAAAGACAGCATTGTTAATGCACTTTCAGGTAAATTTAATGGAACAATTGTAACTGTTGATTAATTTGCCGATTTATTGTAATATTCAGTTATATAATAAAAGATATTAAGAAAGAGAGAAATATAATGAGTGACATTAAAGAATACGAAGATAAAATGAAGAAATCAGTAGACTCATTAAAAGAGGACTACACAACAATAAGAGCAGGAAGAGCTAACCCACATATATTAGATAAAATTAAGGTTGATTATTATGGAACACCTACTTCACTTCAGCAGGTGGCTAATATCTCTGTTCCAGAAGCAAGAATGATTCAGATTCAGCCTTGGGAAGCAAGCCTTATTAAAGATATTGAAAAGGCTATTCTTGTATCAGACCTTGGACTTACACCTAATAATGATGGTAAGGTAATAAGACTTATATTCCCTGAACTTACAGAGGAAAGACGTAAAGAACTTGCTAAGGACGTTAAGAAGAAGGGTGACAATGCTAAGGTTGCCATAAGAAATGTAAGAAGAGATGCTAATGATACTGTTAAGAAAGAGAACAAGGCAGGAGAGCTTTCAGATGATGAAGCTAAGAATCTTGAAGATGATGTTCAGAAGCTTACAGATAAATATATAGCTTTAATAGATAAGGCAATAGAAGAAAAGACTTCTGAGATACTTACAGTATAATGAATAATATATGGGGAGGCTGTTGGTTTATAGCAACAGCCTCCTAATAAGTTATATGGATAATATTATATATACATTAATATAATGATGCTATCTGGCATATAAAAATATAATAATATATGAAATGATAAATGTATCTAAATATAAAGTAATAAGGATACCGATATATGAAACTATAAAATATTGACTGTGGGGTAATGTATGGATAAATATAATGAGGAATTAGGGCTTAAGATACCTGCTCATGTTGCTGTCATACTTGATGGTAATGGACGCTGGGCTAAAAAGAAGCATATGCCAAGAACATATGGACATATGCAGGGAAGTAAAGTTGTAGAAGATATGTTGTATGTTGCAGATGACCTTGGCATACAATATTTTACAGTATATGCTTTTTCAACAGAGAACTGGAAGCGTTCAGAAGAAGAAGTAGGCACTCTTATGAGCATTTTAAGAAAGTATCTTAAAGATTGTGTCAAGAAGTCTATGAAGAACAATGTAAGGTGCCGTGTTATAGGACGCAGGGAAGAATTAAGTGATGATATAGTTGAGAGTATTAATAATCTTGAAGAAAAGACTAAGAATAATACAGGACTCAATTTCACAATAGCAATCAATTATGGTGGCAGAGATGAGATTGTAAGAGCCGTCCAGAAGATTGCACAGGATGTTAAAGAGGGAAAGATTGCACCAGAGGCTATAGATGAGGCTATGATAAATGCTAATCTTGACACAAAGGATATTCCTGACCCGGATCTTTTGATAAGAACTAGTGGCGAGCAAAGACTTTCTAATTATCTTCCATGGCAGCTTGCATATACAGAATTCTACTTTACAGATGTATTCTGGCCGGATTTTAATAGGGAAGAACTTATTAAGGCTTGTGAGAAATATAATAAAAGAGACAGAAGATATGGCGGAGTTAAGGAGGAATAGAATTTGTTAAAGAGGATAATAAGCGGAATATGCCTTGTGGCAATTGCCGTTCCATCATTGTATTTTGGTGGCTGGCTGTTATATGCGGTATGTCTTATGGTAGCACTTATAGGTAATTTTGAATTGTTAAGGGTCACCAATCTTCAAAAGACACCATTGGGAATATGTGCATATGCGGCAACAATAGCATATTTTATAAGCCTTAACATAGCAGAGCATAGATATACTACGCTAATTCTTGTAGTAACATTTCTTGTTATGATGAGCGTGTATGTATTCACGTTTCCAAAGTATAAGGCGGAAAATGTTATGTGGGCATTCTTTGGAATCATATATGTAACCGTGATGATAGCTTATATATATGAAACAAGAATGTCAGATAATGGAATATTTATTGTGTGGCTTATATTTATTGCTTCGTGGGGAAATGATACATTTGCTTATTTCACAGGAGTGTGCATAGGAAAGCACAAAATGGCACCTGTGTTATCACCTAAGAAGTCGGTTGAAGGTGCAATAGGCGGAGTGATTGGTGCAACAATACTCGGTGCGGTATACGGAGCTTTAGTAAGTTCTAAAATGGCAGGTGTTATTGATAATTCGTCTGTGGCATTTGCAGTAGCAAGCCTTGCAGGGGCGTTATTGTCAATAGTTGGTGACTTGGCGGCATCTGCAATTAAGAGAAATTATAATGTTAAAGATTATGGTACATTAATTCCGGGACATGGTGGAATTATGGATAGATTTGACAGCGTAATATTCACAGCACCGGTTGTATACTGGGCGATAATACTGCTTAACAGTATAGGACTTTAAAGTTACTATAGTATAGATTAGGAAAGGGTGTAGATAATGAGAGGAATATCAGTTCTAGGTTCGACTGGTTCAATAGGAACTCAGACTTTAGATGTTATTAGAAGAAATAAAGATATAAAGGTTGTTGCACTTGCAGCAGGAACAAGAGTGAAAGAATTAGCAGAACAGGTAAGGGAATTCAGACCATCTTTGGTATGTATTGGAACTGAAAAGCTTGCGGGCGAGTTAAAGCTTCTGCTTTCAGATATTGATGTAAAGATAGTGTATGGTGATGAGGGACTTATAGAAGCGGCAACACATAAAGAAGCTGATATTGTTCTTACGGCCGTTGTTGGAATGATGGGCATTGTTCCAACGATTAAAGCAATTGAAGCACATAAGGATATTGCACTTGCCAATAAGGAGACACTTGTAACAGCAGGACATATTATAATGAAGCTTGCTAAGGACAATAATGTTAATATATATCCTGTAGACAGCGAACATTCAGCGATATTTCAGTCACTTAACGGAGAATATCCTAAGGAGGTTGAAAGAATACTTCTTACAGCATCAGGCGGTCCATTCAGAGGAAAGAAAAGAGCTGACCTTGTAAATGTGACAGTTGAGGATGCACTTACCCACCCTAACTGGGCTATGGGAAGAAAGATAACAATAGACTCATCAACTATGGTTAATAAAGGCCTTGAGGTAATGGAAGCACAGTGGTTATTCAATGTTCCATCATCTAAGGTCACTGTGGTTGTACAGCCACAGAGCATAATACATTCTATGGTTGAATTCATTGACGGAGGAATAATGGCACAGCTTGGAAGTCCTGATATGCGCCTTCCTATACAGTATGCCCTCTATTATCCTCATAGAAGAGAGCTTAATACTAAGAGAGTGGATTTCTTTGAACTTGGCAATATTACATTTGAAAAGCCTGATATGGATACATTTAAAGGACTTAAGCTTGCTTATACAGCTTCTGATAAGGGCGGTAACATTCCAACAGCATTTAATGCGGCAAATGAGCTTGCAGTTGCAAAGTTCCTTGACAGAAAGATAAAGTATCTTGATATACCTGATATTATAGAGTATGCAATGAATGAAGTACGTTATATTGATAATCCGTCTGTAGACGAAATATTAGAAACAGAACAGACAGTCTATGAAATGATAGAAAACCGTTTGAAGAATGGAGGAGCAGAGTGGTTATAAATATAATATTAGCGATACTTGTATTAAGCATAATCATAATTATACACGAGTTTGGACATTTTATTGTAGCTAAGGCAAATGGAATTACAGTTGTGGAATTCTCACTTGGATTTGGACCTAAGCTTATACATTTTAAGAAAGGTGAAACAGAATATAGTCTTAAGCTGCTTCCTTTTGGTGGAGCCTGTATAATGCTTGGTGAGGATTTCTTAGAGGCAGATGATGATGAGCAGGAAGATGCAACAGAAGGCAATAATACTGGCAAAGCTGGAAGCGAGTTGGATAATGACTTTTGCAATGGTAAAACAGCAGAAGATAATGGCTTTGGCAATACTTCAAGGTATTCATCTGATAATACATCGGCTGGAAGCTATATGTCTGAGAAGAAAAAGCAGGAAGCACTGGAAGCTGGCTATGATATGTCCAAATCATTTGCTAATAAATCAGTGTGGGCAAGGATTGCAGTTATAGCAGCTGGACCAATATTTAACTTTATACTGGCATTTGTCTGCTCGGTTGTAATTATTGGAAGTATAGGCTATGACCCTTGTATGGTTGATGTTGTATATGATAATTCACCAGCGGTAAGTGCAGGGCTTCAGGAAGGTGACAAGATTATAAAGGTTAATAACCAGAAGATAACATTTTACAGGGATTATTCTTTCTATAGGGTGTACCACGCTGATGATACTATGAATATAACATATGAAAGAGATGGACAGAAATATACAACAACTCTTACTCCTGAATATGTTAAACAGCAGAAGTACCAGATGGGTGTTACTTTAGAGCAGAATGGGACAATAGCAGGCGTATCTGACGGAACACCAGCACAGAAGGCTGGGATTAAGAAGGGTGATATAATAACAGCGGTTAATGGCGTTGCAGTTGACGGAAGTACCAAGATTATTGAGCTTGTAGGACAGTGTAATGGCGAGAGTGTTGATATTACAATAAACAGAGATGGTAGTACAATGCAGTTAAATGTGACACCGGATTCTGTAGAGAATGAATATTACTATACAGGCTTTGCAAGTTATGGGGCAAGACAGAAGGTTTCGCCTATATCAGTAATCGGCTATGCATTTAAGGAAGTTGGATATAGTGTTAATACTGTAGTTAAGAGCCTTGGAATGATGTTTACAGGACAGGTGGGGATTAATGATCTTTCTGGTCCTGTCGGAACAGTAAGTGCTATGAGTAATATTGTAGAAGAAAGCAAGGCAGATGGAACATTTTATGTAATCCTTAATCTTTTAAATCTTGCAGGACTTATAAGTGCCAACCTTGGCGTTATGAACCTTCTTCCAATACCGGCACTTGATGGCGGAAGACTTGTATTTCTTATACTTGAAGTATTAAGAGGCAAGCCGGTCAAGAAAGAACACGAGGGTATGGTGCATTTTGTTGGTATGATATTCTTATTTGTTCTTATGATATATGTTATGTTTAAAGATATAAGAGGACTTTTTTAATTAAGAAATGAGGCTTAATATGTATAGAGATAATACAAAGGTTGTAAAAATAGGCAATAAGTTAATCGGTGGCGGCAATCCTATAATGATTCAGTCTATGACTAACACAAGAACTGATGATGTTGAGGCAACTGTCAGCCAGATACTGGCTTTAGAGAAAGCAGGCTGTGATATTATAAGATGTACAGTTCCAGATATTAATGCCGCTAAAGCAATCAAGGAGATTAAGAAGCATATTCATATTCCATTGGTTGCAGATATACATTTTGATTACAGAATGGCAATAGAGGCAATTAATAATGGTGCTGACAAGATAAGAATTAATCCAGGCAATATCGGTGGAACAGATAAGATTAAGGCTGTTGTAGATGCTGCCAGGGCTAAGAATATCCCTATAAGAGTAGGGGTCAACAGTGGTTCACTTGAGAAAGACCTTATAGAGAAATATGGCGGTGTTACAGCCGAAGGACTTGTTGAGAGTGCACTTGATAAAGTAAAGATTATAGAAGATCTTGGTTATGATAATCTTGTTATAAGCATTAAATCGTCAGATGTAATGATGTGTGTTAAGGCACACGAACTTATAGCAAGGAAGACTAATTATCCGCTTCACGTTGGAATTACCGAGTCGGGTACGTTATTCAGCGGAAGCATTAAGTCATCAATAGGTCTTGGGCTTATATTAGGACAGGGCATAGGTGATACAATAAGAGTTTCACTTACAGATGACCCTGTAAAGGAGATAGAGGCAGCTAAGCTTATTCTTAGGACACTTGGTTTAAGAAAAGGTGGTATTGAGGTTGTATCTTGTCCTACCTGTGGAAGAACTAAAATTGACCTTATCGGTCTTGCCTCAAAGGTTGAGGAGCTTGTTAGAAACTATGACCTTGATATTAAGATAGCTGTTATGGGCTGTGTTGTAAATGGCCCTGGAGAAGCTAAGGAGGCTGATATAGGAATAGCAGGTGGTGACGGCTGTGGTGTTCTTATAAAGCATGGCGAAATAATTAAGAAGTTTGAAGAAGATAAACTGTTAGCAGTGCTGAAGGACGAATTAGATAATTGGAAAGACTGATTATTATTATCCTTTGGCAGAAGGTGTTGGTTAAAGATGCGTAGATTTTTTGAAGTATTTAAGACATTAAAACTGCCAGAGGATATTGGTATGTATATGGAAAATGTTGAGGTTACGAGAGTATCCAAGACATCAACGAACTCATTGGCGAGAGTATACATAAAGAATGACAGGGTTATAAGCAAGAAGATAATATACAGGGTAGAAGATGCCCTTAAAAAGCAGATATTCCGTATACAGAATATGGATGTAAGAATTATAGACAGATATAATCTGTCAAAGCAGTATACGCCACAGACAATAATGGATGTGTATTATGACAGCATATTATTTGAATTGGAGAAATACTGGACACTTGAGTATAATCTTTTAAAGAATTCAACGTGGGAGTTTGAAAAGGATGACCTGCTTGTGCTTACATTAGAGGACGGATTTCTTGCAAGAACCTATGCAGATGACCTTAAGGAATATTTTCAGCTTATATTTCTTAACCGTTTTGGCTTTGAGATAGATGTTGAATATAAGTATGTTGCCAAGCTTGAGAAGCGTTATGAGAAAGAAAATGAACATAAGCTTAATCTTAGAATTAAGCAGATTGAAGATAACTTTATGGCAGCAGGCGAAGAAGCCAAGAGCGATAATGGGGCAGAGAAGAACAAAAAGTATGCCGAACAGAAAGCTAAAGCCGCTGCATTTTTTAATGAAAGAGGAGCTTCTGGAAAAGATCTTACACGTTATAGAAAGCCAGCTAATACAGATATATTATATGGAAGGGACTTTGACGATGAAGTTACTGCCATAGAACAGATAGAATCGCCAATAGGTGAAGTTGTCATAAATGGTATGATAAGAAGCATAGAAACAAGAGAGATAAGAAACGAAAGAACTATATTATCTATCGTTGTTACAGATTTTACAGACAGCATTGTAGTGAAAATGTTTGCAAGAAATGAACAGCTTCCAGATCTTTATGAATTCATTAAAAAGGGTAATTTTCTTAAGATAAAAGGCATAGCTTCAATGGATAAGTATGATCAGGAGATTACTATAGCCAATGTGTCAGGAATACGAAAAGGAAGTGATAACAGGTCAGTAAGAAATGACTTATCACTTCATAAGAGGGTAGAGCTTCACTGCCATACCAAGATGAGTGATATGGATGGTGTATCTTATGCCAAGGATATAATAAAGCAGGCGATAAGCTGGGGACACAAGGCAATTGCGATTACTGACCACGGAGTTGTGCAGGCGTTCACGGAAGCTTATCACACTATGCAGGATCTGGAGTTTAAGTATAAGAAAAAAGGTGAGAAGTTAGATTTTAAGGTTATATATGGTGTTGAGGCATATCTTGTCGATGATACCAGGAAGATAGTAATTAATCCGGCTGGACAGGACTTTAAAGGGGAATTCGTTGTATTTGATCTGGAAACAACGGGATTTTCGGCCTTGGTAGACAGGGTAATAGAGATAGGTGCGGTAAAGATTAAGAATAATGAGATTGTAGACAGATTTTCAACATTTGTTAATCCACAGATACCTATATCTTTTAGAATTGAGAATTTAACAGGTATTAATGACCAGATGGTTATGAATTCAGGAACTATCGAGCAGATACTGCCTGATTTTATAGAATTCTGTAAGGGTTGTGTTATGGTAGCCCACAATGCGGAATTTGATATGAGTTTTATAATTAATAATGCTGAGAAAATGGGGATAGAATTTGCACCTACTTATATAGATACAGTGCTTTTGTCACAGTTCCTTATACCGGCATTACATAATTATAAGCTTGATACATTAACCAAGCATCTTAATGTTGTGCTTGATAACCACCACAGGGCGGTTGATGATGCAGAGGCAACAGCACATATATTCTTAAAGCTTGTGCAGATGCTTTATGAGAGGGATATATATACACTTGATAAGCTTAATGAAGAGGGAACGCTTGATGATGAGTCAATTAAGAAGCTTCACCAGTACCACTGTATAATACTTGCCTCTAATGAGATGGGAAGAATTAATCTGTACAGGCTTGTGTCGGCTTCACATCTGCAGTATTTTAACAGATTTCCCAAGATACCAAAGAGCCTTGTTAATAAGTACAGGGAAGGTCTTATAATAGGAAGTGCGTGTGAGGCAGGAGAGTTGTTCCGTGCTATGGTAAATGGACGATCAGATGCGGAGATTGCAAGAATAGTTAATTTCTATGATTATCTTGAGGTGCAGCCAATCGGTAATAACAGTTTTATGATTGAGAAGGAAGATTATTACGTTAAAGACGAGGAGGACTTAAGAGATCTTAACAGAAGAGTCATATCTTTAGGTGAAAAGTTCGACAAGCCTGTAGTTGCAACGTGTGATGTGCATTTTCTTAATCCAGAAGATGAAATATACCGTAGAATAATTATGGCAGGAAAAGGCTTTGACGATGCGGATAACCAGCCACCACTGTATCTGCATACTACAGAGGAAATGCTTCAGGAGTTCGATTATCTTGGAAATGATAAGGCATATGAGATAGTTGTAACTAACACGAATAAGATAATGGATATGTGCGAGAAGATTAGTCCGGTACGTCCTGATAAACGTCCTCCTGTAATTGAGAATTCAGATCAGATGTTAAGGAATATATGCCATAACAGGGCACACGAAATATATGGACCAGAACTTCCACAGATTGTTACAGAAAGACTTGAGCGTGAGCTTAATTCAATTATATCTAATGGTTACTCCGTTATGTATATTATTGCACAGAAGCTTGTATGGAAGTCAAATGATGATGGATACCTTGTAGGTTCAAGAGGTTCTGTTGGTTCATCTTTAGCGGCAACTATGGCTGGTATTACAGAGGTTAATCCGCTTAGTCCGCATTATCTTTGTCCAGAGTGCTTTTATGTTGACTTTGATTCAGAGGAAGTTAAGAAGTTCGCTGGTGGTGCAGGCTGTGATATGCCAGATAAGGTGTGTCCTAATTGTGGTCATAAGTTAAATAAATTAGGTTTTGATATACCATTTGAAACCTTTTTAGGATTTAAGGGTAACAAAGAGCCTGATATCGATCTTAACTTTTCTAATGAATACCAGAGTAAGGCACACGCTTATACAGAGGTTATATTTGGAAAGGGACAGACATTCAAGGCTGGTACAATCGGTACTGTTGCCGAAAAGACAGCGTATGGATATGTTCTTAAATATCTTGAGGAAAGAGGCAAGGTTAAACGCCGTTGTGAAATAGAACGTATTGCTGAGGGTTGTATAGATATAAGAAGAACAACAGGACAGCATCCAGGAGGAATTGTAGTTCTTCCTATTGGTGATGAGATACATTCATTTACACCGGTACAGCACCCTGCTAATGATGTAAAGAGTGGAATTGTAACAACACATTTCGATTACCATAGTATCGACCACAACTTATTAAAGCTTGATATTCTTGGACATCTTGACCCTACTATGATTAGAATGCTGCAGGATTTAACAGGTATTGACCCTTTGGAAATACCACTGGATTCAAGAGAAGTAATGTCTTTATTCAAGGATACTTCGGCACTTGGAATTACACCTGAGGATATTGGCGGTTGTAAGCTTGGTGCACTTGGAATACCAGAGTTTGGTACAGATTTTGCTATGCAGATGCTTATTGATACTAAGCCACAGTATTTTTCTGACCTTGTAAGAATTGCAGGGCTTTCACACGGAACTGATGTATGGCTTGGTAACGCACAGACACTTCTTAAAGAGGGCAAGGCAACCATATCTACGGCGATATGTACACGAGATGACATTATGATATACCTTATCCAGAAAGGACTTGAAAGTGAGCTTGCATTTACAATAATGGAGAAGGTAAGAAAAGGTAAGGGACTTACACCTGAATGGGAGCAGATTATGAGGGAACACGGTGTTCCAGACTGGTATATATGGTCTTGTAATAAAATCCAGTATATGTTCCCGAAGGCACATGCCGCAGCTTACGTTATGATGGCATGGCGAGTAGCTTACTGCAAGGTGTTTTATCCGCTGGCTTACTACTGTGCATATTACAGTATAAGAGCCAATGCCTTTGATTATGAAAAAATGGCAATGGGAAGGGAACGATTGGAGTATTATATTAATGACTACAAAGCTAAGAAAGCAGACGGCACGATATCCAATGTTGAAGATGATGAGCTTAAGGATATGCGTATTGTTCAGGAAATGTATGCAAGGGGCTTTGAGTTCGTACCTATTGACATATACAAGGCAAAGGCAAGGTCATTTCAGATAATAGATGGAAAGATTATGCCATCATTTAAGGTAATATCCAAGGTTGGTGAGTCTGCTGGAGAATCAATAGAGATAGCCGCAAGGGATGGTGAGTTCTTATCAAAGGACGACTTGCGCCAGAGAGCCAGGATTGGACAGACGGTTATAGAGAAGCTTGGTGAGCTTGGACTTCTTGACGGGATGGCAGAGAGTAACCAGTTATCATTATTTGATGTTATATAGTATTGCATATACATATATAAGTGTGTTATCATCATATAATATATGCGGTTAGAATACGATTATAAAGATGCAGTATATATGTTTAATTAATTTGATGAGGTGAAAAATGTTAAAAAAATATCTTATATGTTTTCTTGTATCTATGGTACCTATTGTTGAACTTAGAGGAGCAATTCCTATATCACAGGGAATGCAGCTTCCATTATTACAGTCATATATAATATGTGTAATAGGTAATATGCTTCCGGTTCCGGTTATATATCTTTTTGCAAGACGTGTTCTTGAATGGGGTGCAGACAAGAAATATATCGGAAGGTTCTTTACATTTTGTATTGAAAAGGGTCACAAAGGTGGAGAAAAGTTAAAGCAGAAGGCTGGGAATGGTCTTTTTATAGCACTTTTATTATTCGTTGGTATTCCAATACCTGGTACAGGTGCGTGGACAGGAACACTTGCAGCAAGTTTCCTTGATATGGGCTTTAAGAAGAGTGTAATTGCTGTTCTTGGAGGAGTATTGCTTGCCGGTATAATAATGGGTATTGCTTCAGCAGGAGTATTTACAGCAATATTTAGTTTTGCATAAGCATAGTGTATAATAATATTAAAGAATATAATTAATAAATACCGCATATATTCTACAGATTAATGCGTATCCGGTTATGGGACATAAAAGTTGTAGAATATATGCGGTATTATATTTTGTGTAATAGTAAAATCTTTTTATTGCGGTTTGAGATTACTTATTAATATGTTGCAGATTTTCTTGGTGTCTTTGGTAGAGCGGGTCTTGTTATAGGCTATTCCGTATTGTATTTCACGCTGGTCTGTAATGGGCAGTATGCGGCAGCTATCAAGCGGGGTATCAATGCAGAATTCAGGCAGTATTGCAATGCCATATCCACATTGTGCAAGAAGCTCACTTGTCTGGCTGTTCTCACATATAAAGTGATAATTATCCTGTGAATGAAGCACAAGTTTTTCCTGTAAAAGATTTCCTTGTGTGAAAGGAATTAAACGCTGGTTAAGCAGTAAAAGGCAGTGTCCTTTTAAGTCATCAAAGGAAATAGCTGACATTGAATGTAAGTCTTTATTATCCTCAGTAGTCTTATTATAGTCATCAGATATCAAGGCATAGCTTTTCATATTCTTTATAGGCTTGAAAATGCAATCGGTATTTTCAATCATATCTTTAGTAACGAGCATTATATCTATATGTCCGCTTTCAAACATTGTCTTAAGACGTGAGTAGTCACGCAGAAACAGCATAGGATATATATCGGGCATACATTTTCCTAGTTCTTTTAATGCTGGTTTAAGTGCTTTTAATTCGGCATTGCTTGTACAGCCAATTCTTATATAGGACAATGACTGGGATACCACATTGGCAATCTTCTTGCTTGAAAGATTAATTCTATTAAGGATATCCTTTGCATCTCCATAGAATTCAGCACCGGCATCGGTAAGCTGTACCATTTTTGGTGTCCTTATAAAAAGTGCCGCACCCAGTTCTTCCTCAAGGCTTTTAATATGGTGTGTGACAGTTGGGGTTGTAAGAAACATTTCCTGTGCAGCTTTTGTAAAATTAAGCTTGTCGGCAACTCTTATAAAACATTCTAACTGCTGTGTAGTCATAAAAACCTCCTTAATTATATTAAATAATCTGCATAATTGATTATAGTTCATAATATATTAATATTTCAAGAGTGCATTAGAAAAAATCTAATGGTGTTGTATTTTTACAAATTCCATTTTTTTAATAATAGTGTTAAAATCGTTCACGCTGATAGGATTAATTTGTCTGTGTACACCAGATGATAATAATTAAGAATAGCAATGTTAATTGGGGAAGATATTCAGCCAGTAACATATGTATAGTAGCAATTGTGTACAGAAAAGAGGAATGATATGGACATTATTAAAAAGCTTTCCCGTTCAATAAGGGAATATAAAATGGTATCAATTATGACACCAGTGTGTATCGTATTTGAGGTAATATTTGAAATACTTATCCCATTTATGATGGCAAAGATGATTGATTCAGGAATAAGTTCAGGTAATGAAAGTGCACTTGTTAAATATGGGACTTTGCTTATACTCTGCGTAATGGCAGGTCTTGTATTTGGTATCCTTTCAGGAGGTCTATGTGCCACAGCTTCGGCAGGCTTTGCAAAGAATTTAAGAAAGGATATGTATTACAAAATTCAGGAGTATTCATTTGCAAATATTGACAAGTTCTCATCATCAAGTATTGTGACACGTCTTACAACAGATGTAACTAATGTGCAGAATGCTTATATGATGATTATCAGAATTGCGGTAAGAGCACCATTTATGCTTATATTCGCACTTATTGCGGCATTTATGACAAGTACTAAGCTTTCATTAATATTTCTTATTGCAATTCCAGTGCTTGGTATTGGACTTTATATAATAGTAAGCAGATCGCATATATATTTTGAGAGAGTATTTAAGATATACGATAATCTTAATGAAGTAGTAGAAGAAAATCTTACAGGTATGAGAGTAGTTAAGTCCTTTGTCCGTGAAGATTTTGAAGAAAAGAAGTTCACTAGGGTATCAGAAGCAATATATAAAATGTTCTTAAAGGCTGAAGGTATTGTTGCATACAATATGCCGCTTATGCAGTTCTGCATATATTCGTGTATGCTTTTCTTATGCTGGTTCGGTGCAAGAATGATAATTACATCAGGAGCTACAGCACTTACAACTGGTGAGCTTACAAGTCTTATAGCTTATGCTATGACAATTCTTAACTGCCTTATGATGTTATCAATGGTTATGGTTATGATTAATATGGCGAGAGCTTCGGCTGAGCGTATTGTTGAAATTCTTGACGAGGAAAGTACACTTCACAACTGTGACAATCCAGAGGATAAGGTAAATGACGGCTCAATCCAGTTTGATAATGTAAGCTTTAGTTATATAGATGATAAAGAAAAAGAATGTCTTAAAAATATTAACCTCAATATTCCAAGCGGTTCAACACTAGGAATTATAGGTGGAACAGGAAGCGGTAAGAGCTCATTAGTGCAGCTTATACCAAGACTTTACGATGTAACAGAGGGAAGCGTTAAGATTGGCGGTGTTGATGTAAGGGATATAGATATCTATACATTAAGAAATGAAGTTGCAATGGTGCTTCAGAAAAATGTATTATTCTCCGGAACTATTAAAGAAAATTTACGCTGGGGTAATAAAGAGGCAACAGATGAAGAGATAATACACGCCTGTGAACTTGCACAGGCAGATCCATTTGTCCAGACATTCCCTAAGAAATATAATACATATATCGAACAGGGTGGTACTAACGTATCAGGCGGACAGAAGCAGAGATTATGTATAGCAAGAGCACTTCTTAAAAAGCCTAAAATCCTTATTCTTGACGATTCTACAAGTGCCGTTGATACTAAGACAGATGCTTTAATAAGAAAAGCATTTAAAGATGAAATACCAGATACAACTAAGATAATAATAGCACAGAGAATATCATCAGTTCAGGATGCAGACTGCATTATTGTAATGGAGGGCGGAAAGATTGATGGCTGTGGAACACACGAGCAGTTATTAAAAGAAAATGCTATATATAAAGAAATATATGAATCACAGACGAAAGGAGATGAGCAGTAATGGCAGGTAATGAGAAAAAGGCTGATATCAGTATGACTGGTAATAAATCAGGGAAGCCATCAATAGATGGAAAGACATTAAAAAGACTTATGTCATATATTGTAGGCAGACATAAACTGACATTTTTTATGGTTGTTGTATGTATACTTATTAGTTCCTGTACAGTAGTAGTAAGTTCATTATTCTTACAGATACTTATAGATAACTATATAACACCTATGTTATCAGAAGTTAATCCATCATTTGCACCATTATTAAAGACAATAATTATGCTTGGATGTCTGTATCTTGTTGGTGTATTATCAACATTTGCATACAACAAAATGATGATTAAAATATCACAGGGAACTTTAAAAGCAATCCGTGATGATATGTTTACACATATGCAGACACTTCCAATAAGATATTTCGATACTCATACACATGGTGATGTAATGAGTCATTATACTAATGATACTGATACATTAAGACAGTTCATATCGCAGGCTCTTCCACAGTTCATCTCAGCAGTTGTGACAATAGTAGTTGTTATTGTGTCTATGATTGTCAACAGTATACCGCTTACAATACTTGTATTAGCAGTAACCTGTATTATGCAGATTGTATCCAAAAAGATAGGTGGGGCAAGTGCAAGGTATTTTATAAGACAGCAGATAACAATAGGTAAGGTTACAGGTTTCATAGAAGAGATGATTAATGGACAGAAGGTTATTAAAGTATTCTGTCACGAGGATGAGGCAAAGTACGATTTTGATAAGAATAACGAAATGCTTTGCAGTGATGCAACTAATGCCAATAAATACGGTAACATACTTATGCCGGCAATCTCACAGTTAGGTAACTTACAGTATGTTCTCATTGCTCTTATCGGAGGATTTCTTGCATTAAGAGGAATTGGTGGGATTACTGTCGGAATGATAGTAGCATTTCTTAACCTTTCTAAGACATTCTGTATGCCAGTATCGCAGATAGCACAGCAGATTAGTATGATAGCTATGGCGTTGGCAGGAGCAGAAAGAATATTCGGACTTATTGATGAAAAGCCGGAAGAAGATGAAGGCAATGTTACTTTAGTACGCGTAAAGTGTGATGATAAAGAACTTAATAACAAAGAAGCCGACAATAAAGATGCCAGAATGGTATTTATAGCAGGTGAAGTTACAGAAACAACTGACAAAGACGGCAGATGGGCCTGGAAGTGTAGGAAAGCTGATAATACAACAGGTTATATACTTCTTAGGGGAAAGGTCGTATTTGATGATGTAATATTTGGATATAATGAGAATAAGATTATACTTAATAATATTAATCTATGGGCTAAATCAGGACAGAAGATAGCATTTGTTGGTGCAACAGGTGCAGGAAAGACGACTATAACTAACCTGATTAACAGATTTTATGATATTAATTCAGGAAATATATTCTATGACGGAATAAGCATTGATAGAATTAAGAAAGACGATTTAAGGCATTCACTTGGCATTGTATTACAGGACGTTAACCTGTTCACAGGAACTATTATGGATAATATAAGATATGGTAACCTTTTGGCGACCGATGAGGAATGTATTAAAGCCGCTAAGCTTGCCAATGCAGATGACTTTATAACAAGACTTCCAGACGGCTATCAGACAGTACTTACACAGAACGGTGCAAGTCTTTCACAGGGACAAAGACAGCTTATATCAATTGCAAGGGCAGCAGTTGCCAACCCACCAGTAATGATTCTTGATGAGGCGACATCTTCAATTGATACAAGAACAGAAGCACTTGTCCAGAGAGGTATGGATAACTTAATGAAGGGCAGAACAGTATTCGTAATAGCACACAGACTTTCAACTGTCCGCAATTCAGATGCTATAATGGTATTAGACCACGGCAATATAATTGAGAGAGGTTCACACGATGAACTTATTGCAAGTAAGGGAACATATTACAGCTTGTATACAGGAGCATTTGAGTTGTCATAGTATTAAACTTGCTGTGAAAAATGTATTACCAAGGCTGGCGGTTGTAATTAAGTGAATATTTAATTTAAGAGGCGTTAAGCCTCTTTTTTAGTGTATTGTGGTTGCAGGAATACTGAAGCTGTTAGGTTGTTTATTTGAGAAGATACAGCCTTGAGAAACTTGAAGAGATGTGTCCGAAGGGTATAAGGTTGTTTGTAAGATTAAAGAAGTTGAAATAGGGCTACCGCAATCCCACTGGCTTTAGACGGTGGGTTAAGGTAGCCGGAAGCGGAGGGGTGTGCTATACTTGCGTTATGGGAACGTGGAAATCAAAAAACAGACACAAATATTTGTTACAGTATCATATTATTTTCGTATGCAAGTATAGAAAGAAATTGCTGATGTCAAAACAAATATCAGATGATATAAAGCAGTTTTCTTATGAGATATGTCAAAAGCATAAAGTCATTATCAGATATATGGAGACAGATAAAGAACATACTTTTTGGACGGACGGATATTTTGTATGCAGTGTAGGAAATGTTTCAGGAGAGATGCCACGAAAATATATAGAAAATCAAGGGTAGGAAGGTGGCGACAGTAGGTGTTAAAAGCATATAAATACAGGATATATCCTAATAGCGAACAAAGAATTCAGATTGCAA
>NZ_JBBMET010000011.1:0-65569 GCF_040096425.1 Lachnospira sp. CLA-JM-H23
GAAGTGTGCAGAAAGATTAATGACAAGTATGTAAAGAGATTAGAGAGAAGTGTGCAGAAAGATTAATGACAAGTATGCAAAGAGATTAGAGAGAAGTACGCGGAAAGATTAATGACGAGTATATGAAGATATTAATAGGAAGTGTATGTATCGATTAATAATAAGTGTGAAAAAAATTAAGGAGGAGTGAATGAAAAGAATAAGATTAAGGGTTGCATATGATGGTACGAATTATTCGGGTTGGCAGATACAGCCTAACGCACCGACAATTGAGAAAAAGCTCGATGAAGCTATATACGCGCTTACAGGTGAAAATGTCCATGTAACAGGTGCAAGCAGAACCGATGCAGGAGTTCACGCATTAGGAAATGTCGCTGTATTTGATACAGCTTCAAACATACCGGCAGACAAGTTCACATATGCACTTAACAGGTACCTTCCTGAAGATATAATAATACAGCAGTCAGATGAGGTAGAATCTGATTTTCATCCAAGACACTGTGATACAAGAAAGACATACTGCTACAGGATACTAAATACGGAGTTCGGACTTCCTAAGAAACGTAACTATACATGGAATGTACCAGGGAATATTGATATTGCTAAAATGCAGGAGGCGGCAGCGTATCTTGTAGGAGAACACGATTTTAAAAGCTTCTGTTGTGTGCGTACACAGACAGAAACAACCGTAAGGACAATATATTCGCTTGATGTAGATAGAAAAGGTGATGAAATATTAATAACTGTTACAGGTAATGGCTTCTTATATAATATGGTAAGAATAATAGCAGGAACGCTTATACAGGTAGGAAAAGGGAAATTTAATCCAGAGTATGTAAAGGAAATGCTTGATGCAAAGGACAGGACACAGGCAGGTCAGACAGCACCACCGCAGGGACTTACGCTTATGAGAATAGAGTATCTGTAATTCTTGATATTTGTAATTGTGATAATCTAATACATAGTTAATATTTTTAATTTAGGCTGTTGATAAATATATTGCAGAATAAAATCTTTGTGGATAATTTCCTGAAAATTATATGGTAAAAATACATTTTCTGATTGACACACAAGGCTGTGTGTTATATAATTCTTTAATGTGGCGTGACAAGTGCGCCTTGACATAAGTTAATCAGAATTAGGTGTTTCACCATATGCCCCGGAGAAGCATTTAATATATATTAACATTTATTTAATTAGAACAATTAATTATGCATTTAAGCAATATTTAGGAGGAAAACTAATGAGTACTTATATGGCTAGTGCATCTAACATCGAAAGAAAATGGTATGTTGTAGATGCTGCAGATTATACATTAGGTCGTTTAGCATCACAGGTTGCTGCTGTATTAAGAGGTAAGAATAAGCCTACTTATACACCATTCCTTGACTGTGGTGACAACGTTATCGTAATCAACGCTGAAAAGATTAAGGTTACAGGTAAGAAGTTAGATCAGAAGATTTACTACAATCACTCAGATTATGTAGGTGGTATGAAAGAAACAACTCTTAAGGAGATGATGGAAAAGCATCCAGAAAGAGTTATCGAACTTGCTGTTAAGGGTATGCTTCCAAAGGGACCTTTAGGAAGACAGATGTACACAAAGCTTCACGTATATGCAGGTCCAGATCATGAACAGGCAGCTCAGAAGCCAGAAGTTTTAAAGTTTTAATTAAAGGACATATCATAAGGAGGAATTAACAGTGGCTAAGAAAGCAAACGGAAAGTTCTACGGAACAGGTAGAAGAAAAAGCAGTATTGCTAGAGTATATTTAGTACCAGGTAATGGTAATATTACAATAAATAAGAGATCACTTGATGAATATTTCGGTCTTGAAACACTTAAGGTTGTAGTTAAGCAGCCATTAGTTCTTACAGAGACAGCTGACAAGTATGATGTAATCGTTAACGTACACGGTGGCGGATACACAGGTCAGGCTGGTGCTATCAGACACGGTATCTCAAGAGCTCTTCTTCAGGTTGATTCAGAAGAATACCGTCCATCACTTAAGAAGGCTGGTTTCTTAACAAGAGATCCAAGAATGAAGGAAAGAAAGAAGTACGGTTTAAAGGCAGCTCGTCGTGCTCCTCAGTTCTCAAAGAGATAATATCTTTTTCTTGGAAAGCCTTATTTTACAAGGGTTTCAAAGAATTGCATCTTGAAAATGATGTTTATTTGATGTTTAACAGGTAGATTTTTAATGAATCTACCTGTTTTTTTATTACAAAGACGAAAGAATGTTTATAAAATATGAGTTGTAATTTTACTGCATTTGCGATTTAAAAGCATAGGATATAAATACACACATTAATAGCTAAAATCGCAAATATAGCAAGATTATCATTGTTTCCAAGCTATATATTACATAACAGCAGGATATTCCTTTTCTTCGCTTATTGAAGATATATAGTTGCTGATACCTACACTATTGATTCCAAGAACCTTTTCTGTTTTACCTAGTGCAAATGCTATAAGGTTGTTATTACCTTTGTCAATAGTTTTTTCTAAATCATCAAAAAATTCTGTTGGACTTATAAATGTCTCATTTCCATTTATATCTCTTTCATATGTGGAAAACATATTCTCGTCAAACTGATATGTCTGTATACCCATTTCTGACAGCTTTGTGCGTAAATATAACAATACAGATTCATTTCCTCGGTATTCCTCAATAATGTTCTCTATCATTGTAGGATTCAGTGCTTTTGCTCTGTGCATAGTGCTAATATAATCAATGGCGGCACTATAATTCTGTGATAAGTCAAAAGGCTTTCCAACAAACTGTCTAATCTCTGTTATAGATTCTTTTATCTTGGACTTTGCAGAAAGTACATTTTTATTCAGTTCTTTCTTGCAATATGCAATCTGCTCATTCTTAAATTCAGATGTCCTTGTTTTATCAGCTAGTATCTTATCTACTGCCTGCTTATAATCTGCCTTGTACTTGTTAATCAAACTCATACAATCTCCGATAGTTCCTAATGTCATTGTCAATTCCTCTCGTTCCTTTTTTGTCATAATAAATAATCTCCTTTTTGCATTAATTCATAATAATTAAAAATTCTGCTATTGCTACAATAATCACAGCTATAGTTGCAATCTTCCAAAAAGTAGCTTTTTTCTTCTCTGCTCTTAAAATATCGCTTGCTAAACTATTTTTCATATAATCACTTCCTTTCCTCAAATTTAAAATAAATGTGTAAAGTTATTTACATTCCGCAAGTGATTCTTCAATAGCAACGATTCTTTCTAAAATGTCCATTTGCTCACTTGTCCGCAAACAAATATCTAAAAGTATCTGTGCTGATTTGATTCGAGTTCCTGCGCAAACTTCTTTATCATTCATAATAGACGACAAAGTTTCTATTGCTTCACTCATTTTATCCGTCAACTTGCTATTTGCAATTTGAAACTTGCCTTGTCGTTCGTTCTGTAATCTTTGTCTAAACGCTGGTTGTTGCAGGCGATTATAAATTGCTTGCCTTGTAACCCCTAACTCATTACTTGCGGTTGCTATATCCTTGCAAGTAATGAGTGCAAGTATCATTTGTTCGTCTGCTACTCTTTTTCCTGCCAATCTATATCACTTCCTTTCAACGATTCTGGCGGGGTGTCGGGAATATTATCAATGATAACGGCATCCGCCTTAATACTATCAATATCAACTGGTTTCCCGTCTAAGAAATACTTCCCGTCCTTATAATCGACAATAACAACTTTTGCGGTTTTTCCGTCTGCAATCTTCTTGATTGCCTTTAGTCTATTTTCATAATTCTTCATCATATCAACTCCTATCTGCTATATAACCATAAGATAATAGTTATATATAATATAATTATTATTACATTACACTTTGTAAATCCTTGCAAACCCTATTAAATACAAGGGGTGCAAACTGTTTAGCACTAAAATTTTGTGACAAATTCTAAAGATATTTGCTCATATTACCTATTTCTCGAATAACGCTCGCCTGTTCTTTGATGTAGTTATAAGGGATAAATCCTTTATTGCTATATAACTTGGCTACACATTTTTTGGCTCGTCTGTTCTCGTTGTGTGTTATCTTTTCACACAATGACCTTGAACCTTTCCCGACAGATAAAAAATGAATATGCCAATCCACTTCATGAGGTATTGCAAACTTATAAAGCAAGTTATCCTCATCACGAACAAAAACCTTTTTATATCCCCCCTTTTCTGTTTTTACAGTGATTTTCTTACACATATCACCTTTATTGTGACTAAGGCACATTACAATAGCAGTTTCGTTATAATGCTTATTGTGTTGATAATATGCAGTTCTTCTTATACGATTGAACTGCAATAGTAATTCGTCATAGTCAGTTTTTCTTTCAAATTCAATGCTATAACTTGGTACGGTTTTTGATATATCTTGCATATCTAACCTCCGTTATCGGTTAAATACAAGTCTGGCTTTTGTATTTGTACCATTAAATATTTCCTTATAAATTTCTTTTGCTTCTTTCTTGGTAAAATTGATTAGCTCAAGTGAAGGATTTCCGTTTTTCTCCTCTGGAACAATAATTCCATTGCCTTCTATTGCATACTTAATAGCATCACTAATGGAACAATCAACACCTGCAATATAAACTTTTTTCATTTTCTATGTCCTTTCTAAGCTGTAATTTGCAACTGTTCGATGAACTTGGGATAGTTTATTAAAACTCTGTTTCCTGCCATAATGTGCGGAACTTCTCCAGCTTTAACCATTACTCTGATTGTGTGTTCAGGAAGAATGCCAGTTTTAGCAACTTCTCGAATTGTCATAAATATTTTTTCGTTCATAATGTGTAGCTCCTTTCTGTTATTTTCAAAAAGGTTGAAAATAATCTTGATTTGTATAATATAGTGTAATATAATCTACTAAAAGATACAAGTTGATTAAAATAATAAATAAATCATATGTGTCTCAAAAAAATTATTATTTTCAACAAAAGGAGATTGAACAATGATTGAATTAAAACCAGATGTTATAGGAGTAAGATTAAAGGAATTAAGAGAGAAAAGAGGGTTATCACATGAAAAATTAGCAGATGAATTAATGGCTAAATATGGAAATGGTCAAACTAAAAAACCAATATCTATTGATAGTTTAAAAGCGTATGAAGTATCTGATAACAATCATAGTAAATTTGGAAATCAGAAAGGAATGAAAATAGAAAATTTTATAATGTTAGCAAATTTTTATAATGTGTCATTAGATTATTTGCTTGGTGTAGAGAATGAAACAAGTCACGATATGAAATATATTTGTTCAGTTACAAAGTTAACTGAAGATACTGTTGATAAGTTGGAAAAGCTACCTAGTTTTGCTCATATAGTTAATTATATTACAAAAGGATGGTTACCATATTTAAGTGAGATACAAATGGAGAATCTATTTAGCAGTATAGAAAAATATGTAAGCTCTAATAATATTAATAGTAGGGAATCTGCAATGGATATGTTGGAGATTCAAGAGAAATTTACAAGTTTAAAATGTTGTATACAAAATAAAGAAAGAGACACACATAAAAGATTGCTTTAGAAAAATGGAAAGGAAGATATTAAATGGCTACGATAAGCAAAAGAAAGGGTGCATATCAAATTATTGTATCTCTTGGATATGATGAAGCAGGAAAACAGATAAGAAAGACTACAACTTATCGAATCCCAGAGGGAACAACTCCAAAGAAAGCAGAAAAACTTGTCAAAGAATATGCTATGGAGTTTGAGAAGAAATGTAAGGGAATGATAGATTTAGACGAAAATATGAAATATTCTGAATTGTCAGAGTTATATTTTAAAAACTATGCCCCGAACAAATTAAAAGAGGTTACAGCATATAATTATAAAAAGCAATCAGAACTTCACATATTGCCATATTTGGGAAGTATGAAACTTAAAGTTATAACTCCTACTACAATAACAAATATGTTTGCGAAAATGGAAGTACAGCCATCAACTTGCAAGAAAATATATACAATTCTTCAAAGTGTATTTAGCTATGCTTTAGAAAGTAGATTGATAAAAGAAAGTCCGTGTTGTGCAGGTGTAATTCTTCCAAAACAAAAATATAATGCGGAACAAAGAAAACCATTTCTTTCTGATAGTCAAGCTAAAGAACTATTAAATATGTTAGATGAAGCAGGATATTCAGAGTTTGCAGTTATCATTAAAACATTGTTATATACAGGAATGAGAGCAGGAGAGTGTCTTGCATTGCAATGGAATGATTTGGATTTTGACAATGGGCTTATACATATAAGACATAATCTTGCTGATGTAGGAGGCAAACATTGGCTTGATACTCCAAAGACAAAAAATTCTATTAGAACAATAGGAATGAGTGATACATTAAAAGCAATATTGCAAAATCACAGAGAAGAACAGAAAGAAAAAATTAAGAATGTTGGGAAAACATATAAATATCCTAATATGGTTTTTACTTCAACAACTGGAGATTATAAGGATAGAAGTAGGTTAAATTTGCAATTTAAAAGATTTATAAAGGATACAGATTTTTGTAATATATCTCTTCATAAACTTCGCCATGCAAATGCAACACTATTAATAAATGCAGGAGTAGATTTAAAACTTGTATCAGAAAATTTGGGACACAGTGATGTTTCAGTGACAGCTAATATATATTCAGAAGTATTAGAGAGTAGCAAGAAGAAAATGGCGGATTTAGTAGCATTGAATTTAAAATGATGTTTGTTTGATGTTTAATGATGTTTATTAATGTTGAAAATTACAAAAAGATATGTTACTTTAAAATGGCTGAAAGCCTTGATATATAAGACTTTAGAGGACGATAGAAAATGATAAAAAATGATGTGATTAGTACTCAAAGAGATAGGATTTACAATTCAAAGCGTTTTTATGGCGCTTCAGAAAAGTATGTTACACCTCAGAATTTCGGTTCTGGGGTGTTTTTTTATATAAAATATGATAGAATATATTATAATAGTTAAGTATTAAGTGTAATTAAAAAGCTATTTTCGTATTAATTAGAATGGAGAGATATTTATATGACAACTGTAAGCACAAAGAGTGGTAGAATTATAAAAGTTGTATCCAGAGAAGAAGAGAAGAGTACATTGACTGAATCAGACAGTGAAATGGACGAAAGAGCGGTTGAAGCTGTTAAGGCAGCGATAAATAAAGCTAAGATTTGTAAAAAACCTATAGCAGGTTATGATAAAGAAAAAAAGCGGGCTTATGTAGAGTATGCGAATGGGGAAAGAAAGTATGCAGAATAGAAAACCGATGATTCTTGTATTAGCAGGACCAAATGGCTCGGGGAAAAGTACAATAACCACTTTTTTTGATAAAGTTGGTAAGTATACTAATGCTGATGATGTTGTTGCGACTACAGGAATGAATAATATGGAAGCTGCTGTTTTGGTTGACAGGATGAGATATGAATCAATTGCCAAGAAAGAAGATTTTACATTTGAAACAGTCTTGTCATCTGAATATAAGTTAAACATTTTAAGAAAAGCAAAAGAAGAGGGATATTTTATAAAATGTGTATTTGTGTTGACAGTTGACCCACAAATTAATATTGCCAGAATAGAATCTCGTGTGGCAGCAGGTGGACATAATGTTGATAGCAGTAAAGTTATTGAAAGATATTATAAATCAATTAATAACATAAAAGAGTTACTTGATATATGCGATATTATGCATGTTTATGATAATACCAAATCACCAGAAAGAATTATTCGTAAGCATAAAGAAGAACTATCAATATATCCAAATGAATATTGGAGTGAACAGGATATATTAGGATTGATGGAATAATGTTGTTGTTATCTTATCTTGGAATACCAATACAATTTATTACACACCAGAATTTCGGTTCTGGTGTGTTTTTTGACATTAATTACATTAACCCTTCATCTGCATCCTATACTTAAGCGGTGAAACAAGGAATTCTTTTTTAAATGAATAACTAAAGTAGCTGGTACTTTTAAATCCGCATTCATATGCAATTTGATCTATTTGTTTGTCAGTATTTGACAGTAAAACTATAGCATGTTCTAATCTTACCTTAGATAAATATCTTGAAAAAGCTTCTCCTGTATTTTGTTTGAATAGCCTTGAAAAATGAGAGCTGGAAAAGCTAAATAATTTACAAATATTATCCACATTTATATCAGTCATATAATTAGAGTCTATATATCTCATAACATCATTGATATTTTTGTTTATTTTCTTGCCATGGCTGCCGTTTATATCATGAGATAACTCATGCTCAATAATAAATATAATTAAGTATGTAAGCAATGCCTTTAATTTAGAATCTGAGTATGGTGAATTAATATTATACTCAGTCAGCATCTTTTCAAAAATATTCCGGACAACTTGCTGGTCTTCCTGATTCAGAATGTGGTATTTTTCAGCGTAGAATCTGTTAAATGAAACAGCAGATATTTCTGACTTTATATAATCAGCTATATCAAATGAATATTTAATAAGTATGCTGTTATGCGTTTCATTGCTGGTATAAATGCTCATGTACGGTAGAGAAGCACAAAGCAAAACAAAGACAGCCAGTCCTGCCACTATTCCGAAGTCAGGGGAACGCAATAGAAAAATTCATAGCTGTATGCTATACTTAATTAGCATTTGAACATATCAAGCTGACACAGCAATCTCTTTGCTTGCCGTTAATGCGCGTCTACCAATAGTCCGCAGAAAGCAAGAGTAGCGTAAAGGTATAAAAATTTCAAACTTCTTTGTAACGAAATTCCGATTTCTCCGTCTAACCTATGAAGCTGAAGGAGGTGATGACAAGTATGGACTATGAAAAGCTCTATAAAGCCTACTATTTACAGGTATACTCGTATACTATTTCTCTTGCCAAAAATCGTGAGATAGCAGAGGAAATCACGCAGAACACATTCTATAAGGCTGTTTCTACAACATCACAATTCAAAGGTAAGTCAGATGAATTGACATGGCTCTGCTCCATAGCAAAAAACCTTTACCATGATGAAATGCGAAGCCGTCAGCGAGTAGCTGATGTGAGTGAAATCAATGACTTGCCATCAAATGAAAATGTTGAGAACTCAGTTGCAGATTCTGACATGGCGTTCCGCATACACCTCGTTCTTCACCGTTTGGAAGAACCATACAAAGAAGTCTTTCAGCTTCGCGTATTCGGGGAACTATCTTTTTCACAAATCGCTGCAATTTTTGGAAAAACAGAATCATGGGCGAGAGTTACTTATCATCGTGCAAAGCTAAAAATTCAAGAAAGGATGGATGAAAAGCATGAGTAAACAATGCGATATTGTTCGAGATATTCTTCCGCTGTATGTTGACGGTGCTTGCAGCGAAGCAAGCGCAGAGATGGTAAAAGAGCATTTGAACGCCTGTGCTGACTGTAACGCAATTTATCAGAAATTGCTTTCTCACACGAGCGAAGATGTTCTTCACGAAGAAAGCGAAAGCGTTATTATGCGCCATGAGGCAAAAGAAAAGCAGAGAGGCAGAAAAAAGATAACGATTGCTGTTCTCGTTTCCATCGCTCTTTGTATCATTGCAATTTTTACAGCTCTCTTTCTGTTACCTATAAACATTGCTTATGAGCCTGTCAAAATCGACTTCCCATTTGAGGTTGAAGATGTCGAAAACGTTGAAATGTACCACTATGACGGAGTGCCTGAATCAGCAGAAAAGAAAGTAGTTGTTGCTGAAAATGATATAAAGACCCTGTATGATAAGTTCAAGGGCTTATCCCTAAAAGACAAAACGACTGAGGAAACTGCCGGAGCAGATGTGACCAGCTTTAGATTTAACCTCTCAGATGGAACAAGCTACGATTTGATTTACGCCTGCTATGGGGTTAAAAACGGCGAATTGAAGTCAGCAGCAGGCGGTTTTAAGTATTTCACAAGTGCGGATATCGGCTCTTATTGGAACAATTTGAATACGGAACTTGAGGCAATTCCTATCAATGAGAGTGAATTGCCGTGAGCAGATAGCAAACCCAGCCGAGCCTGTCAACGGTCAAGATGAACGGCGCAAATGCGCCGCCGTTGACAGCCCCGCCCGTCTTTGCTGTTCGGTAATCAAGAGGGCGACAGCACAAGATGCTGCCGCCCTCTGCCATTATTCAGAAAGGGGGATTTTCCATGACCGAACACGAAAAGTATCAAGAACATATCCGGCATACACACGATGCCTTTTGCAAGACTGTTATTCGCCACGCTGCCATAGACGCAGCCCGGAGCATACGGAGCCGCCGCAAGCGGGAAATCTCGCTTGAATATCTGATAGAAGAAAAACACTATCCATTCAGTACCACAGATAAATACTTTGCGGAGCAATCCGGCATGACCAGCTATCCGCTTTTCGTCTGTGGTCAGATGGTGCTTTTGGAAAGTCCAGAGCTTGCCGCAGCCCTGTCCGCACTATCACAGATGGAACAGGAAATCATTTTCTTGTACTACTTCCAACGATTGACGCATAGGGAGATTGGACGGAGATATGGACGGGCTGGCAACACAACCGGGCGGCGTATTCAGATGATTTTACGGCGGCTACGGGCAGAGTTGGAGGGTTTGTCCTATGAGCCAGCTACTTCCCTATGAGACAATCGTTAAGGCAAGCGAGGGCGACCCGGAAGCTGTTGCCGCCGTCCTATCCCATTATGCGGGATATGTCCGCTCTTGTGCGAAAATGGACGGACAGATTAACACGGATATGCAGGAGCATATCGTCAGGCAACTGATAGAAAGCCTGTTGAAGTTCCGCTTTGACCGCTAAACAGAAAAGTTGTATAATTAGAGCCTGACAAATTAAACTTCAATGAGGGTAGAGCAAATGGAACAGATTATCAATTATAGAGACATACCCACAGATAAAAGGATTGACATATTAAATGCTCTTGAGCGAATAGGTTTTTTTCCGGCATACGGCGGCGTGAGAACAATGCAGCAAATTATGGAAAAGTCAGTTCCAGGTTCAGGCCCACAATTCTATTTCGTTTTTCGTGAAAATGAGTTGATAGGGTACAATTTTCTCATTGGGGACACTAAGAAATATAAAGCGTTCCCATGGCTTGCTATTAGCAATATGGATGAGCAGAAGTTGACTGTTTGTGAAGAACTGATGAAAATACAAATTGCCTTTTTTGAAGAATTCGGAATGCAAAAGATAGCAGATCATTGCGTTAGGATTATGGAAGATTACAGAAAAGGAATTGGAAAGCGGAAAGAAAGCGATTGCAGATAAATTCCATTTGAAAAACGGCTGACAATTTAATACCGCCGCCCATCACAGCGGAAGATAAGCAGTAAATCTTGAAAAGGTTTACTGCTTTTTTTGCGCCCATTTTCAAAAATCTTTGGCAAACCACACCGCCGGATTGTTGTAGGGAGCAGACAGGGAAAATAAAAAAATTTTCGCTGCGTTTGCCAAAACGCCCCCTTTTCACCGTTGTAGTGGTGAACAGCGGGCAGAACACGCCGCCGCAATCGCTATATTGGTGGAGCAAGCCAGTATATCCGCAAACCAGAGCCGCCGAGGAAAGCGGTAGTTTTTTAGAGCAAGATTCTACCGCAGTACCAAATTTCGCTTATCGCTCATTTTGTCCTTGCGGGAATCTTGTTGGGGAGTGCCTTCCCCAAACCCTGCTTATGCGGCTTACGCCGCTTGAAAAATTCCCGCAAATTCTTTTCGGATTATTTCAAAAACAGTTCCGCTACACACCCCGTTTTTCTCCTATTAGTGAGAGGACACCACGCACAGAAAGGAGGTCAACCACCTATGAAACGATATAACATGCCCCACCGCAGCAGGGTAGTCAAGACCCGGCTGACCGATGAAGAATACGCCGACTTTACCGCCCGGCTTGCCCCTTATGGTATGAGCCAGTCCGAATTTATCCGGCAAGCCATTACACGGGCAACCATACGCCCCATTGTTACCGTTTCCCCGGTCAATGATGAATTGCTTGCCGCTGTCGGGAAGCTGACCGCCGAATACGGCAGGATCGGCGGCAACCTCAATCAGATTGCCCGGTATCTGAACGAATACGGCGTACCGTATAACGCCCTGTCCGGCGAAGTCCGAGCCGCCATTTCCGACCTTGCAGCCTTGAAGTTTGAAGTCTTGCAGAAAGTGGGTGAAGCTGTTGGCAACATTCAAACATATCAGCTCTAAAAATGCCGACTACGGAGCAGCGGAAGCCTACCTCACTTTTGAGCATGACGAGTTTACCATGAAACCCACCCTTGATGAAAACGGGCGGCTTGTTCCCCGTGAGGGCTACCGCCTTGCCACGCTGAACTGCGGCGAAGAAGATTTTGCTGTTGCCTGTCTGCGCTCCAATCTCCGCTATGGCAAGAACCAAAAACGGGAAGATGTGAAATCCCACCACTATATCATCAGCTTTGACCCACGGGACGGAACGGACAACGGTCTGACCGTTGATAAGGCGCAGTCGCTGGGCGAGGAATTTTGCAACGAGCATTTCCCCGGACACCAAGCCATTGTCTGCACCCACCCGGACGGGCACAATCACTCTGGCAACATTCATGTGCATATCGTCATAAACAGCTTGCGGATTGAAGCCGTCCCGCTTCTGCCCTACATGGACAGACCAGCGGACACGAAGGACGGCTGCAAGCACCGCTGCACAGACGCAGCTATGGAATATTTCAAGTCCGAAGTCATGGAGATGTGCCACCGGGAAAATCTGTATCAGATTGACCTTTTGCATGGCAGCAAGAACCGAGTGACCGAGCGTGAATACTGGGCGCAGAAGAAAGGGCAGCTTGCCCTTGATAAAGAGAACGCCGCCAGAGAAGCCACCGGACAGCCGACCAAGCCCACCAAGTTTGAAACGGACAAGGCGAAGCTGCGCCGGACGATACGGCAGGCACTTTCCCAAGCTGGCAGCTTTGACGAGTTTGCTTCCCTGCTTTTGCGGGAGGGCGTAACTGTCAAGGAGAGCCGGGGGCGGCTTTCCTACCTCACGCCGGACAGGACAAAGCCTATCACAGCCCGGAAGCTGGGGGACGATTTTGACAAGGCTGCTGTCCTTGCCCTGCTCACGCAGAACGCACACAGAGCCGCCGAACAGACCACAGCCATACCCGAATACCCCCACACCCAAAAGGAACGCTTGCGAGAGGAAAAAACCGCAAAAACCGCCCCGGCAGACAACACCTTGCAGCGCATGGTTGACCGGGAAGCCAAGCGAGCTGAGGGCAAGGGCGTGGGCTATGACCGTTGGGCTTCCCTGCACAACCTCAAACAGATGGCGGCTACCCACAACTTCCTCATGGAGAACGAACTGCTTGACCTTGACAAGCTGGACGCAGCCGTGGAGAGCAGCCGGAAAGCTCTTTCCGAAGCAAGGGAAAGTCTGCGGGGCATTGAGCAGAGCATTTCCGACAAGAAAAGTCTGCGAAAGGTTGTCAACGATTACCGCCGCACCCGCCCCACCATTGACGCTCATAAAAAGCTGTCCGGCAGAAAAGCGGAGAACTACCGCCAGTCCCACGAAGCGGAATTTATCATCTATGAAGCTGCCCTGCGCCAGCTAAAGGTGCTTGCACCGGGAAAGAAGCTGCCCGCCACTTCCAAGCTGAATACGGAGATTGAAGCCCTCATTTCCGAGAAAAACGCAGCTTACAACACCTACCGCACCGCAAAAGCCGAGTATGAGCAGCTTGCCACCGCCAAACGGAACGCAGAGCAGATACTACACGGCACACCGAGCCGACAGAAAAAGCATGAACAGGAGCGTTAAAAACCGCCCCGAAATGATACCGAAACCATACAAAAGGCAGGGGGGTATGCCATACCCTATCCGCAATACCCCTGACCTTTCCAACGGGGCTTACAGGGCAGATTTTTCCCGAAAATGGCACCGGGAACATACAGATTTTGCCCCTGTCCCCTCATACCCGACCAAACCGAAGAAAGGAGCGTTTTTTCATGCCGAGAATGAGCAAGAAGCGGCGGCTGGAATGGGCGTTCTTCCTCAATGAGCGAAACCGCATTACTTTCAATGCCCTTTGCCGGGGCTGTACCCATGACTGCAAGCAGAGTTTTAGGGCTATCGTGGTACTCTGCCCCCGGTATTATTCAAAGAGATGGAAAGCCCGCCCCACAGATAAGGAGAACCAAGATTATGTCAGATAACCGCAAATATTATTACCTCAAACTGAAAGAAAGCTATTTTGACGATGACGCTATCGTGCTGCTGGAAAGTATGCAGGACGGTATGCTGTATTCCAATATCCTCTTGAAGCTGTACTTAAAATCGCTGAAATACGGCGGCACTTTGCAGCTTGACGAAAATATCCCCTACACCGCCCAAATGATAGCCACCATTACCCGCCAGCAGGTCGGCACAGTCGAGAGGGCTTTGCAAATCTTTATGAAACTGGGGCTTGTTGAACCGCTGGACAACGGGGCTTTGTATATGAGCAATATCGAGCTTTTCATCGGTCAGTCCTCTACCGAGGGGGAGCGTAAGCGCAGGGCAAGAATGAAGATTTCAGAGCAAAAACGGCTTAGTGGACAAGTGTCCGAAGCAAAAGCGGACATTTGTCCACCAGAGATAGAGATAAAGAAAGAGATAGATATAGAGATAGAAAAAGAGAGAGAGTTAAAACCGGGACGAGCCGCCCCCGCAGCTTACGGCAGATATAAAAATGTGATTTTGACAGATACAGAGCTTTCTGAACTGAAAGCAGAACTGCCCGACAAATGGGAGTATTACATTGACCGGCTATCCGGCTATATCGCTTCTACCGGGAGGAAATACAAGAACCATGCCGCCACTATCCGCAGATGGGCGGCTGACGATACCGCTAAAGCTGCCCCGAAAAAGGGCATACCCGATTACAGCTACAAGGAGGGAGAAAGTCTATGAAACCAGCTTTTGAAGATATGAGTTTACAGATACCAGCAGCCACCGCCGAGCCGGAGGACTACACAGGTGAGGACGGTCTACTCTACTGCGGCAAGTGCCGGACACCGAAAGAAGCCTATTTTCCGGCTGATAAGGTTGCCCTGTTCGGGCGTGACCGACACCCGGCAGAGTGTGACTGCCAGCGGGCGCAGCGCATGGAGCGTGAAGCCGCCGAACAGCAGAGAAAGCACCGGGACAAGGTAGAAGAACTGAAACGCCTGGGCTTTACCGACCCGGCTATGCGGGAATGGACTTTTGCCAATGACAACGGCAGAAACCCGCAGATGAAAACCGCCCGTTTCTATGTGGAGCATTGGGAGGACATGAAAGCCGGGAACATCGGCTATCTGCTCTGGGGCAGCGTCGGCACAGGCAAAAGCTACCTTGCCGGGTGCATTGCAAACGCCCTCATGGAGCAGGAAATCTCCGTAAAAATGACGAACTTCGCCGCTGTCCTCAATGACCTTGCCGCCACCTTTGAGGGCAGGAACGAATATATTTCCAAGCTCTGCCGCTATCCGCTGCTTATTCTTGATGATTTTGGAATGGAGCGTGGAACAGAGTACGGCTTAGAGCAGGTCTACAATGTGATTGACAGTCGTTACCGAAGCGAAAAGCCGCTGATCGTCACGACCAATCTAAGCCTTGACGAGCTGAACAATCCCCTGGACACAGCCCACAAGCGGATTTATGACCGGGTAACAGAGATGTGTACCCCTGTCTGCTGCTCCGGCGTGAATTTCCGCAGGGAAAAGGCACAGGAGAAAATGGAACGGCTGAAAAAGCTGATGAACGATTGAAAGGAGTTTGCCTATGACCGATAAAAAAGAGCATATCAAACACAGCATGAAAAGCACCGCACCCGCCGACTGCGTGACGGAAATCCGCATAGGGAACTCTGTTCTTGTGGTGTCCGGCTTTTTCAAGCAGAGTGCCACGGAAACCGCAGCCGACAAAATGGCTAAGGTGCTGGAAGCGGAAGCTGCTACACAAAAATCGGCAATATGACGGGCGGTAAAGAAGCATTTTTCACATTTTGCCGCTATACACGCCGCCCCGCCATGTGGTACAATCGAAGTACGGAATAGTGGGGCTGGCTGTCAGAAACGGAGGAAACCATGTTAAGACAGACAACCCAAAACCTTATTACCGCCCTTTATCCGAGATTATCCCATGAAGATGAATTGCAGGGGGAGAGCAACTCTATATCCAACCAAAAGCGCATTTTAGAAACCTACGCCAAGCAGAACGGCTTTACCAATCTCTGCTGGTACACGGACGATGGTTATAGTGGTGCGAACTTCCAAAGACCCGGGTTTCAAGCCATGCTTGCAGACATTGAAGCCGGAAAAGTCGGCACAGTCATAGTCAAGGATATGTCACGTTTAGGGCGAAATTATCTCCAAGTGGGAATGTACACAGAAATGCTTTTCCCACAGAAAGGCGTCCGCTTTATCGCTATCAATGACGGAGTGGACAGCGCAATGGGCGACAACGATTTTACCCCGCTGCGTAATCTTTTCAACGAATGGATGGTGAGAGATACGAGCAAAAAAATCAAGGCAGTTAAGAAAGCAAAAGGTCTAAGCGGAAAGCCTGTTACCAGCAAGCCCGTGTACGGCTACCTCATGGACGATGACGAGAATTTCATCATTGACGAGGAAGCCGCCCCGGTAGTCAAGCAGATTTACCAGCTTTGCCTTGCCGGAAACGGGCCTACCAAGATAGCCCGTATGCTGACCGAGCAGCAAATCCCCACGCCGGGGACGCTGGAATACCAGCGCACAGGCAGCACACGCCGCTACCACCCCGGCTATGAATGTAAGTGGGCGACCAATACTGTTGTTCATCTTCTGGAAAACCGGGAGTACACAGGCTGTCTTGTGAACTTCAAGACGGAAAAACCGTCCTACAAGATGAAGCACAGCATAGACAATCCCATTGAGAAACAGGCGATTTTCGAGAACCACCATGAGCCAATCATCGACTTGCAGACATGGGAACGGGTGCAGGAGTTACGCAAGCAGCGCAAACGCCCCAACCGCTACGATGATGTGGGCTTGTTCTCCGGCTTGCTGTTCTGCGCCGACTGCGGTCATGTGATGTACCAGCAGCGGTATCAGACCGACAAGAGAAAGCAGGATTGCTACATCTGCGGCAGCTATAAGAAGCGCACCGCCGACTGTACGGCGCACTTCATTCGCACCGACCTTTTGACGGCGGGTGTGCTGGACAATCTGCGGAAAGTGACCGCCTATGCACAGAAGCACGAAGCTCGGTTCGTGAAGCTGCTTATCCAGCAGAATGAAATGGGCGGCAAGCGGAAGCTGGCGGCGGCAGCCAAGCAGCTTGAACAGGTGCAGAGCCGCATTGCAGAACTTTCCCGCTACATCAAGCGTCTGTATGAGGACAATGTAAACGGGAAAATCAGTGATGAGCGTTTCATGGAAATGTCCGCAGACTACGAAGCCGAGCAGCGGGAACTGAAAGACAGAGCCGCCGCTTTGCAGGGCGAGCTGGACAAGGCACAGGAAGCCACGGTAAACGCTGAAAAGTTTATGAGCGTTGTCCGCAAGTACCTTTCTATCGAAGAACTGACACACACTCTTTTGCGTGAAATGGTGGAGAAAATCGTTGTTTATGAATGTGAGTATGACGAGAACGAAGTACGCCGCCAGCGCATTGATATTTATTACAGCTTTGTAGGCAAGATTGACTTGCCCGAAGAATAAAGCCCGACCTATCCGACACCCTGCGCAAGTGTCGGATAGGAACGGCAAAATTTTTTACACTTCTATTACTTCTTTATCACACATCAGTAAAAGGTCTGGTGATGTAATCCAAGAGGCATTGTTCCAACATATCCTCTGAGAATATCCCACTCTCCATCAGTTGAGTATACATGATGACTGCCAGATATCTGAAAACCAATCTCATAATGTTTTATACATGCACTCATTGATGGCATATGAAAATTAATATCTTTTCCGTTATAAACGATACTTCTGTTTATTTCAAAATTATTACAATCTTTTATAGGTCTTGGCATACATTTTACTTCCATCTAATGATATTAAATATAAAATAGCATAATATCTTAAATTCTAATTGTAAAGTGATATTTTTTATAAAGAAAGCGACAAATTAATAATGTATAATACATATGTAACTAAGCAGTTGTTTTTTGCGGAGGGATTAGTAATGAATGATGAGAGAATGCCAATTAACATTTATAAACTTGATGCTGGTTATAATGATAAGGGAATGAATAGTAATGAACTTATTAAAGATTATAAACGGAATATACATAAATGGTATTTTATAGCTGCTGCCGACATTGTGTTTGCCTTGATTATAGCATTTGTTAATTTTAAAGTTCCTGACACGGTAATGATGAGCCTGATTATTTATATTGTAGTATTGGCACTGCTTATAGTAAGTATTGTCAGGATTCATGGATATCGTTTACAGTGTAGAAATATAAAGGGAGATTTAACAGATGAAAAAATATAAGCTGAGCACGAGGATAAGTGCTTATATAGCTGTGATTTTATCGCTGGCTATGAGTGGCCATCTGATGAAGAGGCAAAGTTTAAATGGATATCATCTGAGCTTCTAAGCCTTAATAAGGAAGGGGCAAAAGTGCGGGTCAAAGCTCAAATTGATTTTATAAAATATCATTATGAAACAGAATGTACAGTCAGGTGGAATGAAAACCTATCAGAGACTAAAATTAAAAATGCTAGTATTACGGCGGTGTAAGCATTTGTTGCGGATGGTTGATATATTAGAGTTAATATGATACTTGCGGATTTAGAAGTCGACACATTTAATAACATTGGCATTGAGATGGAATAATATTCTTTCTTCAATAAAGTAATGAGCAGTTCTGGAAATCTGTGGGTAGTGCTACGCATACAACAGATATGTAACACTACCAGATATAAATCCCCTATTTATGGGCTTTTTAGGATATCAAAACGATAATTCTAGTTCTCAAAGAGATAATTCCCCTGTATTCTGCTTGAACAATCTTGAAAAGTGAGACTGGGAAAAGCCAAATTTTTTACAGATAATATCTGCATTAATATCATCCTGATAATCCACAAGAAACTATTAGAGCATGTATTTATAAGAAAATAGGTGTTAAATCTGAGAGAGTGGAAAAGGGTGTATATCCAAGTTTAAAACAGGTTAAGTCAAAGTCTGATACTGCAAGGAGACAGTCAAGAGCAAGTGCTGCATACATAAGTATTTGCCAAAATCATTATTCCAGTAAGTAGTTCTAAGACTTCATAAAAAGACTTCACAGACATACCTTATAGACAGGCTTTACAGACGTGCTTCATAGATAGACTTTACAGACAGGCTTCATAATTCACTTACAGACCAAACAGCTTTATCGCAAATATTGACAACAAAGGTATTGTAATGAGTGACAATATAGTTGTAAGCACGAATATTTCTGTCGCGTAAAGTGAATCCTTGTTATATCTTTCTGCAAACATAATAGCAGATGCTCCGGCAGGGCAGGCCATTCCTATGAATACGGTAAACGGTACATTAAAATCAAAGCTCTGGAAGTTGAAAATATAAAGAATAATCATACCGATTACAGGAAATATGATGAGCTTAAGAGCACAAAGATAGTACATACGCAGGCTCTTGAGGCTGCTTACAATATTGCTCTGTGCAAGATTAGAACCAGCTATAAGCATAGCAAGTGGCGTATTCATATTGGCTATGTATTGAATAGGATTATCTATAACAGCAGGTATTTTTATGCCAGTAACGAAGCATATAACACCAGCGAATATGGCTATAATGGTTGGTGTGCAAAGATTCCTGCATATAGTTTTTAAGTCACCTGCTCCACCCATGACTATAACGCCGTGTGTCCATAATAACAGATTGAATACAGTAAGGTAAGCTGTCATATAGAAAACCCCTTCCTGGCCAATGACGCCATTGATAAGAGGTAGTCCTATAAAACCACTATTTGAATATATAAGGGCAATTTTCTCAACTGGAATTCTGTTTTTTTGCAGGTTATAATCAGAACTTATACTTATACCGTTTTTGCTATATTCAGTATTTCTGGTTAGTATATTTGTTAATATTATAATAACTGTAAATGTTGTTAAAGCTGCAATGAGTGTAAGACCAAGCCCCCACATAAGATGTCCATCAAAGTCCATCTGGTAAGATTGGAATATCATAAGAGGTGAAACCAGCATAAGAAGAATGTTTGACAGCCTTGGAACAGTCTTATAATCAATCAGACCAGTTTTATATAGAACTATTCCGCAAAGCATTATAAAAACCATTTCAATTATTTTTTCAGCAACAACAATAGCCATACTGCCCTCCATTTTCACAATACTGATTCTGCTAAAATTAAATATAATAGTGCGTAGCACGGAACAATCCGTAGGCGTTAAAGCCGTGGATTTTTGACACCGGCATCATTAAATCTAATGATACAATATAAATGATGAGAGTGTCAAAAGTAAATTTTGCTACTCGCTGATGTAACCGGATTGCTTCATTGCTATGCAATTCCCGCAATTCTCGAACATCTCAAACTCCTATAAAATAGCGTGTTCACACCATTATATTCCGTTTTAGGTGTTCTGTGTGTACAATTTTTGAATTTAATAATCAAAGAGTTCGTTTTATCATTTCTGATAAATTGGAGAGATATACGAAAGTAGTTGAGTGGGATAATGGATATCTTGTTATGGCAAAATATAAAAAATGCCAGTCTCTAAGTTCAACCTTAGTTACTGGCATTTCTTAATTATTCAATTACAACTCATATCTTGGCTAAGGACTACATTAGCAACAGCAGTCACAGATGCTAAGTGCACTATCAATTAGTCCAATTCACACATTTCTGTACGGATTATCCCTCAATAGCAATCCTCTTAGCACTTTCAATTTCCTCAGCAGCTTTCTTTGGTACAGAAAGTCTTAAAATACCACTTTCATATTTAGCCTTTATGTCGTCCTGAGTAATTGCATTACCAACGTAGAAGCTTCTGCTCATAGAGCCGGCATAACGTTCCTTTCTGATATACTTGCCTTCCTTGTCCTGCTCGTCCTTATCAAGACCCTTAGCGGCACTGATTGAAAGGTATCCATTATCAAGCTGTATATTGATTTCGTCTTTCTTAAAGCCAGGTAAATCAATATCAACTTCATAGCCGGAATCGGTTTCTCTGACATCAGTCTTCATTTCGTGGCTGGCGTGTTTACCATACAAAGCTTTTTCAACTTCAGGAAATCCGAAGTTCATCCAATCATCATTAAATAAATTCTCTCCAAAAATACTAGGCATTAACATAAGTCATCGCTCCTTTTTTAATAAACTATTTGTTCGGCTGAACCTTTCGTTCATTCAGATTGGATATATAAATAACCAATCCCCAGGATTACATATTCATCTGAACTATTACCTTGTTTCTTTGGAACATCTGGAATGGTGTTATCTTAATTACTATTTCTTAACTCCCTTTCCTTTGTTCTGGTTATGTTATATACCTAATTATTAGCACTGTCAATAGGCGAGTGCTAATAATTTATAAATAGTTTATAATTATTTCAATTCCTGCTATTTTCAAAAGTACTGAAAAGACAGTACAGGATAAGCTTGTCAACAGGTAAAATGATTGACAAATACTGTTATAAATACTAAAACATATATAATATATTAGTACGTTAATTAAATTTCTATTATGATTTGTCAAATTCGTGTGAAGTAATCTAAAGGAAATTGGATTGTGATTTCGATTTTACATTTATTATTAGATTCTAATCGGTATATTAAGAACGTAAATTTATACAAAAGGGGTATATTAATATGAACAAAAGAATAACAAGGAAATTGTGCATTGTTGGCTTGATATCTTCTATTGTCTTATCTGGATGTGGTAATGCAGGTATAACAGGTGGCAACAGAGAGGAGTTATCAGGTGGTACAGATAAAGTTGTCTCTTTAAAGGTGTGGACAGAAAAGGATGGTCTGGATGTCATGAACAAAATGCTAGACAGCTTTAAGGAACAATATAAAGATGAAGCAGAGTTTGATATAACGGTTGAAATCCAGGCAGATTCACAGGTTCGTGATGTTATGCTTACAGATGTACACAATGGTGCAGATGTGTTTTCATTTCCAGATGATCAGATTATATCATTAACGGCTGGCGGAGTTCTGACAGAGGTACCCAATGCAGATGAAATAGCAGCAGCTAATGTAAAGGAGTCAGTCGAAGCAGCGACTCTGAATGATACATTATACGGCTATCCTATGACAGCAGATAATGGATATTTTATGTATTATAATAAAGAATATTTTTCAGAAGACGATGTTAAGTCATTAGATAAAATGTTGTCAATTGCAGCAGCTAACAATAAAAAAGTTGCTATGGAGTTTGATTCAGGATGGTATCTTTATACATTTTTCGGAAATACAGGACTTAGTCTTTCTATTAAACCAGATGGTATAACTAATGAATGTAACTGGAATTCGCAGACAGGTGATATAACTGGAGCAGCTATAAAACAGGCTCTCAATAGTATAGCAGCTAATCCAGGGTTTGTAAGTATGCCTAACGGAGATATAGCTGAACACATTAAAAGTGGTGATGTTATAGCAGGAATAAGTGGTGTATGGGATGTTATGAATGTAAAGGAAGCCTGGGGAGAGAATTATGGTGCCTGTAAGCTGCCAACATATACAGTTGCGGGAAAGGAAGTTCAGATGTCTTCATTTACAGGCTATAAGATGATGGGAGTGAATTCTTATTCAAAGAATAAAGAATGGGCATGCAGGCTTGCTGACTGGCTGACTAATCAGCAGAATCAGGAACTTAGGTTTAAAGAGAAAAATCAGGGACCATCTAACAGTAAGGCAGCAGAATCAGAAGAAATCAAAAAAGTGGCTGCAATACAGGCAATCATTGCACAGTCCCAGTATGGAACATTGCAAAGAGTAGGAAACAGCTACTGGGATGCCTGTAAGAAGTTTGCTAATACCGTACTTAGTGGTAATAACGGTGGTTTATCAGATCAGGAAGTTATGGATACATTAGTTAATGAAATTACAGCTTCTGCTGTTAAGTAGCAGTAAGATGATCAAAGTTGATTTACTGTATGTGAAAAAGATTGGAGGACAAGCATGAATAATAAAAAAAGGACGAGCCTGAAGACACTGATATTATTGCCGGTATTTATACTAGGTGCTTTAACAATAATATGTAATGTTATGGCTATAAACAATATAAGAACTGTTAACTCTAATGCCGCTGATATAACAGATAATTGTATGATGAGTGTTTCAGATCTTGGTGAAATAAAGAATGATATACAGGTTATTCATACACTTGGATTATCACATATTATTGCAACAGATCTTAATACTATGATATCAGTGGTAGGTGAGATTAATGATAATCAGGAAGAATTAGAGAAAAAGCTGGACGAATATAAGAAATATGTCCAGAATGATGATATGGATACATATAATTCATTAGTAAGTAATTATAATAATATGAAATATGAACTTGGAAACATTATGGCATACAGTGCTTTAGGCAAGAATGAGGAAGCATATGCTATTGCTAACGGAGTCGTAAGTGATAGCAGCACAGCAATCCAGAAGGATATTGAGGTGCTAAGCACACATGCCAATGATACAGCTTCTGAGGCAAGGGAAAGGCTTGCAAGTGTGTATATAAGCTCACTTGTCAGTAATGGTATAGTTATTATTATAAGCGTTATATTAATTATTGTAGCAATATACTGTGTTATGAAGTATGTTATCAAACCAATTATTGCAACCAATAAAGATATCAGGGATATTATTGATGGAATCGATAATGGAGAAGGAGATCTGACAAAGCGCGTAAGAGTCATATCTAATGACGAGATAGCAGACCTTGGTAACGGTATCAATCTTTTTATGGATAAGCTGCAGGAAATACTAAAGCTGATTATAGAGAATACTAACTATATGGAAAATGTTGTTGCTGAGGTTGATGGCAGTGTTGTCAAATCCAATGACAGTGCTTCTGATTTATCTGCTATGACAGAGGAATTATCTGCAACTATGCAGGATGTAGGGCTTTCTGTTAATACTATTAATGATAATGCTGATAATATACTAAAAGATGTCGAGATTATAGCGATAAAGTCAGATGATATTAATCAGTTCTCAAAGGAAATGAAGGCAAATGCAGAAAAAATAGAGAGTGATGCAAGATATAATATGGTTCAGACAGGTGAAAAGGTTGGGAATATATTAGATGTTCTTAATAAGGCAATAGAAGATAGTAAGAGCGTTGACCAGGTAAATAACCTTACGAATGATATTCTTAATATATCAAGCCAGACGAATCTGTTAGCACTCAATGCTTCAATAGAAGCTGCCAGAGCAGGTGAAGCGGGTAAGGGCTTTGCAGTAGTGGCAGATGAGATTCGTCAGTTAGCAGATTCAAGCCGTGAAACTGCCAACAAGATACAAAGTATTAACTCGGTTGTTGTTGCTGCTGTTAATAATCTATCGGATAATGCTAATAATCTGGTTTCGTATCTTCAGCAGACTATTCTTCCTGAATTTCAGACATTTGTTGATGGCGGCGTGAAATATAAAGAAAATGCTTCATATATAGAGAATGCAATGGATGAATTCGTTGAGAAAACAGATGTCCTGAAGAAAAATATGGATGAAATAGCTCATTCCATCAATACGATAACAACAGTAGTTGATGATGGTGCTGCTGGAGTTAATAATGCGGCTATAAGCACACAGGATCTTGTTGAGGATATAGTCAATATCAGCAATAAAATGATAGAAAACAAGGGTATTGCCCAGAATCTTAAGAATAGTACTAACATATTTGCAAAGTTCTGATTTTGAATATTGGGGAGAATTGTGGGAGTGCGTAGCACGGAACAATTCGTAGGTATCAAAGTCGTGGGCTTTTGCCCCCGACATCATCATATAATAAATATTTACAATTTTCATCTGCCAGTTTTAAAAAATGGGCAGACTATAGAATAAATTTACCTTTCAAAGCCTATATATTACTACGAATATTGACAGTATTCCAACAATATTGTATACTTAACAAGTTGATGAAATATTACTGGGAATGAGGTTCTCCCAGGAACGAGATAGAAATAGCCAAATTTTTCGTTCATAACCGCTTGATTATAAAGCTGATGACTTCTGCAAAGTGCAGGAGCTATCAGCTCTTTTTGCGCTAATATTTATTTAGAAAAGAGGATTGTTATGTTAAAAAGTATAGCGCTGATAATGTTAATTGGAATGTCTGCAGGCTGGGTATGCCGCAAGGTAAAGCTGCCGGGACTGCTTGGAATGTTATTTACAGGTATTATATTAGGACCGTTAATTTTCAGAATGGCAGGAGTCGCTTTGTGTATGGCAGGAACTAAGTTGAAGCTGAAAGAAAGGGCATTCTGTATGCTTGCATACACACCTAAGGCAACCGTTCAGGCGGCGATAGGCGGAGTTCCATTATCAATGGGACTTGCGTGTGGCAATACAGTGCTTACAGTAGCAGTATTAGCAATAATAATAACAGCACCGCTTGGTGCATTTGCCATTGATATGACCTATAGAAAGCTGCTTAAGAAAAGTTAGATAGAATTAGGATGAATCAGATAGTTTACTAGAAATAAGAAAGACTCATAGCAGCTAATAGTGGTTAAAAGAAGTTTAATACAAAATAGAATGGAGAAAATATGGATACTAAAGCAAAATCACAATTCAGATTATTATTTCCGTGCTACTTCTCATTTTTTGTAAATGGAGCAATGGTATTGTTAGTTGGAGCAATACTTCCATATATTATAGAAGAAGCAGGAATTAATTACAGCGTAGCAGGAGGTTTTTTATCGGCATTTGCAATAGGCAATCTTCTTGCGAGCTTTGTCAATCCGCCGATGGCTTCACGAATAGGAAGAAAAGCAACAATTGTTATATTTTCAGCATTTATACCAGTAATGCTGCTTGTTATAACATTTCTTCCACCAGTGCCGGTTATATATGCAGCATTTATACTTATTGGAATAGGCAGAGGCTCAGTAAGCATAATCAATAATGCAGTTGTTAATGATAATTCTAACGGCAGACCAGCCGCACTTAACCTTTTACATATGACATTTGCGGCAGGTGCATTGATTGCTCCATTCATTACTTCGCTTTACACAACCTTTGGTCTGGGCTGGAGAGCAGCTGCATATACAATAATTATAGGTTCAACATTATCAGTTATATTATATGTGTGGATGAGAATAGACTATAATTGGCCGCTAGAGTCTAAGAAGGCTAAAGAAAATGCTTCTGACAGCAATGCAAAGCCGTTTTATAAAAATAGTATTTTTTATATAATGGGCTTTTTATTATTCTTATATCTTGGACTTGAGAATTGCGTAAATGGATGGTTTGTAACATATTTTAAGAGTATGGATATAATGAGCAGTACATATGCAACCAACCTTGTATCGGTTACCTGGATAATGGTTATGCTTGGAAGACTTCTCACAGCTAAGATATCATCAAAGGTTGATAAGAATAAGCTTATATCTGGATACTGCGTTGCTACAACAGTATTCTTTATATTACTTACAGCAACCCATAATCTTGCAGTTATTACTGTAGCTATTGCAGGACTTGGCTTCTTCTTTGCGGGAATATATCCAACAACAGTATCAAGTGTTGGCAATATAATTAAAGGTTCAACAACAGGAATGTCATTATTCCTGGCTATTGCTGCGTTAGGCGGAATTGTTACACCACAGATAGTAGGTTTCCTTGCTGACAGAATAGGAATGACAGCGGCAATACTTGTATTAGCGTTCAACGCTGCTGGTATGCTTATAATGTCAGGAACTAATGTGTTGATGAGAAGAAAAGAAACACATATATAAATGACTATATGAAATATAATTTTATGTGATTTTATATTTACAAATTAAAGCATATAAATGTATAATAATGGTAGTGAAGAGGTATATTTATACTGACGGTGAGGAAGTGCAGATTACAGATGAGAATAATGTATGGATTGTTAATTGCTATTGAGATTATTCTTATGGGAATATGTTCATATAAAGCAATGAATAAGAAAGGCAGACTGGCAAAGATAGTATTTATATATGAAGCTGTTGCAGCATTTTGTGGCATAGTATTTCTTGTGTATATATATGTTCCAGGAATAACTATCACAACGTTTTGCAAGAGCCTTACATTGATATGCTTTGACTGGATTCTTATTCTTCTTATGTACTACACACAATATTATACAGGATTGTTTCATGGAGTTAAGATTATTAAAGAGGCAATGATTGCCTTTTCAGCAATAGACAGCGTTATGCTTATTGCCAATGTATGGAATCATCAGATATTTACTATAACAGAGATTAATGATTATGAGATTGTAACAGAATTTGTGAAGACCAATTTCTTTTATAAGGCACATTTTATATATAATTATCTTGTTATCTTATTATTGCTTTTATCCTTTATGTTTATGATAGCGAACTCGTCTAAGTTCTACAGTTTCAGATACGAGATAATATTTATAGCACTTCTGATTGGATTTATTCTTGACATTGTGACAATAAGGTCACAGTCAATATATGATGTGTCTATGCCGGCATACGGAATTATGTGTATGCTTATATACTATTTCACGTTAAGATATATACCTAATGAGCTTATAGAGAATACGCTGTCCCTTATTATTAAAGATATGAATAGTGGAATTGTGTGCTTTGATAACAGAGGAAGATGTATATACTGTAATGACATATTAAAGAATATTTATAATATTGGAACAGAATATATTGATGTTGAGAGAAAATATTCAGAATGGCTTAATGAGCGTGGAAGTGACAGAAAAGATACGATGAAGACTGAAACAACAGTATCTTTTCACGATATTAAGAAATATTATGAGGTTGTATATAAGAGAATATTTGATGATAAGAATAATTTTGTATGCGATTATTTTATATTTAATGATAAGACAGAAGACATACAGTCACTTGAGAAAGAAAAGTATAAAGCAACCCACGACAGGCTTACGGGACTTTATAACAAGGATCAGTTCTATGTAGAAACATACAAGATCCTTCATAGAAATGCAGATGTGCCATATTGTATGTTATGCAGTAATATAAGGGACTTTAAGTTCGTTAATGAATTATTTGGAATAGAAAAAGGTAACGAAGTTCTTGTAAAGCAGGCAGAGATAATGAAAGAATATGCCAGTGATGATGTCATAGCAGCAAGAATTAACAGTGACCGTTTTGCTATGCTTATTCCTAAGAAGAGTTTCAGTGTTGATATGATATTATCTATAATTCACAGGATGCAGGATTATTTTAAAGATAGTTCATTTCATCTGCACATTTTTACAGGTGTTTATGATATAAGTGATTTGGAAGAGCCTGTAAGTATTATGTGTGATAAGGCTAATCTTGCAAGTGAAACTATTAAGAATGAATATAAGAGCAATATAGCTTATTATACAGAAAGACTTTTTGAAAGCTCTATTGAAGAAAGAAGAATTATAGGAGAATTCGAGAGGGCAATAAGTAATAATGAGTTTGAAATGTACTTACAGCCACAGGTAGACTCTAGCGGTAATTTATACGGAGCAGAAGCACTTGTGCGTTGGCAGCACCCTGAAAGAGGACTGTTATCTCCGGCAATATTTATTGATGTTCTTGAAAAGACAGGCTTTATATATAAGCTTGACAGATATATGTGGGATAAAGCAGCTAAGAAGCTTGGAGAATGGAAGAAAGAGGGAAAAGACCAGTATCACATATCGGTTAATATATCGACTAAGGATTTCTATCTTGTGGATGTATACGAAACATTTGTCGGGCTTGTTGATAAATATGACATTGACCCTGTTAATCTTAATATAGAGATTACAGAAACAACATTAATGTCCGATTTTGACAAGAATATGGGTATAATCAGGCTTTTGCAGAACTACGGATTTAATATAGAGATTGATGATTTTGGAAGTGGATACTCATCACTTAATATGTTAAAGGACATAAGTGCAGATGTATTAAAGATTGATATGGGCTTCTTAAGAGCCTCAGAAAATGAGGCGAAAGGGCTTGATATTCTTGAAAGTATAATAACACTTGCTGGAAAGCTTGGAATGAAAGTTATAACAGAAGGTGTTGAAACAAAAAAACAGCTCTATATGTTAGTAGAGATGGGGTGTGATATGTATCAGGGATATTATTTCTCTAAACCAATACCGGTTGATGAGTTTGAGAAGAAGTATAACATTAAGTAATAAGTAAATTGTATTCTGGGCTGCTGCATTTTGTGGCAGCCTAATATAATGATAGGCGTAAGTGTCACGGCGCACTTGATACAAGCGTTATATAAGCCAAAATGTGCGTAGAAATGAGGATATATATGATAACAGGCACAATAAAGAAGAATTGGAAAATGTTAATTACAGTTCTTGCAGCAGTAATAGGCGTACTGGCAGTATATCAGCCAGAAAATGCTGTGTGTTACGCAGCAGATAATGACACATCGGCTATAGAGATAAGAACCTCAAAGGATTTGTTGGAAGCCTCTAAGAATAGTGATGGCAGTTATGTCCTTATGGCTGATATTGATATGTCAGTATTTGGGGTGGACGGCTGGAAGCCTTGGAATTTTAGTGGAACATTTGATGGCAATGGACATACACTTTACAATATGGACATTAATACTGTTACAGATGTTACAGAAAAGGCTTATGATGGCAACCTTAAAGAATATGATACTTATTATGCCGGACTTTTTGGGATAACGAAGAATGCGGTTATTAAGGATCTTAATATAAAAGGTGCATATGTAAATATAAGCGAGAATGAGGATGGTAATCGTAATAAGAGCATATTAGCTGCTATATTGGCAGGTTATATGGATAATACGACAATCACAGGCTGTAAAGTGGAAGGTTATGTATCCCTCAAATCAACAGCAGCTATGTGGGGAACTGCGGGTATTGCAGGCTTTGGTAACGGAAATATAAGTGGTTGTGAGGCAGATGTTACACTTGTATGTACAGATGCAGATAAGAATTCTGCTGACAGAGATGAGCAGTTTATGGGTGGTATATATGCCGATGGCTATATCAATGTAAATGACTGCATAGTTAATATTGACGGCTATATATCAGAACATGGATATGTTCATTCAGGCGGAATCACAGGACTTTATATATTATATCCAGTTACGGGAAGTTATGTTGCTGATATTGCAGGCAATACAATCAATGGAAAGATAACATTTTTTGAGGATAATACAGACAGACGTGCATATTGCAAGGCTGTTGCCGGTGAAAGAATGAATCTTTATTCAACTTCTGCTGCTAATACAGATAATTTTGTAAGAAATGAGGTGTATGATTATACAGTAGATTTAAAGCCTGACAATTATGTAAGAAAGACATATTCTGTAGATAATCCATATGAGAATGAGCAGAAGCTTGTCAGTTCAGAGGATAACAGTACAGAGAGCAGTGATAATGGACTTATTAAGACAGGAAGCACTAATAATGCTTCGCATAGCAATGTATTAAATATGAGCATGCCAGTAAGGGTTATTGTTATTGTAGTAATGATAGCAGCAGCGGTTGGTATCTATTATTATATAGCAGGAAAGATAAGGAAAGGCAGAAAGAAATAAAAATATCATTAAAGAAGTAAAAAAATAGCACAAAGAAACAGTACAGGGAAATTCAGAAGAAATAAATAAAAAACAGGCACTGAATAAAAATGTATAGTTGGAATGGAGATGTAAAAAATGCAGTTTACAGATGAACAGTTTAAGAAAGACTCTGAACAGTTGATAGACTTTATATATAAAAGTCCAAGTCCATACCACGTTGTTAATAATATAGCGGCAGTTCTTAATGAAAACGGATTTATACGCTTAAGTGAGGGTAAAGCCTGGAAGATTAATCCGTCAGGACGTTATTATGTAATAAGAGGTGGTTCTTCAATTATAGCTTTTAATATGCCAAAGGCAGAAAGCTATAAGGGTTATAATATAACAGCCAGCCACAGTGATTCTCCATCTTTTAAGATAAAAGAAAATCCAGAGATAACAACAGATAAACATTACATAAGCCTTAATGTAGAGAAATACGGCGGAATGATAATGTCAACGTGGCTTGACAGACCATTGTCAGTTGCAGGATATGCAGTAGCAATTGGCAGGTCAGGCATTAAAGAATATCTTGTAAATGCAGATAAGGACCTGCTTGTAATACCTAACCTTGCAATACATATGAATCGTAGTGTCAATGATAACACAAGTCTTAACCCACAGAAGGATATGCTTCCTTTATTTGGTGATATTAATGCCAAGGATAACTTTGATGAGTATATAAAGTCTTGTATACAATCTGAAGACAAGGATAAAGAAAGCGTTGCAGATGAAAGCCTTACAACAGAACTTTTCTTATATAACAGGGAAAAAGGCAGAATATGGGGCTGCAACGATGAATATATATCAGCACCAAGATTAGATGACATACAATGTGCGTATTCATCTTTAATGGCTTATATTAAGGCATTGGGTGAGATTTCAGATGATTATGATAAAGTAAATGTATGCTGTGTATTTAATAATGAAGAAGTCGGAAGCACAACTATGCAGGGAGCAGACTCTACATTTTTATCAGATGTGTTAGAACGAATAAGCATAGCTTATGGTCTGGACAGGGAAAAGTATATGATGGCAATAGCTTCATCATATATGGTATCTGCTGATAATGCACACGCTGTACACCCTAACCACACAGATAAGGCAGACCTGACAAACAGACCATATATGAATGAAGGAATTGTTATTAAATTTAATGGCAATCAGAAATATACGACTGACAGTGTATCTTATGCCATATTCAAGGACATATGTGACAAAAGAAATGTCCCATACCAGACATATGCTAACAGGTCGGATATAGCCGGCGGCTCAACACTTGGCAATATATCTAATTCACACGTATCAGTTAATACTGTCGATATAGGGCTTGCACAGCTTGCAATGCACTCAGCATATGAAACAGCAGGTGTGAAAGATACAACTTATATGATAGAGGCACTGACAGGCGTATTTTTAAGATAGTAATTTAATAGTTTAATAACTGATATATGTAAATATATATTAATCATACAGAATATAATATATATTTTAATGTTAGAATTTTTTGGAAAATAGAATATGTGCAGGCTCAGATAAATGGCAGTTAGTAAAGAATACATTTACAGCATCTTTATAATCGCTCATTTTCTGAGCCTTTTTAATAGCCTTGGCTTCTTTTTTGCAGTCACCAAATGCGTATTCCATATAGCACCACATTTCTTTCATACGGTGGATAGCGTGCTTATCACCTGACATTATCTTAAGGCGTTCTTCATACACATAGTTATGGAGCTTTCGCATATTATCTTTATCCTCTTTAAGGTTTCTTGCATATTCATAAGGATTATCACTTATAAGTACATTGATAAGTCCTGGGTCAGCGACAAGTCCGCGACCAAGCATTATGCAGTGTGGCAGTGGTGATTTGCTATTTTCATCTGTATAAGCATAATCTTTAAGAAATGCAATATAATCATTTCGAGTAAATATGTCACCATTGTAACATACAGGGTTGCGGCTTTCTTTAATTGCCAGCCTGAAAGCTTCCTTATTAACATCACCACGGTAATAATCAGTTCTTACTCTTGGGTGGATAATTAATTCCTCAAGGCTGAACTTATTATATACTTCAAGAATATTGTACCATTCATCAGGTGATTCAATTCCGATACGTGTCTTTACAGATACTTTTATATTGTTGTCCTGAATGTAATTATCGGACATTATTTCATAAAGTATGCGTTCAAGCCTGTCAGTATCTGCAAGCATTCCTGAGCCTTTTGATTTGGAAACGACTGTTCCAGAGGGACAGCCTGCATTAAGGTTAATTTCATTATATCCGAAGTTATCAAAAAGCATATGGGCTGTCCATATGAAATCCTCTGAATTATTAGTCATTATCTGTGGTATTGAATTGATTAAATTATTATTTCTGTCAATATCACGCATTTCCTTTGCTAGAAATTTTTCTGTCTGGTTAGGTGATATAAATGGCATAAAATATTTGTCAATTTTGCCGTTTCCGAAGAATTCATCGAAGGCATTACGGAACATATAATCCGTAAGTCCCTCCATAGGGGCAAGATATACTTTGGTGTTAGACATATTTCCTCATTTCCTGTACATTACATAATTTTCTTTTTCTGCTGTCTTGCAGTTATGGCAGTAACCATTTGTCTAGGTACACATTTTGCCACAGTTGTGCCAAGCTTCATCATTAGAGTAGGAACAATTGTGACTTTGCCCCGAAACATCTGTCTTAATGCATAAGAAGCGCAGTAAGTGGCTGATATTCCCGGAAGTGCAAAGGTTACATTAGCTACATTATTAAAGTTGGTGTTAACAGGGCCGGGACATAACATACATATGTGAACCCTGCTCTTAGCCTCACGGAGTTCCTCATTAATGGCACTTGTAAGACTTGTCACATAGCTTTTAGTAGCATAATAAGTAGACATATATGGACCTCCCGGAAGAAGTCCTGCACTAGAAGCCACATTCATAATGTAACCACGGTTTCTTTTCTTGAAAGTCTTAACCATATATTTGGTAAGAATATGGGTTGCCTTGATATTTACATTAATCATAGATAATTCTTTATTAAGGCTTGTTTTATCAAAGCTTCCAAGGTCGCCAAATCCAGCGTTATTAATGAAGATATATATATCCTTCTTTGCCAATGTCCTGCCAAGCTTAATGCAGGCATTTTCATCAGATAGATCACAGGTTATTATTTCACATCTTGTAGATAACTGCTGTGAGAGAAGAAGCATTTCTTTAGTATTTCTAGATACAAGGATAAGGTCATAGCCTTTCTTGCTTAAAAGCTTTGCCATTTCACGGCCGATACCAGAGCTTGCACCAGTTATGCAGGCAACGGCACGGCTGGATTTATTGGAATTATTAATATTATTCATATTAAACCTCATTTCTGCGCACAGATTAAAGAATAACAGTTTAGTGTCATGTGCACACAGACACGATTACTCCACTTGTAAAATTAAATGGACTGCATTACAATAGAAACATTATAACATAAAACAATAGGAGAGAAGTATGAAAAATCGAACCTTATTTAAACAAGAGTACATTGATGCGGCAATGAGAGCCAGCAATTTTGATAATAATAAGTACAAAATATTTAAAATGATATACAACATCTTCGGACTTTTATTTGGAATGGGCTGTATAAGATATCTTATATTCCAGATTATGGGGAGCGAGGAAGCCGACTGGTTTATGGTAATATTTTATGCGTGTGCTGCGGTTGTATTCCTTTATATAGGAATGATTGGAATGGACAGAAGCAATAAAAGAAAGTACCATAATATATATTCAAGAATGGTTGGAATTACATTTACATATGATATCGACGCAGAATATATTGTTGTAACCGATGAGGAAGACGACAAGGACACATTCAGCTGGGACGATATAATTAAATGGAATCAGGATACGGAAAATATATATCTTTTTGTGTCTGCTGATGACTGCCTTGTAATTAATAAGGAAGGCTTTGTTGAAGGGACATATAAAGATTTAATCGAACTTGCAACAGCAGTTATGGGACTTAGGGATGATGAGGAGAATATTAATGAATAATATAAGCGTTAGAATTAATAACACAGATACACAGGATAATGCAAATGGTCTTTACATAAGAATATTAGAGGCTGACGAGATTACAGACATATATAATGAACATATAGTAACAGACTTTCCGGCATCAGAGGTTAAGCCTCTTAGTCAGATGTTAAGAAAGAGAGAGCAAGGACAGTATTTTGTATATGGAATGTTTGAGGATAATGGAGAGCTTGCAGGATATGCGTATTTTATAAAATGCAGTAATAAAGATGTATATCTTCTTGATTATCTTGCGATAGTTAAGAATAAGCGTTCAAAGCATTTAGGTTCAACATTTTTACAGGAGTTAAAGAATATTGCAGTAAATGATGACAGGCTCTTAATGCTTGAGGTTGAAAACCCTGACTATGCAGATGAGGGTGCAGCTAAGGATTATATGATTAAGAGAATAGGCTTTTATAAGAAGAATGGAATGAAATTAAGCAATACAAGCTGTTATTTCCTTGGTAATGAATATAGAATATTGTATGCAGGCGATGAAGTAGAAGATGACTATATGGATGAGATAACAGATACTGTATACAGAGATTTCTTCGGAGATGAATTCGTGGATATGAATGTAAGATTTCATTAATAATAATAAGTAAAAGCTCTGATTGAGTTAATAATCTTTTGAAAATGTAATAACACCTTAAAAATAATAAGTGTACTAATTGACAAAATATGATTAGTTATCGCATAATATGACGTATGAATATGTATAATTATTCATATTCTGGCAGGTATATGTCTAGCGCATCAGGCATTTATCAGGCAGGTACTAAAGATTGCGCAGAAAAGAGGATTACAATGAACAATCAGGAAATGATGGAACTAACAACGGTTGATAAAAGTGAATTTGAAGAACTCGTTAAAGAGTGTACAAGATCAGGCTCCATTGACCAGAATTTATATATCGAATATGATGTTAAGAGGGGTCTTCGTGATAGCAATGGTAATGGTGTTCTTACAGGACTTACAGAAATATCTGATGTATGCGGTAATGAGAATGTTCATGGTAGAAAGATACCTGTCGATGGACAGTTATATTTTCAGGGATATAATGTCCAGGATATTATTAAAGGCTCTACAAGAGATAGATTCCGTTTTGAAGAAGCAACTTACCTTCTTTTATTTGGTAATCTTCCTACAGAGAAACAGCTTGACAGTTTCCTTAGAATACTTGCTGATTTACAGGAACTTTCAGGTGCATTTATCAGAGATGTAATTATGAAGGCAACAAGTACTAATCTTATGAATTCACTTATGAAAAGTATCTTAAGCCTTTATTCATATGATGAAAATCCGGATGACATATCAATTCCTAATGTATTAAGGCAGTCGTTACAGCTTATAGCTAAGATGCCTTTGCTTACAGTATATGCGTATCAGTCATACAGACATTTTAAATTAGACGGAACGCTTATGATTAAGAATCCTAGGAAGGGATATTCAACGGCAGAGAATATTCTTTATATGTTAAGAGATGATGGACAGTTCACAGAGCTTGAAGCTAAGGTTCTTGATATCTGTCTTGTACTCCACGCAGAGCATGGTGGTGGTAATAACTCAACATTTACTAACCACGTTGTAACATCATCAGGAACTGATACATATTCAGCTATGGCAGCTTCAATCGCTTCCCTTAAAGGTCCTAAGCATGGTGGTGCTAACCTTAAGGTTCAGGAAATGTTCGCTGATATAAAAGCTAACTGCAAGGATTGGGATAATAAAGAAGAAATCTGTGCATATCTTAATAAAATTCTTGATAAACAAGCATTTGATGGTGCAGGTCTTATATATGGTATGGGTCATGCTGTATACACTAATTCTGACCCAAGAGAAGTTATACTTAAGAGCTTTGCGAAAAATCTTTCTGTTGAAAAGGGAATGGAGAAGGAGTATGCTCTTTATGAGACAGTAGAAAAAGAAGCAGGACAGCTTATTATGAACAAAAGAAAAATGTTCAAGCCGGTATGTGCCAATGTCGATTTCTACAGTGGATTTGTATATTCAATGCTTGGTATTCCAGAAGAAATGTTTACTCCTATGTTCGCAACAGCTCGTATTTCAGGCTGGTGTGCTCATCGTCTTGAAGAGCTTGTCAATGCAGGAAAGATTATTCGTCCTGCTTATAAGTATGTAGGCTGGCATAGGGATTATCCTAAGATGGAAGAACGCAAATAATAATTAGCAATTAAAGAGGTATTAATCAAAATGTCACAATATAAGGTAAGAAAGTTAAATAAGCCAATTAACTGTGTTGTTGAAGTGCCGGGTTCTAAGAGTATTACGAACAGAGCACTTCTTATGGCAGCGTTATCAGATGGAGAGTGCAGACTTAATGGAGTGTTATTCAGCGATGATTCAAGACATTTTCTTTCAAGTCTTATAGCATTAGGTTATGTTATACAGGTAAATGAAGTTGACAAATATGCAATCATAGAAGGACATGGTGGCAATATTCCTAAGAAAGAGGGCGTTATCAATGTAGGCAGTGCAGGAACAGCAGCAAGATTTCTTACGGCAATGTTAGCTTTTTCTGATGGACAGTATACAATAGAAAGTTCTGAGCAGATGAAGAAAAGACCAATGCTTCCTTTATTTAATGCACTTGAAGATATGGGAGCACATTTTGAGTTCCTTGAAAAAAACGGACATCTTCCAGTAAAGGTAACAGGTGCAGCTTTTGGCGGTAATAAGCCTAAGGCAGAGGTATCAATTGACATAAGTGAGAGTACACAGTTCTTAAGTGCACTTATGATGACAGCACCAATGCTTGACAGTGGTCTTAAGATTAATATTACAAGCAAGAAGACAGATGGCTCATATATAAGAATAACATCTAATATGATGAAGCAGTTCGGCTGTGAGGTTGTACACGAAGGGGCTGTATATCAGATACCTGCTGATGACAATTATGTTGCAGGTACATATCAGATTGAACCTGATGTGTCAGCAGCCTGCTATTTCTATGCGGCAGCAGCACTTACAGGTGGTTATGCCCTTGTTAAGAATGTAAGATATACTTCAATGCAGGGAGATATGAAGTTCCTTGAGGTGTTAAAGCAGTTAGGCTGTAAAGTTGAGGAAGAGCATGAAGGAATAAGTGTTACAGGTCCTGCTAATGGTGAATACAATGGCGTAGACGTAGATATGAATGACTTCTCAGACCAGACAATGACACTTGCGGCAATTGCTCCATTTGCAAAGACACCAACAATTATAAGAAATATTGAACATATAAGACTTCAGGAGTCAGATAGAATAGAGGCTATTGCTAATGAACTTAACAGCCTCTGCATAGATATTAAGAAGGGAAGAGACAGAATAGAAATTCTTCCAGGACATATTAAACCAGGCGTTGTAAAGACATACTCCGATCATAGAATGGCTATGGCATTTGCACTTATCGGGCTCAGAGTGGATGGCATTATAATTGATGATTATGAGTGTTGTGCGAAGACCTTTGAGGATTATTTTCAGGTGCTTGACAGGGCTACACGAGAGTAATGCGAGAGGGGGCAGCTTTTGGTTAGTCGGATTTCGGACGATATAAGGCACGATATTAAGGTGTTAAGCTGGAGGTTATGGATTAGCCGGACTATATAAGGCTCGAAAAAAGGGAGGGCTGCTGGGATAAGGTGATGGTCAGGTAAACAGATTGGATATTTCTAAGACTTTCCGTGAAGGTTGTTGATAGGGACACAGCCGCTCAGACGAAACATCCGTGTTTCGTATTCGCTCACTCGTACATCCTTGTACGAGTGCTGTTGGACGTAGAGGGAAAGCCTAAGAAATATCACAATATGTTTAAAGGACCATCTCCTCACCCCAGCCACCCTCCCTTGATTTTTTTCGTTCCTTATATCTGGGTACTGCTTAATTTACACACGTTGATAAGTCCTACTTAGCCGAGAGAACAACAGCCCCACTCCACGAAATAAATTACGGCAAGCACTTACAAAACTTCCGGCTGGCAATCGCAGTTGTGTGGCATTAATATATTGCAAGCTGGGTACTGTTGAAGCCGCCGGCACTTAGCGGCTGTCCTTTAGCCGCTTAGTGTCCGCTGCGGCTTCAAGTAGCGGGAGCGTGCCCAGCGGTAATATATTAATGCCGCACAACGTCCGTCCACCACCGCCACCACAAAAGTTTTGTAAAGTACTCCCACAAATTAAAAGAAAAGCAGGTGACCCCCAATTTGAAAATCCTAATGTACAAATGGAAAGTATACAATCAAAGCGATGTAGCTGAAGCGTTTGAATATTTCGGACATACCGTTGATATGTATGAAGAAAAGCCTGTCAACAGTAACAGTATCACAGGCTATAAAGAACACGATATGAAAGAGATATCAGATGTGATTTCAGAATATGATATAGTATTTTCTCTTAACTACTTTCCGCATATATCAGATGTATGTGAAAAGCTTGGAAAGAAGTATATTGCATGGACAGTAGACAGTCCACTTATATCTCTTTATCACCAGTCTGTATTTAATTCGTGTAATTATATATTTATATTTGATAAGTTCTTTTATTATGAATTAAAGCAGATGGGTGTCCGAAATGTATACTATCTTCCGCTTGCTGTTAATACAGAAAGGCTTGATAAGCTGATTGGTCGGCAGAGCAAAGAAGATCGGCAGAGGTTTGCGGCTGATGTTTCATTCGTTGGAAGTATGTATCATAAGAATTCCTATGATGATATTAAAGATAAACTGCCGCCATATATGAAGGGGTATTTTGATGCGGCAATGCTTGCACAGCTTAATATATTTGGGGATAACATAATAGACGATTTGCTGACAGTAGATATATTAAAGGAATTGTCGGAGATAATAGATTTCAGGCAGGGGGACAGGGCATTTTCTGATATACGGCTTGTGTTTGAGTCTACATTTCTGGGCTTTAAGCTTGCTAATATAGAACGTGTAAGTACGCTTAACAGGTTGTCAAAGACGTTAAGGGGTCATAATACTGCCTTGTATACAGACACGATTGACAGTAAGCTGGAAGGCGTTGACTATAGGGGTGCAGTAGCTTATATGACACATATGCCTCTCGTATTTAACAATTCGAGAATTAATCTTAATATGACAATAAGAAATATAAGGACGGGCATACCATTAAGAGTGTGGGATATATTAGGAGCAGGAGGTTTTCTGCTTACGAATTTTCAGGTGGAACTCCCGGATTATTTTGAAAATGGAAAAGATATTGTGTATTATGAGGACATTAATGACTGCTGCCGTAAAGCGGAATATTATCTGGCACACGAAGATGAGCGCAGACTGATTGCACTCAACGGCTATAACATAGTTAAACAAAAGCACAGTTATATACAGAGAATTGCCACAATTCTTGATATAGTAAATTATTAATAAAATGTGATTATCACGATTGCGGTAAGGCGTGAGTATTATCATTATAATATGATGTGATAGTTAAAAAGAAATACCGCCACTGGTATTATAATAATTAAAGATTGTAATAAGAATGACATAGAAGCAGTGAACTAATAAATCACTGCCGCTATGTCATTTTATTATATGATTTGTTAGTTATGTTATTGTAATAATATTCAATCAGTTTGCTGTAAGCTGCTAATTGCACCAAACACACCATTGAATTCATTGAAAAATGTTTCTTCATATTTTTTTAAGAATACAGAAGCATAATTATCCTTATAAGATAAAGATATATAGAGGTTGCCAATTGCAGAGTCTATAATCTGTATTTTAATAAGAAGGTTATTGTCACATTTCCAAACAGCAGAAGCAGCACATCTGAAATTGTATATAGGAAATTCAGATACGATGTTATAACCAAATCCAAAGTCAATGCTATGTGTGCCTGTTTCGTTAGTATAGGTTATTGTTCCCCATTTTCTGGTAGTGTTATTAGTGTCCGTGCAGGCATTGTCTGCATTATGAATTGTAACTTTTACAGCGGTCATTTTGCATACATTTTCATCACATACATATGTAACATTATTGATTAAATTCTCATATGAGGAAGCAGTGCTGTCCTTAAGGCAGAACAATTCACGGCTGTTAATAAAGGTATTGTATTCTGCAAGCTGTGCATCAGTTTCGTTATTAACAGATGTTTCGTCATCGATTTTATTATAGATTTCTTCCCAGAAGGCATCATATATGCACTGTACGCCGCCTTGACGTCCAAGGGTATCAGCGGTTGTTACCATATAGATGTCCTTATCAGGAACATAAAGCGCAAGCTGTCCCGCCATACCATAGAGGGCATATCCGCCGTTGCGTGTGATCCATATCTGATAACCATAACCCTGCATTTCCTCCAATGTACCGCTCTTTCCATAAGGGTCGCTCTGCTTCATTCGTGCGGCTTTGATGTAATCTGCTGGAATAAGCTGCTTGTCGTTGTATACACCATCTTTAGATATAAGATAGATTATTTTAAGCATATCAACAGGTCTTGCACATATTCCAGAACCGCCCATAGGAATTCCACAAGGGTCAGGAAGAATAAATGTATCTTCAGAAAATCCCAGTTCATTAAGGAACTTTTCTTTAAGATAGTCAATAAGTCTCATTCCAGATAGTCTTTCGATAAGAGCACCAAGAACGTGAGTTGATGAAGTGTCATAAGAGAATTGTGTGCCAGGTGCGTGAACAGGCTTGACTGTAAAGAATGAGCCCACCCAGTCGGTTATGCCAGCAGTTTTATAAGTGGTGCTGTCGTGGCACGTTCTCATAGTAAGCATATCCCTTATAGTAAGCATTTTCATATAATCATAAGCTCCATTTTGGGGAAGTTTATCTTTAAAATAATCAACAATATGGTCATCTAATGATAACTTGTGTTCGCCATACAGACAGCCAATGCCCAAAGATACTAAAGACTTTGTCATAGAAAACATACGGTGAAGTGAATTGTTGTCGTAAGGCTTGTAATAGCTTTCCATACATATATTGTTTCCACGCATAATTATAAGGCTGTGCATAGGAATATCCTGATTTTCAAGACGTTTTGCATAATTAATAAGATTGTGGTAGTCGATATTACATTCGCTTGGTTTAACATAATTAAATTTAGTCTGCATAATTAAATCCTCCGTTGGTTAATTATTTTACAAGTGTTCGTTCATTAATAAGCTTAATATAATATATATTACAATACAAATATGAGAGTGTCAAAATGTATCAGCTGTCTATATGATAATATAATTTTTTAAAATTAAACTTCAAAAATGTATTCAAATCATATATAATGTAAGGAATTATTGAGGTATAGAATGTAGTATAAATTCACAGGAAGGATAGTAATATTAAGAAAATGTAATAGTATACGGATTATTATTGTTTAAATTGTTATTCAAGTTATTATGTGGATTTATAAAAAAGGGGGAACAGAGTTGATTAACGTATTATGCAGAATATTTGTTAAGAATTATAAAGATACGAAAAATCCCAAAGTAAGGCTGGAGTATGGAATATTTGCAGGAATTGTTGGAATTATATGTAATATTGTACTGTTTCTTACAAAGCTTACGGCTGGATTTCTTACATCATCATTGTCAATTATGGCAGATGCAATTAATAACTTATCAGATGCAGGTTCATCAATAGTAACACTTGCGGGCTTTAAGCTTGCATCCAAGCCGGCGGACTCGGAACATCCATATGGGCACGGAAGAATAGAGTATATATCAGGCTTTATTGTATCAATGCTCATTATTGTAATGGGTGTTGAGCTGTTAAGAAGCTCAGTTGAGAAAATATTCAATCCACAGCCTCTGGAATTCAGCTTTATTTCAATTATAATACTGATTTTTTCTATTCTTTTAAAAATGTGGATGGCTAAATTTAACAAACGGCTTGGAGATAAAGTAGATTCTGCGGCAATGAAAGCCACAGCAACAGACAGCTTATCAGATTGCATAAGCACTACCGTTGTATTGTTCGGCGTGCTTATTACACAGTTTTCCAATGTAGATATCGATGGCTATGCAGGAGCGTTTGTCGCATTATTTGTAATAATAGCAGGATTTAAAGCAGCTAAAGAAACGCTTTCGCCACTTCTTGGCCAGCCGCCATCAAAGGAATTTGTAAAGGAGCTGGAAAGATTAATATTAGAGGACGAACATATCATAGGTGTCCACGATTTAATCGTTCATAATTATGGACCGGGAAGAGTATTCGTATCAGTACACGCAGAAGTTCCGGCAGATATGGATATTCTTGTGGCACACGACTGTGTGGATATGGCAGAACGCCGCATAGAAAAACGAATGGGTTGTTTTATAAGCATACATATGGATCCTGTAATAACAGATGATGAGGTTATTAATGAACAGAAAGCGGTTGTTCAGGAGATAATTGATGATATATCACCGGATATAAGCATGCATGATTTCAGAACAATAAAAGGACCACATATAACTAATCTTATATTTGATGTGTTAGTTCCATTTGGATTTGATATGAAAGACGATGAGATAGTTAGCAGGATAAAAGATGCACTCCGCGATAAGCACGAGAACTGGAGAGCAGTAATACAGGTTGATAAGAAAATGTTCTGAAATTAATGATGGAGACTGGGATTATATCCAGCCTCCATCATATTGTATTATCTGTCCGGTAAGGTAGTTGTCGGAGTTTAAAATAAGCTTTGCAAGATTGGCAACCCCATAAGGTGAGCCAAGTGTTCCACAAGGAATTTCTTCTGCTAATTCTTGAAGCTCCTCAGGGCTTAAATGTCCATTCATCTCAGTGTCTATAGCTCCACAGGCTATTGCATTAACCTGTATGTTACTTGGCGCAAGTTCTTTAGCTAAAGCTTTGGTAAAAGAATTGATTGCCCCCTTGGTAGCAGAGTAGGCGACTTCACAGCTTGCACCATACAAGCCCCACACTGATGATATGTTGATGATTTTTCCGCAATGACGTCTTAACATATCCTGCACTGCAAAATGGCAGCAGTTGTATACAGAATTTAGATTGACAGACATTATATTATTCCACATATCAGGTGTCATATCCTGAAATAGCCCTATAGATGCAATTCCTGCATTATTAATAAGAACATTTACTTTTCCATAAATGCTTATGGCGAGGTCAAACATTTCATTAACTGTTGAATAATTGCTGACGTCCCCGACAAAGGTTTCACACAATGCTCCCTTTTTAATAATTTCTTTTTTGACAAGTTCAAGCCTGCCAGCACTTTTGGAACAATTGATAATAAGTGCTGTATCAGGTGCTGCTAGGCTTAAAGCAATAGCTTTGCCAATTCCGCGTGAAGCACCGGTTACCACTATGACAGTGGATACATTAGTTTCCATAATAAATCCTCATTTCTATGAATGATTTTTGCACACATCAGCACTTATTGTGTCAGAATAATCTGATATTTAAACATAATAATGCAAATGTGAGCATATACTATATTTATCATTCTATATCAAAAAAATACATTGGGCAAGCTTGACATTTAATGATTTGTGCATACTTACTAAATTTGTAAATGCTTACAAAAAACTCAGAAAGTTATTCGACACAAATTGACAGATAATCAAGAAGTTATCCACAGATAAAAAGTGTGGAATTGCTTAGAAAAATAGTTATACACCGAGTTATCCACATTATCCACAATTTGATATGGGGATAAACACTGTGGATTATATCGTGGATAATAGAATAAATGTTTTGTTCAATTATACAAAATTTTAAATTGTTAAAAAAATACCAGTATTAGTGCTTGACATTTGAAATGCCAGTATTACAGGGGGTTCACGGCTCTTTGACTACTAAATTAATAAAATATCTGTAAATTGTGTGAACTTACTTGTCTAAATGTGAAATTGTGTTATAATAACATTATCAAAAGTCGTGAAGCACAATGAAGCACAATTGAATTGGCAACATTCCTTGATCAGGCAACACGATAATAAAGTGATAGAAGGAGTTGGACATCATGCGTTTTATTATTACAGGAAGAAATATTGATGTAACAGATGGTTTAAGATCAGCAGTGGAGGAAAAGTTAGGTAAGCTGGATAGATTTTTTGCACCAGAGACAGAAGTCAATGTAACATTAAGTGTTGAGAAAGAAAGGCAGAAGATAGAAGTTACAATACCTGTTAAAGGTAACATTATAAGAAGTGAACAGGTAAGCAGTGATATGTATGTGTCTATAGATCTTGTTGAGGAAGTAATTGAGAGACAGTTAAAGAAGTATAAGAACAAGATTGTAGATAAGCATCATAATGAAGCCGCATTTGCCAAGGAATATGTAGAGAATGAATATGAGCCAACAGATGAGGTTAAGATTATAAGAACTAAGAGATTTGGTATCAAACCAATGGATCCTGAAGAGGCATGTGTCCAGATGGAATTATTAGGTCATAATTTCTATGTATTCTTCAACTCAGAGACAGAAGAAGTTAATGTTGTATACAAGAGAAAAGGCAATACATATGGTCTTATAGAGCCAGAACTTGACTAATTATAATGCAGCTGATTATGAATTATAGTTGATTTATATAATTATATTCAAGTCTTTATGGTGTGATTAATGAATTATATGTAATGTACTATATTAGATATAGTTGATGAATTTACATTAATTATAAGGTATATGTTTATAGTAATTTAATTAATTAAAGATTATCTAAAAGAAGTGCAGTATCTTAGTATATCTGCACTTCTTTCTTGTTATGGGTGATGCTTGCCTAATTATATAAATGGTGATACAATTACAATAATTTCAGCTTTTCGTAGTGTGGAAAAGGTAAAGTAAGGAGAGTATGTAATGGGTTTAGTTCAGAAAATATTCGGAACACATAGTCAACATGAGTTAAAGAGAATTTATCCTATTGCTGATAAAGTAGAAAGCTATAGGGAAGAATATGGTAAGTTAAGCGATGAACAGCTTAAAGGAAAGACTAAAGAATTCAAGGAAAGATTATCTAAAGGCGAGACTTTGAATGATTTGCTTCCGGAAGCATATGCAACTGTAAGAGAAGCTGCCAAGAGAGTTCTTGGGATGGAACATTACAGAGTACAGATTATCGGTGGTATTATTCTTCATCAGGGACGTATTGCAGAGATGCGTACAGGTGAAGGTAAGACACTTGTATGTACACTTCCGGCATATCTTAATGCACTTGAAGAAAAGGGAGTATTAGTAGTTACAGTTAATGATTATCTTGCTAAGCGTGATGCTGAATGGATGGGACAGGTACACAATTTCCTTGGACTTTCAGTAGGTATAGTTCTTCACGATATGAAAGATGATGAAAGAAGAGCGGCATATGCAAGTGATATTACATATGTTACTAATAATGAACTTGGATTTGATTATCTTAGGGATAATATGGCTATATATAAGGAGCAGCTTGTACTCCGTGACCTTCATTACTGTATTATCGATGAGGTCGATTCAGTACTTATTGATGAGGCACGTACACCTCTTATTATTTCAGGACAGAGCGGCAAGTCAACTAAGTTATATGAACTTTGTGATGTACTTGCAAGACAGCTTGTAAAGGGTACTTACCATGGTGAACGTACTAAGATGCAGGTTATGATGCAGGAAGAGATAGAGGAAGATGGTGACTTTATCGTTAATGAGAAGGATAAGGTTGTTAATCTTACAGAACAGGGTGTCCATAAGGTTGAACAGTTCTTCCATATTGATAACTATGCTGATATTGAGAACCTTGAAATACAGCACAATGTAACACTTGCATTAAGAGCACATTATCTTATGTTCAGGGATAAGGATTATGTTGTCAAAGATGATGAAGTTCTTATTGTAGATGAATTTACAGGACGTATTATGCCAGGACGCCGTTATTCAGATGGTCTTCATCAGGCTATTGAAGCTAAGGAACACGTTAAGGTTAAGAGAGAGAGTAAGACACTTGCAACTATTACATTCCAGAATTTCTTTAATAAGTTTGATAAGAAAGCCGGTATGACAGGTACTGCTCTTACAGAAGAGAAGGAATTCAGGGGAATATACAATATGGACGTTGTAGAAGTCCCTACTAATAAGCCAATAGCAAGAATTGACCATAATGATGCTGTATTTAAGACTATGAAGGGCAAGTTCAATGCTGTTGTAGAAGAAGTTATTGCGGCACACGAAAAAGGACAGCCTGTACTTGTTGGTACAATAACAATTGATACATCAGAACTTTTAAGTGAAATGCTTAGAAAAAGAGGAATACCTCATAATGTACTTAATGCCAAGTATCACGAGCTTGAGGCTCAGATTGTAGCCGATGCAGGTAAGCACGGAGCTGTAACAATAGCTACTAATATGGCAGGACGTGGTACTGATATTAAGCTTGATGAGGAAGCAAGAGCGGCAGGAGGACTTAAGATTATTGGTACAGAAAGACACGAGTCAAGACGAATTGATAATCAGTTAAGAGGTCGTGCAGGTCGTCAGGGTGACCCAGGTGAATCAAGATTTTATATATCTCTTGAAGATAATCTTATGAGATTATTCGCTCAGGAGACTCTTATGAATACATTTAACAGATTAGGTGTTGGTGAGAATGACCAGATTGAGCATAAGTTGTTAAGTAATGCTATTGAGACAGCACAGAAGAAGATTGAGACTAACAACTACGGAATAAGATTACATTTGCTTGAATATGATCAGGTAATGAATGAACAGAGAGAGATTATGTACGCCGAGAGAAAGAGAGTTCTTAATGGCGAGAGTATGCGTAACTCAATTATGAAGATGATAACTGATTTCGTTGAGGGCGTTGTTAATAGAAGTGTCAGCGAAGATAAGAGTGCTGATGAGTGGAATTATGATGAGATTAACGAGCTTTTACTTCCAACTATACCTATAGCACCAGTTGCGTATGATGAGAATATAAAGAACAAGAATGAACTTATTCATGCATTGAAAGAGAAAGCTGTTAAATTCTATGAAGATAAGGAAGCTTTATTCCCAGAACCAGAGACAATAAGAGAGATTGAACGAGTTGTTCTTCTTAAGGTTATTGATAGAAAATGGATGGATCATATTGATGATATGGATCAGCTTAAGCAGGGAATTGGACTTCAGGCATATGGACAGAAAGATCCTGTTGTACAGTATAAGATGATGGGATATGATATGTTTGATGAGATGACAAGAGCTATTACAGAAGATACTGTAAGACTTCTTATGCACATTCAGGTAGAAGAAAAGGTTGAAAGAGAGCAGGTAGCTAAAGTTACAGGCACTAACAAAGACGAAGGATCTTCTGTAAAAGGACCTGTAAGACGTACAGATAAGAAGATTTATCCTAATGACCTCTGCCCTTGTGGAAGTGGGAAGAAGTATAAGAATTGTTGTGGACGTCAGGCATAATGTCCGGGAAGTGATATAGTAATTTATAGATTATAATATTTGACGGATTGGGGCTGTCACACTATGCGAATATGACATTTTGTGGTATTATAATATGATGTAAGTGTTAATATATTATGTTAATATATTAAAAGAGTTAAGGCTTTGACACTTAATCATAATACTTGGAATGTTTAACATAGTGTGCAGCTCCTTTTTTAATATAGGACCTTAATATAGAATGGTGATTTGTAATTATATACGGATAGCAATGAGCCTGTGAACAAGAGCGTTAATAAGAGAATAAGTAAGTTAATAAAAGAGGTATATAGTGGTAGAATTAGATCAGTTTAAATATAGGATTTCAGGGTATGATGCACAGATTGAGAATATAAAACAGTCGCTCGACCTTGACAGTAAGAAGAAAAGAATAGAAGAACTGGAAGCAGATATGGAAGCACCCGGATTTTGGGACGATCCAGATAAATCCAATAAGGCTATGAAAGAGCTTAAGACTTTAAAGGACTCATTTGAAGGTTATAACAGCTTAAAGTCAGGGCTTGAGGATATTAATACACTTATTGAGATGGCAGATGAAATGCAGGACGACTCATTAATTTCTGAGATAGAAGATGAGATAACTGTATTCGAGGAGAAAATGGACTCAATAAGGACAGAGACACTTCTTTCAGGAGAATATGATAAATGTAATGCAATACTTACATTACATGCCGGAGCAGGCGGAACAGAGAGCTGTGACTGGTGTCAGATGCTTTTTAGAATGTATACGCGATGGGCAGAAAAGCACGGCTATTCAACGCAGACAATTGATTATCTTGAAGGCGATGAGGCTGGAATAAAGTCTGTTACTATAGAGATTTCAGGAGATAATGCATATGGACATCTTAAGTCAGAACATGGGGTTCACAGGCTTGTAAGAATATCTCCATTTAATGCGGCCGGAAAGAGACAGACATCTTTCGTATCGTGTGATGTAATGCCTGATATAGATGAGGATATTGATATACAGATTAATGATGATGATTTAAGAATTGATACATATCGTTCAAGTGGAGCGGGTGGACAGCATATCAACAAGACATCATCAGCAATCAGAATTACACATCTTCCAACAGGAATAGTTGTACAGTGCCAGAATGAGAGATCACAGCACCAGAATAAAGATAAGGCAATGCAGATGTTAAAGGCAAAGCTTTATATGATGAAGCAGGAAGAAAATGCACAGAAGTCATCAGATATAAGAGGTGATGTTAAAGATATTAATTTTGGCAATCAGATAAGAAGTTATGTATTACAGCCATACACAATGGTAAAAGATCATAGAACTAATAAAGATATTGGTAATGCAGCAAGTGTGTTAGATGGCAATATAGATCCATTTATTAACGCATATCTTAACTGGATATCGACAGGAAAGAAAGCTGATGAAGAATAATGAGATAATTAATTTATAATAACTATAAAATGCAGTGGCATTAAGAAAGGAGTAATTATGGCAGATTATATCAGACCGGTAGTATTTACACTTGGAGGTCAGAAGTTTGGAGTGGATATTAACCTCGTTCAGTCAATTGAAAGACAGGTAGATGTTGTTCCAGTTCCTAATGCTATGAAGTACATAAGTGGAATTGTTAATCTTAGAGGAGAAGTAATACCAGTAATGAGTCTTAAGAAGAAGTTCTCTATGGATGATACCGCTGAATCTAAGGGTAATAATACAGTTATCGTTAATCTTCCGGATATGAAGATAGCACTTGAGGTTGATGAGGTTCTTGAAATTGGTGAACTTAACGCAGAGAAGATTGTTGATATGCCAAGACTTGCTAAGAATGAGGAAACAGAATACCTTGACAGAGTTGCAAGTGTAGATGGTGATTTAGTTATTCTTCTTGATATTAACAAGATATTATCAGAGGATGAAGCACAGGGCGTTAGGGAATTTGCTGAACAGATGAGCAGGAACGACTAATACAGTAACTGTTAATTAAGTGTATAGCGAGAAGGAGTGTATATGGGTAATAGCAATGTATTTAAAAGAAATGCAGGTATTCTTATGGCAATCAGTTCGCTTCCATCACCTTATGGAATAGGAACATTAGGAAAAGATGCCTATGAGTTTGTGGATTTTGTAAGGGACAGCAATCATAAATACTGGCAGGTACTTCCGGTAGGACCAACAACATACGGTGACAGTCCTTATCAGCCATATTCGGCGTTTGCGGGTAATCCTTATTTTGTCGATCTGGATATGCTGATAGAAGAAGGACTTCTTCTTAAATCAGAGGTTATAGCAGTTGACTGGGGAGATGGAATAATACCGGTTGAGGTGTCAGAAGATGATGCGGTCAATAACCGATATCCAGTCAACCATGACGGCTATCTTGGTGATGACCGATATGTAAGTTATGAGAAAATGTATAATGAAAGATTTAATGTACTTAGAAAAGCATATGAGCGTTTTAAGGGAAAATGTGTTTCAGCAAAGCTTACCCTTGATAAGGGACTTCCACTTTACAAGCGTTTTGATAATTTTGTTAAGGATAATGCATATTGGCTTAAGGATTACGCAATGTTTATGTCTTTGAAAGAGTATTTTAACCAGAAAGCATGGGGAGAATGGGACAGGGATATTAAGTTCAGAGAACCAGAGGCTATGCAAAGATATGAGGACGAACTTTCTGATGATATAGGATTTTGGAATTTTATCCAGTATGAGTTCTATACACAGTGGGGTAAGTTAAAGGCATATGCTAATTCTAACGGAATTGAGATAATTGGCGATATACCTATATATATGGGCTACGACAGTGTTGATGTATGGGCCAATCAGGCAGAATTCCAACTTGATGAGAATCTCACACCGGTAAAGGTAGCAGGAGTTCCACCAGATGCATTTTCAGATATGGGTCAGAAGTGGGGCAATCCATTATATGACTGGGCTAAGATGGAGAACAGTGATTTTGAATGGTGGAGAATGAGAATGGCTAATTCTGCACGCCTGTATGATATTATAAGAATAGACCATTTTCTTGGTATTATTAAATATTATACTATTCCATATGAAATGCCTGATGCAAGACAGGGATCATATGAGCAGGGACCAGGGCAGAAGCTTCTTGATGCTATTAATGAATCAATCGGCGATAAGAAGATAATAGCAGAGGATCTTGGAGTATGTATGCCGGAGGTTGACCAGATATTAAAGGATAATAATTATCCGGGAATGAAGGTGCTTGAATTCGCATTTGGTGGCGACAGAAAGAATCCACATCTTCCATATAATTACACTAATAATTGTGTATGCTACGGTGGAACACACGACAATGAAACACTTCTTGGATTTTTTAATGACAGAAATGATGGCGAGTTAGGTTATGCATTTGATTATCTTGATACAAGGGATAAGTACAGAATGGTAGATATGGTGTTCAGAGCTGCATATTCAAGTGTTGCTGTGCTTACAATATTTGCTGTTCAAGATATATTAAAGCTTGATAATTCAGCAAGAATGAACTTCCCATCAAGCTTTGGTAATAACTGGAAATGGCGTATGCAGAAAGGGCAGCTTAACTGGGATCATCTTAATGCAATGAGATATCTGGCAAGTGTATTCGACAGAGAAAGAAAATGATGTGGTACTAAGGTACTATTTACAATTAAAAGTAAAATGTATATAGTCTACTTCATAAGTTAATATTTTAGCAAAGCAGTTGAAAAGCTGTGACGCAAAGCCAAAGGGTCCTCACCTTTATAGCAGTATTTATATGGCAGCCTGGTAACACCAGCAGGAATATTAATATTGCTTATGTTAAGGAAAGACAGCCGGTTGCACTGTTTATTCATTGAGTTATTATAATGGTTTAATTAACATTTGCCTGTAATATTATTAGCGTGGCTGATGTTAGTAAGGTCTGTTTGATATATTATGAAGTATACATTTAAAGCATCCGGTAACGGGTGCTTTTTGTTTTGCGTTTAATATCTGGTAAAGATGATGCATAAGCATTATTTTTATATACTAACCCTCGCATTCCTCTCCCGTTGTGCGAGGGTTATTTTTATTGTAACAGGAAATTCTTATAGAATTTCCTGTTACAATAAAGGCACTATGTGCTGGTGATGCACACTCGCGTGAAGATGCAATTTGGCGCAAGCGACCACGCTCGGCGCGGGAATGTGCAAAGCACATTCTTTTTTGTAATAGAAAATCTCTTGCAATTAAGTGTAATTTATGATACCATTCTTTGTGCGTAGCACAATTGTCTTTCTGAGATGAACAATTTGCTGCAGCAGGACTATATATATAAGGAGAAGTATGAAAGAGAATATTAAGTATTATGTTGTTAAGCAGAAAGCTCTTCCAGAGGTACTGTTGAAGGTAGCAGAAGCTAACAGACTTATAGAAAATCAGAATATCTCCATAGCAGATGCGACAGAAAAAGTGGGAATAAGCAGAAGCTCTTATTATAAGTATAAAGATGATATATTTCCATTCAGGGACAATTCTAAAGGTAAGACAATAACATTTGTATTATCAATGGAAGATGAACCGGGGCTTTTATCAGTTGTGCTTAAGAAAGTTGCAGAATTTAAGGCAAATATACTTACAATTCACCAGACGATTCCTGTTAATGGCATTGCTTCTCTTACGCTTAGTGTTGAGATACTTCCAACGACAGGTGATGCTTCTATGATGATAGAAGAGATTGAACAGCTTAACGGAGTAAGATATTTAAAGATATTAAGCAGTGATGCGTCACTTTAATATATTGGTGGGGAACTGATATATTAGTGAACATATTAGTTTCTTGAACCTGCATAATGAAGAACAATAAGATTAAATGGAGGATAATATGGCGAAGATAGCAGTTTTAGGTTATGGTACTGTTGGATCAGGTGTTGTAGAGATACTTGATGCGAACGCAGAGTCGATATCAAAAAAGGCAGGCCAGCCTATTGAGGTAAAGAGTGTATTAGATTTAAGAGATTTCCCTGGTGATCCAATTCAGGAAAAGATTGTACACGATATAGACCTTGTTATTAATGATGATGAGATAGATGTAGTAGTAGAAGTTATGGGTGGTGTTGAACCGGCATTTACATTTGTTAAGAGAGCACTTGAAGCTGGGAAGAGTGTCTGTACATCTAACAAGGCGCTTGTTGCGGCACACGGAGCAGAGCTTCTTGCTATGGCTAAGGAACGCAGCCTTAACTTTATGTTCGAGGCATCAGTAGGCGGTGGAATTCCTATTATCAGACCACTTAATCAGGCACTTACAGCAGATGAGATAACTAAGATTACAGGTATTATGAATGGAACAACTAATTACATTCTTACAAAGATGAGTAATGATGGAAGTTCTTATGAAGAAGTGTTAAAGGAAGCACAGGCATTAGGTTATGCTGAAAGAAATCCGGAGGCAGACGTTGAAGGATATGATGCCTGTAGAAAGATAGCTATTCTTACTTCTTTAGCAGATGGCAGGACGGTTAATTTTGAGGAGATAACAACAGAGGGAATTACTAAGATTTCCAATGAAGATTTTGCATATGCCAGAAAACTTAATAGCGTTATAAAGCTTTTGGCAACAAGTTACAGAAAAGACGGAAAGGTATATGCTATTACAGCACCATTCCTTATTGATACAACACATCCGCTCTACAATGTAAATGGAGTTCTTAACGGAATATATGTTAATGGTAATATGGTAGGCGATGTTATGTTCTTTGGTGCTGGTGCAGGAAAGCTTCCAACAGCAAGTGCTGTAGTTGGAGATATAATAGATTGTGTTAAACATAAGGGAACTAATGTCTGTGTAATCTGGGATGATGAAAAGCTCGAACTTGCACCTACCAGAGATGAAGTCAGAAGCTTCTTTGTAAGAGTTAAAGGTAATGCTTCTGATACAGCTATGGTTAAAGAACAGTTCGGTGATGTAGAGATTATCACAGTTGATGGTCTTGATAATGAATTCGGCTTTATAACCGACAAGATGACAGAAGAAGCATTTGATAAAGCAGCAGCTAATGTAGATATGATTTCAAGAATAAGAATAGACGATACAAAGCTTCAGTGATATCAATGGGTGTTAATATAGTCAGATGATAGATATATGAAAGTGCTGAATATATAAGAGTGCTAAAAGTATGAGAGTGCTGAATATATAAGAATGCCGAGATATTTAGAGTATAAATACTAAACAATTAAGATATAATTATAAGGGAGAATTAGTAATGGTTAAAGTAGTTAAATTCGGTGGAAGTTCACTTGCAAGTGCAGATCAGTTTAAGAAGGTTGGTAACATAATAAGAGCTGAGGAAAGCAGAAGATATGTAGTTCCATCTGCACCAGGAAAGAGATTTTCAGAGGACACCAAAGTAACAGATATGCTCTATAAGTGTTATGCAGAGGCAGAAGCCGGAAAGAATTTTGACAAGCAGTTAAAGGCTATTGAAGAAAGATACAATGAGATTATTAAAGGACTTGGCTTAAAACTTTCATTAAAGGAACAGTTTGAAACTATCAAGAAGAACTTTGAAAGTAAGGCGGGCAAGGACTATGCGGCTTCAAGGGGTGAATACCTCAATGGTATAATAATGGCTAATTATCTTGGTTATGAGTTTATAGATGCAGCAAGTGTTATCTGCTTTGACCCAGAAGGAGAATTTGATGGTGAGAAGACTAACAAAGTTATGGCTGACAGATTAGCTAATGTTGAGAAAGCTGTAATTCCAGGCTTCTATGGTGCTATGCCTAACGGAGAAGTTAAGACATTCTCAAGAGGTGGTTCAGATGTTACAGGTTCTATTGTTGCAAGGGCAATAAAGGCTGATGTATACGAGAACTGGACAGATGTATCAGGATTTCTTGCAGCAGACCCAAGAATAGTGGACAATCCAAGATCAATTGAAGTTATTACATACAAGGAATTAAGAGAACTTTCTTATATGGGTGCTACAGTTCTTCACGAATCAGCAATATTCCCGGTAAGAAAGGAAGGAATTCCAATCAATATCCGTAATACTAATGCACCACAGGATAAGGGTACAATGATTGTTGAGACAACTTGTAACAAGCCAGACTGCATAATTACAGGTATTGCAGGTAAGAAAGGTTTTGTATCAATCACAATTGATAAGGATATGATGAACTCGGAGATAGGATTTGGACGTAAGGTGCTTCAGGTGTTCGAGGACAATGGAATATCATTTGAGCATATGCCATCAGGAATTGATACAATGACTGTATTTGTACATCAGGATGAATTTGTTGAGAAGGAACAGAAGGTTCTTGCACAGCTACACAGAGCAGTTAATCCAGATAGCATTGAACTTGAATCAGATCTTTCACTTATTGCTGTTGTTGGACGTGGTATGAGAAATAACTCAGGTCTTGCAGCTAATATATTCTCGGCTCTTGCAAAGGCAAAGATTAACATTAAGATGATTGATCAGGGTTCTAGTGAACTTAATATTATTATTGGTGTAAGAAACAGATACTTTGAAGATGCTATTAAGACTATTTATGATGTATTTGTTCCTAATAACAAATAATAAATAAAACATAATATAAGGGGGTTTTACATATGAAGGAAGCAAAGAATGAATTAATGCAGTTTGTTGCAGGCATAATAATGCTTGTTGTAGGCTTGTATATATTCTCTCAGAAGGTAATTGTATTTTCAGGCTTTTTCTCATTCGGTGGAGGAAGATTTTCTTCCGGTTTAATAGTTGTGCCATTGATAATAGGCATAGTATGGATGTTTGTCAGCGGTGCGAATTTCGCCTCAAAGGTATTTACAGTATTAGCGGCGATTATAATAATTGCATCAGTTGTTATGACAACTAATATACATTTAAGTGCAATGACACTCTATGACTGGATACTTATACTTGTTCTTATATTCGGCGGTGCCGGACTTGTTGGAAAAGTGCTTTTTGCTGGCAATTTCTCAGATGACAAAGGCAGAAAAGGCGGAAATAAGAAAGCTGATGATGTTTCATCAAGCGTAAAGAATATTGATGATGAGCTTGAGCAGTTAAAAAAGAACATAAAGTAAATACAGGCTCACAACCAATATTGGTGGAATGATAAATATTTATTAAGGGATAATATATTTACAATAAAAAATGCCTCAAACGGCATAAAACAGCACCATATAAGCTGTATCTTAAATCATACTGTATACACGGTATAATAAGATATTGCTTATATGGTGCTTTTTCATTTAAGGCTTACAATTTAATGTGGCTTGATAATAGATTGCTCAATTGGTATAATTAATCGTTAGATAATTATTATAAATATATAGTTGAATGGAGTTTAATAATGGATATTATTAAGAAAATTGCGGAAGAACTTGAAGTTAAGACATCACAGGTAGATGCAGCAGTCAAGCTTATTGATGAGGGCTGCACAATACCATTTATTGCAAGATACCGAAAGGAAGTTACGGGTGCATTGAACGATGAACAGCTCCGTGCTCTTGATGACAGACTTAAATATCTTCGTAATCTTGAGGATAGAAAGACACAGGTTATAGCAAGTATAGAGGAGCAAGGAAAGCTCACGGAGGAGTTAAAGGAACAGATTATAAAGGCTGAAACTATGGTTTTAGTCGAGGATTTATATAGACCATATAAGCAGAAGAGAAGAACAAGAGCAACTATTGCCAAGGAAAAAGGTCTTGAGCCATTAGCAGCTTATATTAAAGAACAGAATGCTGTTAAAGATATATTAACAGAAGCTGCTAAGTATATATCTGATGAAGAAGGTAAGGAAGTAAATTCGGCAGATGAAGCTGTTGCAGGAGCACTTGATATAATTGCAGAGCAGATATCAGATGTCGCTGATTACAGGACATATATAAGAGATATAACATTTAAAGAGGGCAAGCTTGTAGTAACTGCCAAGGACGAAAATGCAGACTCGGTATATGAGAATTACTATGATTACAATGAAGCTATAGCCTCTATTCCAGGACACAGAATACTTGCTATCAACAGAGGAGAGAGCGAGAAGTTCTTAACAGTAAAGGTCGAAGCACCTAAGGACAGAATATTAAGATATCTTGCTAAGCAGGAGATAACAGCAGATAATGAATTTACAACACCATATCTTACAGCATGTATAGAAGACTCTTACGACAGACTTATTGCACCAGCAATAGAAAGAGAGATAAGAAGCACATTGACAGATAATGCACAGGACGGGGCTATCAAGGTGTTCGGAAAGAACTTAGAGCAGCTTTTATTGCAGCCACCAATAGCAGGCAGGGTTGTGTTAGGCTGGGATCCGGGCTTTAGAAATGGCTGTAAACTTGCTATAGTTGATGCCACAGGAAAGGTGCTTGCAACTAAGGTTGTATATCCAACAGAGCCATTTAACAAGGTTGAGGAGACTAAGAAAATAGTAGCAGACCTTATTAAGAAATATGGTGTTACACTTATATCTTGTGGAAATGGTACTGCTTCAAGAGAGTCAGAACAGATAATCTCAGATATGATAAAGGAATATAATCTTGCAGGCGTAGATTATGTTATAACTAATGAGGCAGGAGCATCTGTATATTCGGCAAGTAAGCTTGCTACAGAAGAATTCCCTGATTTTGATGTGAACCAAAGAAGTGCCGTATCAATAGCAAGAAGAGTGCAGGATCCACTTGCAGAGCTTGTTAAAATTGATCCTAAATCAATAGGTGTAGGACAGTATCAGCACGATATGAACCAGAAGAAGTTAAGTGAGACGCTTGGAGGAGTAGTTGAAGACAGCGTTAATAAGGTTGGTGTAGATCTTAATACAGCTTCAGCTTCACTTCTTGAATACATTTCTGGAATATCTAAGTCAGTTGCCAAGAACATAATTGATTACAGGGAAACTAACGGAAGATTCACTAACAGAAAGCAGCTTTTAAAGGTTGCCAAGTTAGGACCTAAGGCATTTGAACAGTGTGCAGGATTTATGAGAATAACAGGCGGTGATAATCCTCTTGATGCAACAAGCGTTCACCCAGAAAGCTATGAAGCAGCTGCTAAGCTTTTAAAAGTTATGGGCTATGATATTAATCAGATAAGCTCAGGAGAACTTATCGGGCTTAAATCAAGGATTGAAAATATGAGCAAACTTGCAGACGAACTTGGAATTGGAACTATGACTTTAGAGGATATAGTTAAAGAGCTTGAAAAGCCGGGAAGAGATCCAAGAGATGAAATGCCAAAGCCAATACTTAGAAAAGATGTTCTTGATATGAAAGATCTTACACCGGGTATGATACTTAAAGGTACAGTAAGAAATGTTATAGATTTCGGTGCATTTGTCGATATCGGAGTACATCAGGACGGACTTGTACATATTTCACAGATGAGCGCAGAAAGAAGAGTTGAACACCCCCTTGATATTGTGAGCGTTGGAGATATTGTAGATGTCAGGGTTATAGATGTTGATACTAACAAGGGCAGAATATCATTATCTATGATTTTAGATGAAAAGGAAGCTTCCAATAGAAGCTATAAGAACAATTCAGACAAGAATGGCGACAAGAAGAATAATAAGAATAATGGCAGCAGGAATAATAAAAATAATGCTGGCAGAAAGTCATCTAAACAGCAGGGACTTAATTTAAGAGGCCTTGAGAAGTTTATGCACTAATTATCCTGCACTGACAGCAAAGAAAGTATACAGAAAGCCGTAAACAGGCTTATAGGCAGGTTGAAATTTAAGATGATTGGAATGCGTTTTGTTAAGGAGAAGGTGTATGGCTGATAATATTATGAATGATAATGCAAAAGATAATAATGCAGACAATAATGTAATAGAATTTGACAGCAAGGTCACAGAAAAGGATTTACTTAGATTTAAGTTTTATCATAAGTATCACACAATATCAGGTATGGCAGAGATAATGCTGGCCCTGATAATGATAGTTCTCTGTGTTATATCAATAGGCAGGGTTAACGCTTCATATTCACTTATGGTAGGTGTGTTTGGTGTATTCTTTCTTGTGTTCCCATCGGTTGATATGAAGCACAGGGCTAAAAGACAGATGGAAAAGGTTGTTACATTTAAGGAGCAGGTGCATTATAGAATAGATAATAAAGGCATAACTGTGAGTCTTAATGATGTAACAGAAACACTTGGCTGGGACAAGATTTACAAGATTAAATTTGATGGTGCTAATATCGATGTTTATATGACAACAGTCAATGCCAATATTATTCCTGTAAGGGATTTTAACGGCAGGGCAGATGAGTTTATAAGAATGGCACAGCAACATCTTAAGCCATTCCAGATAAAAGTTGATGTTAAGAAAATGAATAAAGCAGCATAAAAGGAATTAAATATGATAATAGAGACATTTGATTCAAAGCAGACATATGAACTTGGCTATAAGCTTGGCTGTGAGGCAAAGGCAGGAGATATATATTGTCTTGACGGCGAGCTTGGAGTTGGTAAGACAGTATTTACACAAGGCTTTGCCAAGGGCCTTGGAATAGAAGAACCTATTAATAGTCCGACTTTCACAATAGTACAGGAATATACACAAGGACGTATTCCATTATACCATTTTGATGTATACAGAATAAGTGATGTGTCAGAAATGGACGAAATAGGATATGAAGAATACTTTTACTCAGACGGAGTGTGCCTTGTTGAATGGGGAAAGCTTATAGATGAGCTGTTTCCGGACAATACAACATATATCTCAATAAGTAAAGATTTATCAAAAGGTTTTGATTACAGAAAGGTAGAAGTAGCCACTAAAGAAATGGAGGATTAGTATGAAGGTTTTGGCAATTGAAAGTTCTGCTGTAACAGCTTCTGTTGCAATTATGACGGAAGATACGCTTATTGCAGAATATACAATTAATTATAAAAAGACACATTCCCAGACATTGCTTCCTATGATAGATGAAATATGCCGTATGACAGAAAATGATGCGGCGGACTGCGATATAATTGCAGTATCCAATGGTCCGGGTTCATTTACGGGTTTAAGAATTGGTGCGGCGACAGGGAAGGGTCTTGCACTTGCACTTGATAAACCAATGGTGGCAGTTCCTACGCTTGAAGCTATGGCATACAACTTTTATGGTGATGACAGGATTATATGTCCTGTTATGGATGCAAGAAGGGCACATCTGTATAGTGGTCTTTACCGTTTTAAGAATGGAAAGCTTATAACTGTCCACGAACAGTGCCTTATATCATATGGAGAGCTTGCAGGAATCCTTAATGAAGTAAAAGAAAAGGTTGTGTTCGTTGGAGATGGAATAGAGGCAGCTAAGGACTATTTTAAGGATAATCTTACCTGCAATTACACATTCAGCCCAGCCGGTTTAAGGACACAGAGGGCTTCATCGGTTGCCCTTGCAGCTATTGATATGGCTAATGAGGGAAAGACAATCGGATCAGATATGTTAAAGCCAGATTATCTTCGTCCATCACAGGCTGAAAGAGAACATAGTGGGAAGAGGGCATAATTATGGAATATCATATAAGACCAATGGAAGACAGAGATATTTCAACAGTTGAACAGATAGAAAAAAGTATATTTTCCCTTCCGTGGTCGGCTAAATCCTTTGCAGATGCAGCTAATACACCAGAAAATGTATATCTTGTATGTGAGTGTACAGGAGAGATAGCAGGTTACTGTGGTATGTGGACTGTGTTAGGAGAGGGCAACATAACCAATATTGCGGTTTCTCCTTCATATAGAAGGAGTGGTGTTGCAGAAGCACTTCTTAAGGAGCTTGAAAGACGGGCAAGATTAAAAGATGTGACTATATTCTTTCTTGAAGTAAGACAGAGCAATGAAGCAGCCAAGAGGCTTTATGAGAAATTAGGTTATTCTCCAATCGGTGTAAGAAAGAGATTTTATGAAAAGCCGGTTGAAGATGCAATAGTTATGTCCAAATCATAATATTATTAACAAGATGGAAGGAGACGATATGTTAGATGTATGTTTATTAGGAACAAGCGGAATGCTTCCTTTGCCGGGAAGATGGCTTACATCTTTAATGACACGCTATAACGGCAGCAGTCTTTTAATAGACTGTGGTGAGGGAACACAGATAGCTATCAAAGAAAAAGGATGGAGCTATAATCCGATAGATGTTATATGCTTTACACATTACCACGCTGACCATATAAGCGGACTTCCGGGTCTGCTGCTTACAATAGGCAATTCTGACAGGAAAGAGCCATTGACGCTTGTAGGCCCTAAGGGACTTAACAGAGTAGTGTCAGCATTGAGAGTTATTGCACCGGAGCTTCCATTTGAAATAAAGACGATAGAACTGACAGGGCAGCAGGAACATTTATCAGTCAAGGGCTATGAGATTGATGCATTCCGTGTAAACCACGCAGTTACCTGTTATGGATACTCAATTAATATTCCGAGAATAGGCAAATTCAATGCTGATAAGGCGAAAGAGCTGGGTATTCCGTGCAGGGTCTGGAATAAGTTACAGCATGGTGAAGAAGTTACTATGGAAGGGGTTACATATACTCCTGATATGGTTATGGGAGCACCAAGAAAGGGTATTAAGCTTACTTACTGTACTGATACAAGACCTGTGCAGTCAATAGTAGATAATGCAGCAGGTTCAGATTTATTCATATGTGAAGGTATGTATGGAGAAAAAGATAAAGAGGCAAAGGCTAGGGAATATAAGCATATGACATTTTATGAGGCGGCAGATATAGCAAGGAAAGCAGAAGTTAAGGAAATGTGGCTTACACACTATAGTCCATCGCTTGTCCGTCCGTCAGATTATGTAAAGAATATCAAGTCTGTATATTCAAATGTATGTGCGGCTAAAGATGGACAGAGCGTGACACTTACGTTTGAAGATGAGGAGTAGCCTATGAAAAAACATTTAAGATGGATAATTGCGATTATTGTATTAGCGGTTATGGGTGTTGCGTACTATTATTATCTTGCCAATAAACCAGCAGATAAGGATGCAACAGAGTCTGTTGCAGATAGTAATAGTGAGTTGTCATATCTTGTATCCAGAAATATTGAAGATAACTATCCAGAGTCAGTAAGAGATGTTGTAAAATTGTATGCAAGAATAACAAAAGCTTATTATGAGTCTGATGTGTCAGAAGAGAATATAGAAAAGCTTGGCAGACAGGCACGCATATTATTTGATGACGAATTAAAGAATACCCAGACAGAAGATGAATTTTTAAGTGCTTTAAAAGAAGATATAAGCATTTACAGAAATAATAATGCCAAAATAAGCAGTTTTAATATACAGACGGCTAATAATACCAGATATACCAAATTTAACAACAGAGAGTATGCTTCTATAGAGCTTGTATACTATATTCGTGAAGGCACACAGCTAAGAACATCAGGCACTAAATTCACGCTTAGAAGAGATAACTCAGGTAAATGGAAGATACTTTACTGGGAATTAGTGGACTCAGTGGATTTAAGCTGATTTTAGTTAGACTTTAATGGATTAAGCTTGAAATTAATAAATTAGGTATAATCTTAATGGATTGAGTATGATTTTAATATATTTAAGTTCAATTTTAATGGTTATAAGCAGAATTTTGGACGATTCAATTATTGATTAATCAATATATAGAAGGTATTTTTGGGCAGATGAGAGGTAATTCAATGAAAAATGAGAAAGATGTACTGATACTGGCAATAGAGAGTTCTTGTGATGAAACTGCAGCTGCAGTAGTAAAGAACGGAAGAACAGTATTATCAAATGTAATAAATACTCAGATAGCAATTCATACTGAATATGGTGGAGTTGTGCCTGAAATAGCATCAAGAAAGCATATAGAGAATATTAATCCGGTAATACGAGAAGCTCTTAAAGAAGCAGATGTTACATTAGATGACATAACAGCTATAGGAGTAACATATGGACCAGGGCTTGTTGGTGCTTTACTTGTAGGTGTGGCAGAAGCTAAAGCTATAGCATTTGCAACAGACAAGCCATTGGTAGGAGTTCATCATATAGAAGGACATATTGCGGCTAATTATATAGAGAATAAAGAGCTTAAACCACCATTTGTTGCACTTGTAGTATCAGGTGGACATACACATCTTGTAAAGGTTGTTGATTATGGCAGATACGAGATAATAGGAAGAACAAGAGATGATGCGGCAGGAGAAGCATTTGACAAGGTTGCAAGAGCAATAGGGCTTGGCTATCCTGGCGGACCAAAGATTGATAAAATAGCTAAAGAGGGCAATCCTGATGCTATAGTATTCCCAAGAGCACATGTTGATGATGCACCATATGATTTTTCGTTCAGTGGAATTAAATCGTCAGTGTTAAATTACATTAATTCAGCGGAGATGAAAGGTGAGACAATTAACAGGGCAGATGTGGCGGCTTCATTCCAGAAAGCTGTTGTAGAAGCACTTGTAACAAGAGCAATCAGTCTTGCTAAAGAAACAGGAATGAACCAGCTTGCAGTAGCAGGAGGAGTTGCGTCTAATTCTGCACTTAGAAAAGCATTATCAGAAGAGTGCGATAAGAACAATATCAAGTTCTATTCACCATCACCAATATTATGTACGGATAACGCAGCTATGATTGGTTGTGCAGCTTATTATGAGTATATGGCAGGTACAAGACATGGATATGACCTTAATGCAGTACCTAACCTTAAATTAGGAGAACGAATATGAATTGCGCTATAGTTCTTGCTGGTGGTAAGGGAACCAGAATGAATAGTGAGATACCAAAGCAGTTCCTTGTGGTTGGTGGAAAGCCTTTGATAAGCTACAGCCTTGATGTATTTGAGAAAAGTCCGTTTATAGATGCTATAATAATTGTCACATCCCAAGACTATACAGGTTATATGAAAGCCCTTGTTAAAGAAAATGGCTATAAAAAGATAGCAGGTATAGCCTTGGGCGGCAAAGAACGCTACGACTCTGTACATTCAGGACTTGAGCTTATACAAACACTGATGAGCAGTGGGGCTGGGCAGTTATCAAGGGATGAAGAATGGTTATCAGGCGAGGACTATATATTTATCCACGATGGGGCAAGACCCTGCGTAACTGCACAGATAATATATAATTGTATGCAGGATGTAATGGAATATAAAGCGTGTGTGGCAGCAGTACCGGTAAAAGATACAATAAAGGTGGCTGATAAAGCTGGAATGTCTGTTAATACACCAGATAGGAGCACACTGTGGCAGATACAGACACCACAGGTGTTTGAAGCTGGTCTTATAAAAGAAGCATACGAAAGGCTGTATAATGATACGACAGCAGGCAACATAACAGATGATGCTATGGTTGTGGAGCACTATATGGATAGGACTGTGAAAATGACAATGGCAGACTATAAGAATATAAAAGTAACAACGCCAGAAGATATGGACATAGCAAGGATATTTTTAAAGGCATAGGCAAATTACCTGTGCCAGACAATATGTAGTGATATGGTAATATGTAGTGGTATAGTATTATGTATTGATTATTATGTGTTATATATTAATTATAATATATAGATTTATATTGTTTCACCAGCCTGCCTTCAGGATTTGTCTTAAGGTGTTTAGCAGATATATAGATTTATATTATTTTTATCAGTCTTTTTGCATTGGTATCTCTGAAAACAGATTGGAAAGCTGAAATGGAAATATTGGTCTGAAACCCAGTGAAATAGCCACTTTTGAAGCTTGTAAAATGGTATTGAAGATGAAAAACATAAAAAAGTTTAAAAAAGTTTGAAAAATGTGTTGACAAAACATAATACGAATGATAATATAACTAAGTCGTCAGCGAGACGAACAAAACACAGATGAATATGTGGAATATGGAGAGGTACCGAAGTGGTCATAACGGGGCGGTCTTGAAAACCGTTTGTCTTCACGGGCGCATGGGTTCGAATCCCATCCTCTCCGCTGAAAACCATCTATCATAACTTAGATGGTTTTTTTATGCCAAAGCTTGCAGGTAACTGCTGGTGATGGAACGGATAACATAATTGATTATATATTGAAGGCATCTGATACAATGTGAGTACACATTAGTACAATACCAACAATATAGAAACTAAAGTTAAAAAGTTTAAAAAAACTTGTTGACAAACATCAAACAAAATGTTATTCTATCATAGCTGTCAGCGAGAAACGCTGGTTGCTAACAGATAAGAAGCAAACGCTTCTTAATAATGAACTTTGATAACTGAACAGAAAGACAACCTTGAAAATTCTTTTTAGAATTTCGAGATGAGTACAGAATTCAATAGAATTAAGTATACATCTTTTGTGAACATCATTCAAGCAATTGAATGAATCCTTAAACACAGTATAAGGAAACTATTATTAAGCTAGTTAGTTTGTAACTGACAAGGCAAACTTTTTATGAGAGTTTGATCCTGGCTCAGGATGAACGCTGGCGGCGTGCTTAACACATGCAAGTCGAACGAAGCATTTA
>NZ_JBBMET010000012.1:0-48707 GCF_040096425.1 Lachnospira sp. CLA-JM-H23
AAAAATGCAGGATTTCTGCTAATAGAATAGATGCCCGTTGTTACCAAATTGGTCTTTTCTTCTTTTTGCACACCTGCCCTCCAATTCTCCTTCATCTGTGTAACAGAAACAATAAAAGCAAGTACACCGAACATTGTTATTACAATTCCTGTAAATTGCAACACAATATGTGCTGTTCCCGAACAAAACACAATACTGATAATCTGTATTACAGGAAGCAAATATGTGATTAATTTAAGAGCTACTTCTATAAATTTGACAAATCCCTCTTTTCCTTTTCCTAATTGGTCTGTCTTTATGCCTTGCTTTTTCTGACTAATCAGCTTTGCAAAATAGCAGATGTAAAACACTGCCACCAGTGAAAGTGTAACAATTTTTATTATCATCGTGTACCTCCAAACTCCGATTTATCAAACTCCTTTTATTTCTGCTGAATCATGTTAAAATGCTTCAATGCCTCCACAATTGTGCTCTCTTTATCTTATGGACACTATGGTTGCCTGCTGTCTTCATTTTTAGGTAAATTAGGACTTAGAACAAGTTCCAAGTCTGTCGCGGCAGTCGTCGAATTGCCCTGCAAACAGTCCATTCTCCTCGTTGCAACGCGCAAATTAATGTAATCATCCGGCTTTTGTTTTAGTTGGGACAAAAGAACAACCGTCTCATCTGTACTTTCGTTGTCCCATTCCACCCCCAATACATTTCTGCCATTCATATATATCGGAAATTTAAACCGGAGACCTTTTAATATTCTGCCGTCCTTTTGCTCTTCCTCATAGATAAATACATCAGACAGGAAGCTCTTAAAAAATGTCTTCTTTTCCAGATCTGTAAATTTATCATACAGCTTATCAAAGAATAAAAGGAACTGGTAAACATTATCTTCTGAGATTTTGTCCTGCCTGATATTATATAGTCTTGTTTCGACTTCTTCCATGGCATTCTCAATATCAGTGATTTCATCATATAGCTTGTCCAGACGTTCCTGCATGTCATTATATTTTTTGTCATAATTCTTATCGGATACAGATAAATGATCCATCTGGTCAGCAAGCCTGTTTTTTGCCCCGGTTGTCTGGCTCAGTCTATCTTTTAATCCATCATATTCCCGATCAAGCTCCGAAGTATCAATGCTGCTTCCTATCTGCTTACAGATTTCCTTCTCAAACTTTGGGTTCTTTACAAATTTGCGTATAATTTCCTCAACTGCCGCATTAATCCTATCCTCATTCCACTGTCTTTTGTAAGTACAGCGGTGTCCGTCCACAAGCTTCCTGTGTTTGCAGGCATAATAAAAATAATCCTTATAATAACCTCCATCCGGATGCTTCTTGCGGTTTACATTGCCATACATACCGCTTCCGCAGACAGGGCATTTTATAATTCCGGATAAAATATGCTCATGTTCAAGGCTGTGCGTTTTTACCTGTAAAACACCTGTCTCCTGACGCTTTCTGTGTGCCTGATTCCACATTTCTTCTGATATGATTGCCTCATGGATTCCATCATTTAACATGTATTCCTTTTGTTTTACGATATGATATTCATTCCTTGTTCCCGGAATCTTCTCATTTTTTCTTCTGCCAAATGCAAGTTTGCCACAATATATCGGATTGTCCAGTACACCTTTGACGAATGATGTAGAGAAACCTTCGATTGTGTTATTCTGGCGAAGCTTTTTCTTATAACCACTGTTATTTAAAAATGCAGATATCGAAGCCATTCCCATCGTTGTATTGACGAATTTATCATATATAATACGGATAATCTCTGCTTCATCCTCTGCAATGATAAGCTCACCATTTACCAGCTGATAGCCATATGGTGCAAATCCGCCGTTCCATCTGCCTTCTCTCGCTTTCTGTCTGCGGCCTTCCATTGTCTGGACAAGGATATTCTCACGCTCTATCTCTGCTACCGCAGATAACACAGATATCATCAGTTTCCCGGCATCCTTGGAGCTGTCAATTCCATCCTCTACACAGATAAGATTAACCCCATAATCCTGCATTTTCTGCAATGATGATAAAACATCTGCGGCATTTCTTCCAAATCGTGACAGCTTAAATACCAGCACATAATCAACATTGTCTTTGCCGTTTTCTATATCCGATAACATCTGTTTAAACTGTGGTCTGCTTTCCACACTCTTACCCGATTTACCCTCATCCGAATATTCCCCGACGATAGACATTTCCTGATAATCTGCATATTTCTTAAGCTTGTCCTTTTGTGCATCAAGACTGTAACCATCTACCTGCATGGAAGTGGAAACTCTTGTATATATGTAACATTTCTGCTGTTTTTTCATCAGATGTTATCTCCTTTTTACTTCCTTGGAAACCTCTTTAATGCTTTCAAGATATGCTTTTTCGACTGGTGTTAAAGTAATCTCCTGATATTTTCTGTATTCTGACTTTGCTTTCTCCAATGCCTGTTTATGACTTACAGAACCGGAACCAGTTAAAAGCTTTCTGTTTCCTGATGACAACACACTATCCAGCTGCTTTACATAATCATCCATATACATAGGTTTATGTTCAATTGCATTAATTTCTGCCAAATCAAAATAACCAGATACAAGATTGTTTAATACTTTAAGTTCATTTTCTTCAAGATAATTCTTTGCAATTCCTATATCCTTTAATGCTGGTAATTCACCTGAAAATGAAGTAAGTCCCATAAATGGCTTTTCTGCATCTGCCCGCTGATATATAACCTCTGCCGCAGTATGACCATGTGCTGCATAGTGAAGTTTATTCTGAACAATTTTAAAGAATCTAACAGACTCTTCGCTATGAGGATTGTAATCTACACTCGTAGCATACAAATCAAGAACCTGACGATACAAGACCTTTTCTGAAGATCTGATATCCCTGATTCTATCCAGTAACTCTTTCCAGTAATTTCCTCCACCATTTCCCTTCAAACGCTCGTCATCTATCGTAAATCCCTTAATCATATATTCTTTTAACCGCTTTGTTGCCCACTGCCTGAATCTTGTTGCAATCACTGATTTAATACGGTATCCAAGAGAGATAATCATATCAAGATTATAATGAGGAATCTGCCTTGTCACCTCACGATTTCCTTCTTTTCGAACCTGTCGGAAATTCCGACAGGTTGAAATTTCGTCCAATTCACCCTCCTCATAAATATGCTTAATATGTTCTACTACATTTGTTCGAGAAGTTTGGAATAACTCTGACATCTGCTGTTGTGTCAGCCACACTGTATCATCTTCTATTTTAACTTCTATATTTGTCTGCCCATCATCAGTCTGATATATAAGTATTTCCCCATATTCATCAGTTCCAATTTTATCTGCCATAAGCACCTCCCCAATCCATTACTTCTTAGTTATGAAATGTGAACGCATTCGTTCACTATTGTCCCAACTAAATCTTATCATCATTCCAACCTCTGTTCAACCAAAACTTTTCCCATCATACAGTGCAAAATAAAAGAGACTCCACTCGCCATGAATGAAGCCTCCTGATATATGTATACATCCTGCAGCATATTATCTGCAGGATGCCGGCTGCCTACGCAGCCTTTTTGTCCAGAAGCTGTTTTACTCCACCTAAGTAATAACAGAATCTGTCAAATTGTTTCTGCCTGCTTTCTTTCTCGTCATCAATTGAATCCTTGATCATCATGCACATCTCTACTTCTTCTTTTATCTCCGGTGCGTATTTAATAATCATGTCTGCAAGAAAGCTGCAGCAGCGTTCAAAATCCTTGTTCATCGCCAAGCCTCCTTAAAATAATTGCTAAAATACAGTTTAGATTTATCATACATACAAAATGGAAGTTATCTATTTCTCCTCTTCGTTAAGACCTAGTTCATTACATATTACTTGCTATCCCTGATACCTTATTCTTTCTACCAGCGTTTCCTTTTTCAGATTACTGCTTAAAACGCAGGAAAGTACAATCTGCAACAGACCGACCAAAAAAATCATAATAAAAATTGGTACATTTGGAACATGATAGATATTCATTCCAAATATTCCATTATGTTTTGCATAAGAAAAAAGTGCATAGCCGAGCGGCAGACCAATGATCAAAGCTACGCATATGGTGCCAACCGTAAAAATCATTCCCTGTAACTGCAGGCATAAATTTAATTGTTTATTTGTCATACCCACAGCCTGTAATACACCATATTCCTGCTTTTTTGTCGTAATATTCATGATCATGGTGTTTGCCATATTCATAAAACCGATGAGTCCTACAACCGCCATAAACAGATAACAGCCAAGCTTCATCATGCGAGCTGCTAATTCTGCAGATTGTAACTGTGCATGATAGGTATCCATTTTTATATGCGAAGCATTAGAAATCAAAGTATTCAGACTCTGTTCCACAGAGGCCACATCTTTTTTATCACAGTCAACCCACAGATAGCCATAGGCTGTTCCTCTCAGATTCATGGAACGGTATACACCTTCCGGAATGACAAGATAAGTGTCCGCACTTACAAAGGATCCTGCAATCTTTCCCTGATAGGTATAGGTTCCACTTCCATTCTCAAAGTCAAATGCAATAGATTCTCCCGGAGCATATCCATCTTGTTCCATCCACGTCGACCAACCAAAGAAAATATCACCATTCTTTACCGCCTGTTCATAGTCCATAGAGCCAATATCCCCGTCCTGGCGCATAAAATCAAAATCCTTTTTACTCACAACAGCACCCGGAAATCTCGTTCCGTTCAGATTTACAGAGACAATCTCTCTCGTCATGACATCTGTCACTCCCGGAATGCTTTTGATTTCTTCAATCATTGAATCATTCAATGGATTGTCCGTCAGAATCGTATCCAGATTATTCTCCGGATATCTTTCATCATACTCAGCAGAATAGTCAAGCTGCAGTTCGAATTGTCCATGATTAACGGAAAGACGTGCTTCATGCTCCGTGTCAATATTTCCTACATAATTAGAGATAATCACAAACAATGTGCAAGAAAGCCCCATTGTGAGGATGGTACCAATGGTTCTTTTTGGATTACCCATCACATTTGCCATTGCCATAGAAAACACAGTGACATTTTTTCTGCCAATTCGCTTTCCCTTTTTTTGTGTTTCTGCATTTTCTAAATACCGTGTTGCTTCGATAGGTGAAATCCGTGAAACAATTTTCATTGGTTTACGCAGTGCCAAAGCAACGGTAAGAAATGATACGAAAATACATAGAAGCATAACAGGCAGGGAAAACAATGGCACCTGCTGATTTTGGACTCCCATAGAGCCAGTTCCAGTTGATACAAAGTTCCCCTGTTCTACCAGCCAGTTAAAACCGCATTTTGCAATCAGAAAGCCAAAAAGCAATCCAACTGGTATTGAAAAAATTGTCAAAAAAATGCCCTCTCTGAAGATCAGTTGTTTCATCTGCTTTTTTGTCGCTCCCAGAGCCTTGATTTTTCCATACTCCTGTATCTTGTTGGCAATACCGACCTGAAAAATATTATAAATGACCACAACAGAGAAAAGTACAATTGCAAGAATCAGAATTCCACATACCGCAATCATTTCATAACTCGGCTGCAAGACCCATTGCAAATAGAGATCATTGACTATAACGTTTTTTTCTTCGATCCCACAAGCTGCTGCAATCTGCTTTATAACCGAATCAATATTATTCATAGATACATTTGCAGAATCGTTTAACGTAAAATAGATATTATACTGTCTGTCATTCTCTGCGACGTGCTCATCATAAAACTCCTGTGACCCGAAAGCAACATAAGATGCCTCGATGGTATACTCATCACGATCATATAAGATTCCGCTGACAACAAATTCTTCCGGCTTATATTCTGACTGCATCCCTGCGCGGTAATCCAGTGTAACCGTATCTCCGACCTTTACATCATCATATCCCATTGCACGAAAAAATGCTCTTCCTGCGGCAATTTCCTGCATTTTTTCCGGATACTTTCCTTCCTTCAACTCATATTCTTTATTATAAGGAAGCATTTTTCTTGCAGTCTCATCCATGCAGACAAACCCGCCGTTTTCATTGCCTTTTATGATGCCTTCTGTACACATAATTCCTATTGCATCTATTTCTGCACGACGGCTTACTTCCTTTAACTGCGAGGCATCTGCTGCGACAAACAGACCATAATTGCTTCCATATGAGCCTGCCGCCTGACTTTTCTGCAAACGTATCATTCCATTTCCCACAGTACTGATAATCACAAGCAGCATCGTGGTCAGACATATGGACATCATAATCAGTATACTTCTTGTCCTGTTCTTTTTGTCATTGCTATATGCAATCCTGCTTATTGTCTTCATCTGAAATCCACCACCTGTCCGTCCTCAATCACCAGAATACGGTCAGCGACCTGTGCAATTTCGTCATCATGAGTAATCATTACAATTGTCTGTCCATATTTTTTTGCTGTCATCTTAAGCAGGGCGATCACCTCATCACTGGTCTTGGAATCAAGATTTCCTGTCGGCTCATCTGCAAATATAATTTCCGGACGATTCACCAGTGCTCTTGCAATTGCTACTCTCTGCTGCTGTCCTCCTGATAACTGATTTGGCAGATTGTAAATCCGGTTTTCAATCCCCAGAGTTGCAATAATATCATTTACATACGCTTCATCCACTTTTCTTCCATCCAGCCCCAGTGGCAGTACAATATTTTCCCAGACATTAACAGATGAAACCAGATTAAATGCCTGAAAAACAAATCCGATTTTTCTTCTGCGGAAAACAGCAAGGGCATCTTCCTTCATCCTGTATAAATCTTTCCCTGCTAAAGTAACACTGCCTTTTGTCGGGGTGTCTAGCCCTCCAAGCATATGAAGTAATGTACTTTTACCGGAACCTGACTTTCCAACAATTGCGACAAATTCTCCCTGCTCAATCTGAATGTCCACCTGATTGACCGCTTTGACCTGATTCTCACCTGCGCCATAAAACTTACAAAGCTGCTTGGTTTCTAATATCACACTCATGTGTTGCCTCCTTTTTCATTCTGTAAAGCGTACCTTTTCAGCACGCTTTCTTTGGTTGTTTATATATTTGGTCATTTTTCATCCTACATCCAAATTGTATCAGGGCAATCTTTCATTTCACTTTCAAAAAACGAGCAGAAATCTTACAAAATTGTAAGATTTCTGCTCACTTAAAATTTAACCAACATATGGTAATTGAATCACAAACGTGCTTCCTTTTTTCTTTTTGCCGGAGGTTACCGTGATTGTACCTCCGTGTTTTTCGATAATTTCTCTCGATAGAAAAAGTCCGATTCCTGTACCACTCTTTTCCATGACCTCCTTGGAACTTCCTCTGTAAAATCGTTGAAAAATTTTGTGATACTCATTCTGCGGAACACCGATTCCCTGATCCTCAATTTCCATTCTTACAAGATCGTTTCTTTTTTGTAACCGGATAAATATTTTTGAACCACACGGACTGTACTTGACCGCATTATCTAAAACGTTGATCACAGCTTCACCAAGCCACCTTTTATCCTGCATAATCGTGCATGTTTCCAGCTCTTTTTCATAGTCAAAAACGAATTCAATTTCTTTCTCATCCGCTTTAGGATAAGTGCGGTTCACGGCAGATATGACAGTATCCATAAGCGGAAGTTTTTTCTTATTAATCTGAATCAGTCCAGTTTCCATCTTGGATATTTCAAGAAGCGACTGCAATAATGTCTCCAGTCCATCCAGAGCACTCCGACAACGAATACGAAACTCCTCCTGTTCTGTGGCACTTAAGTCATTCTGCATCAGCACACTAAAACATGTATCCAAAGCTGCAACCGGTGTCTTTAACTGGTGAGAAATATCAGAAACCATTTCTTTCGTGTTCTCCTTTTCTGCCCTTGCTTCTTCCTTTATCAACTGAATATGATGTCCGATTGCTTCAAGCTGGTCATTCAATTTTTCCAGTTCTGCATGATCTTCCGTTTTCTGTAAATCATCAAATTTATTTTCACGGAATCTGATCAGAATTTCTTCCAACTGGTCTAAAATTTTCTGATGACACGCATCTTCTTTTTTCTTCCAATAAAGTAAAAAAGTCAAAAGAAGCACGCATATCATAGTACTTACAGCACCGGTCACCATAACCTGATGCCGGAATTGCGAATAAAATGCATTCCCTTTATTCCCCCAGTATCCGTATTGCTCCAATAATCGCCTTCCCTGTTCGTTCGTTTCAATATCCTTATCCTTAAGCAATTCCGAAACAGCATCCAGCCCGGAAAATTCTTCCTTTGCAGCAATCTCTGTCATAAGATTCATTTTATATTTATAATCTTCATAAAACACATATGTGGTAAAGCAATTTAATATTGCAAACAATAATATGACAGGTAATACCAAGGAGAGCACTACTGTAATCTTCTTGCGATATCTCTTTGTCACTGCCTTACCTCCTGATTCCATATATACCCAAGACCTCTGATATTCTTTATATAGACCGGTGCAGCCGGATTGTCTTCGATTTTCTCACGGAGTCTTCTGATATTGACAGCGATTGTATTTTCATCCACAAAATCCCCTTCAAGATCAAACACATTTTCCAATATTTGTGTTTTTGAAAGAATCTGTTTCGGATTCTGAAGAAAAAAAGTCAGCATTTTCAACTCCGTTTTTGTCAGACTGATTTCACGACTCTTTATCAGGACTTTCATTTCTCCTGCGATAAATACGATATCTCCCGAAATCATCTTTCCGGCTTCCGTTTTCTCCTGTCTGCGGCGGAAATGTGCTTCTATTTTCAAAAGAAGTACCGAAAGACTAAACGGCTTTGTAATATAATCATCTGCCCCTGCTTCATATCCCATGACCTGATCCATCTCCTGATCTAGTGCTGTAAGACAGATAATGTATGTATTATAATTGCATCTCATCCACCTTACAAATTCCAGTCCATTCCCATCCGGAAGATTCACATCACAAATGGTAACATCCACATTATTATCACTTGCAATTCTTTTCGCTTTTTTCACTGATTCTGCTGAAAAAACCTCATATCCGGATTTTTTCAGTGAGAATGTAATTCCACGATTCAAATTTTCATCATCTTCAACCACAAGTATACCTGGCATAGCATATGCACCTCTCTTTATTAACTATTCATCTTAAAATGCTTCAATGCCTCCACAATTGCACTCTCTTTATCTTCTGGACACTGCGGTTGCCTTAGTCTCTGCAGATGTTATATCCACATCATCAAGTTCAATCGTGACATCAATGTAATCATCCGGCTTTTGTTTTTGTTGGAACAAAAGAACAACCGTCTCCACATGGACCGTATTAGCAAACTGGTCAACCGGCTGTACTTTCACAATCTTATATCCACGCTCCGATAACACCTTTAAATCCCTTGCAAGTGTTGCCGAATCGCAGCTTACATACACAACTCTCTGTGGTGACATTGTAACAATAGTATCCAGAAGCTTCTCATCACAGCCTTTTCTTGGTGGGTCTACCACTATAACATCTGGTCTTGTCATATTGTGACCAGTACCATCATCTGCTTTCCTGCTTTCATAAAATGCTGTGACTACTTCTTCTGCCTTTCCTACAAAGAACTCTGCATTATCTATTCCGTTAAGCCCCGCGTTATTCTTCGCATCTTCAATCGCCTGTGGAACTATCTCTACACCGTATACCATTCCTGCATTTTTTGCCAAAAATAACGAGATTGTTCCTATTCCACAATACAGATCCCACACTGCCTCATTGCCTGTAAGATTAGCAAATTCCAATGCTTTGTTATAAAGCACTTCTGTCTGTTTAGGATTAACCTGAAAGAATGAAAGCGGTGATATCTGGAATTTTATATCTCCAATGTAATCTTCTATATAAGGTCTTCCATAAAGAGTTACACATTCCCTGCCAAGTATTACATTAGTATCCTCTTTATTAATATTGACAACCAGCGAAGCTATATTTAACTTTCTTCCACTGTTATTACTTGTATTATTATCACTACCTGATGAAATATTATCACTTGCTGAACTGCCACTATTAAGCCGCTCAATCACTCTTACAAGTCCATCTGCCGCCTCTTTTCTTAACATTTTCTTAGTAACAAGACAGACCATAATCTCATCAGTATGAAATCCTGTTCTTATAAGTATATGTCTTAAAGTTCCCTTATGGATATTCTCGTTATAGGCTCTTACCCTGTAATCTTTCATCCACTGCTTGACGGCTGTTAATATTACAGAGTTATCCTCATCACCTAAAAGGCAGTCATCACAAGGAATTATTGAATGTGTATGACCTGCGTAAAATCCCATAATAATATTACCGTCTTTATCCTCACCTACAGGATACTGTGCTTTGTTGCGGTATCTGAATGGCGTGTCCATACCAAGAATGTCACACATTTCATAATCTACGCCTTCTGTAAGTCCACCTATTCTCTGTAAATTATCACTGACAAGCTTCTGTTTGTACTTAAGCTGTGCAGCGTAACTCATAGCCTGTAACTGACAGCCGCCACACTGCCTTGCTATATTACATTCCGGTGTAACCCTGTCCTTTGACGGTGTTATGATATTCATAAGTCTGGCATATCCGTAATTCTTCTTTGCCTTCATAATCTTAACTTCTACTACATCACCTATGACTGTATCTTTTACAAATAATGTATAGCCGTCTATCTTGCCTATTCCTTCTCCTGTTACTCCTATATCCTCTATTGTAACCTGTACAATATCATTCTTACTATATGCCATAACTGTTCCTCACATTAACAACTTGTTCTTCTTATGTTGGATTCAAGCCATCTGTTAAATCCAAGCCAGTCATTAGTGTCTTTGGCTTCAAGACATTCCCTTAAAGTTTCAAGCTTTGCATCCATATTATCTGCCATAGAAAGTGCTATTGCTTCTGCTATTGCCGGCTTCTTAGGTGAACCATATTCTAACTCACCGTGATGTGATAATATACAATGGCCAACCTCATTAGCTAATATCTCTGGAAAATCTGGTATATGTCTGATTTTTTCAATAACCATTTCGTAGCCAATCACTATATGTCCTATAAAATTTCCCTCATCTGTGTAGTCATTTCTTGGAAATTCACTCAATTCCCTTACCTTGCCTACATCGTGAAGCATTGCACAGCTTATAAGCAGATCCCTGTTAAGAAAATCGTAATTCTCACTCATCTTTGCACATAATCTTGTAACACTTAGGCTGTGTTCAAGCAGTCCACCCATAAATCCGTGATGTACTGTCTTGGCTGCTGACGTATTCTTGAACTTTTTAATAAATGCTTCATCTTCAACGAAAAATGCTTCCAAAAGCTGCTTTATGTATGGATTATCTACACTTCTTACGAATCCTAATAATTCCTCATACATCTGCTCTATATCATATCTTGAAGATGGAATATAATCTGTTGGTGTGTACTCATCCTCTGCTGCCACACGAATTCTTTCTATTTTAAACTGTAATGCACCATTATAACTTGTAACCTGTCCATTAACAAATACATAATCATTAACTTCAAAATCGCATATTCCACCTGAATTAACGTCCCATATCTTTGAATCTATCTGTCCTGTCTTATCTATAAGTATAACATTCTCGTATTCTTTTCCAGCCTTAGTAAGTGCTGATGACTTGGATTTACACAGATATACCTCTGAAATTCTGTCTCCGTCTTTAAATGTTTCTATATAACGCATACTCTTCCTCCATTCAATCAGATTTCTCTCTGATTTCAATTAATCTTATTATATTCTTATCTCAACTATTTAATTCTACTCTGTACTGTCAAGTAGCTGCTTTATCTGTATTCCACATTGACATCATAAGATACTTCAAAATACCCTGATTTACCAAGCCTTTTTACAAGGACATTAACGCTCTGTCCTGACTGGCATCTGTACAGCTTCTCATTCAGCTTCTGCATAGTAAGACATTCCTCGCCATTTACCTCTACAATTACATCTCCTGTCTGAAGTCCTGCCTGATATGCCGGCGACTCCTGCTCAACTGCAAGTATATATATTCCTGTTGTAAGACTGTATTTATCTGCCAATTCATTATCTACATTCTCTGCTTTAATACCAAAATACATAATCTCCTGACGGTTTATCATATTCTCAATAGTACCTTTAAGATCTGATATTCCCATAAACTTAAGCTTGACATCTTTATTACTGTGTACAGATATTCCTACAACATTGCCGTCCGAATTAAATAAAAATGCGTAATCTTCATCTTTGGCTGTAAGATTAGTTTCAAATATGTCTACATTATTATCTATAAGGCTGTACGAGCTGATATTGGTTATAGTTCCATAATCTACTGCCCCATTCGCTCCATATATATTGCCTGCGGCAATTACAAGCTCACCCTTGTTAAGTATATATGAATTGCTAAGAACTGATACCTCTATGCTTGTCCTGTCGTCCTCACTCATCTGTTCAGCATCAACACTTATTATACTTATACCTGTATTACTGTCTGAGCACACATATACTGCCTTATATTCATTATCATTAACCTTAACACTTATATCCGCAGTATTATCAGTATATTTCTTTGATGTAAGTATAATATATCTTGAATTCACATAGGCAACAATAAGTCCTGCCGTAGATGTTACATTTTCCCTGTTCTCAATATAATTCTCATAATTAAGCCCTTCCGTGCTTTCCTGAATTATGACAACTGACTTCTGCACATCATCTACCTTCGTTCTTAACGACTGCATTAATGTATCATAATCCTTCTTAATCTGTGGCTGTCCTTCTTCATCCTCAACAACAACAGGCTCCGGATATTCATCTCTTGTGAATTCAATCCTGTCCTGTTCTGCTTTCTTCTTATCAAACTTCGCCTTTACTGACGGCACAATAAGCTTGTCAGCCGCTATATATACCACTCCTGCTATTATTATCAATATAAGTATCTTAATTGTTCTTATAAGATTCTTATATTTAACCTTAGGACTTAATACAATCTTTTCCGTATATAAATCGTATTTCTGCTCCGTATCTTTATGTTCCATATTATCCCTCATTCTTATTCATTAACAGATGCTTACACATCTGATATGTTAAATCACAAGTACATTTTTCTTCTGACTATCCGGTTATTACGCAATATAAATAAAGTATACACTATGTTTATGAACAAACTATGACATAGATGTTAAAAAGTCGGCTCTTTCTTAAATTTAGCCTATGGTTTTAATCTGTTTTAGTATATAATAAGAGAGGATTGTCAGCTTTTATCACTAATAGCAGACATATAATAATTATTATTTGAAATGACAGGAGTATTACATTGAATAATAAATCATTATCAACACTTGAATATAATAAAATAATATCTCGTCTTGTATCTTTTGCCTGTTCTGACGGTGCAAAGCAGATACTTCATAAGCTTGAGCCTATGACTGACATAGACAAAATCAATACAGCACTTGATTATACTAATGATGCACTTACACGTGTATACCAGAAGGGAAGCGTGGATTTCTCAAGGATAAAAGATATCAGGGGAAGCATTGCAAGACTTAAAGTTGGAAGCTCTCTTAATGCACTTGAGCTTCTTAACATATCTATGTTATTAGAATGTGCTGCCCACATAAAGGGATACTATGAACAGCGTGCTGATTCAATACAACCTTTAATAGATATGCTTGACCCTGTTACACTTCTTAATAACGCAATTAAGAAATGTATTATATCAGAAGATGAAATCAGTGATGATGCAAGTGCGAACCTCCGCAGTATAAGACGTCAGAAAAATATAGCTGCTGACCGCATACACACTGAACTTAATAAAATATTAAATTCACCATCTACAAGAACTTATCTTCAGGATTATGTGATAACAACAAGACAGGGACGTTTCTGTCTGCCTGTTAAAGCTGAATACAAATCACTTATGCCTGGTATGGTTCATGACCAGTCATCGACAGGTTCTACTGTATTTATTGAGCCTGCCGCAGTTGTCAAGCTTAACAATGATATAAGAGAGCTTGAACTTAAGGAACAGGCTGAGATTGAAGTTATTCTTGCAGATTTAAGTGCTAAAGCCGCAGAATATACCGATTCACTGCTTTCAGACTATGAGATACTTACCAATCTTGACTGCATATTCGCCAAAGCACTTTTATCAAGGCATTTTAATTGCAGCCGCCCTGTTATGAATAACAAAGGTATAGTAAATATTAAAAAAGGACGACATCCTCTTATTGAGCCGCATACTGTCGTGCCTATAGACATTTATCTCGGTACAGATTTTAACCTTCTTATCATAACAGGACCTAATACCGGTGGTAAGACCGTATCCTTAAAGACTGTCGGACTTCTTACTCTTATGGCTCAGGCCGGACTTAATATTCCAGCACTGGAACATTCCGACATAGCTGTATTTGACAATATATTTGCTGATATCGGCGATGAACAGAGTATTGAACAGAGCCTTAGTACATTCAGCTCACATATGACTAATACTGTCGATATTCTTAAAAAAGCTGATAGCAACAGTCTCATTTTATTCGATGAGATTGGTGCTGGTACTGACCCTACAGAAGGTGCAGCCCTTGCAATTGCTATACTTGACAGCCTTCACAGACGTAATATTACAACAATGGCGACAACACATTACAGCGAGATTAAAATGTATGCACTCACAACCGATGGCGTTGAAAATGCCTGCTGTGAATTTGATGTACAATCACTCCGCCCTACTTATAGGCTTCTTATCGGAGTTCCTGGAAAGAGTAATGCATTTGCCATTTCCAAAAAGCTTGGACTTTCTGACAATATAATTAATGATGCTTCACGCCGTCTTGACTCTGAGGATATCAAATTTGAAGACCTTGTAACTGATCTTGAGCAAAGCCGTGTTACAATTGAGCGTGAGCGTGAGGAATTAAATGAGTACAAAGCACAGATTGCCCAGTTAAAGTCTGAACTGACCAAAAAGACTGAACGTCTTGATGAACGCACTGACAATATTATAAGAAAAGCTAACGAAGAAGCTGCACGCATACTTAAAGATGCGAAAGAGTATGCTGATAAGACAATTAATGCTATGAACAAGCATGGTATGACTGTAAAAGAGCTTGAGAAACACCGCAGTGCTATCCGTGAGAAAATGAATAAGCGACAGGAAAAGTTAAAGATTGAACCTGCCAACAACATAAGCGAGCATAAGGCTCACGATATATCTGAATTCAAGGTTGGTATGCACGTTAAGGTTCTTACAATGAACGTCATAGGTACTGTATCCCAGATTCATAAGAACAAAAACCAGGTTACTGTACTTGTAGGAAGCTTAAGCACTAAAATGGATATTAAAAATCTTGCCATACTTAAAGGCTATAAGGATCCTGCTGAAACAAGTTCTAAGCCTAAGGGTGCTGGTGGCTCAGGTAAAATCAAGATGTCAAAATCATCTTCTGTATCTTCTGAGATTAATCTTCTTGGATACACTGTTGATGAAGCTATTGCCGTTCTTGACAAATATCTTGATGATGCCTATATTGCCAGAATTCCACAGGTACGAATTGTTCACGGCAAGGGAACAGGTGCTCTACGCTCTGGTATAACTTCTTATCTGCACGGGGTTCCTTATATTAAAGAATTCCGCCTTGGACAGATTGGCGAGGGTGCAGAAGGTGTTACAATTGTAACATTTAAAGATTAACTATAAATATTGTATATGGAGGCACATATGGTTGCTAAACAACGAATTTTAATCGTAGATGATGATGAGAATATAGCTGAACTCATCTCACTCTATCTTACAAAAGAATGTTTTGAAACTAAGATTGTATATGACGGCGAAAGTGCACTTGATAACCTTTCTACATTCAAGCCTAACCTCATTCTGTTAGACCTTATGCTTCCTGGTATTGACGGATATCAGGTATGCCGTGAAATAAGGAAGAATAATAATACGCCAATAATTATGCTTTCAGCTAAGGGCGAAACATTTGACAAGGTATTAGGTCTGGAGCTTGGTGCTGATGATTATATTATCAAGCCATTTGAAACAAAAGAACTTGTCGCACGCGTTAAAGCTGTATTAAGACGTTATCATCTTCCACAAACTACCGTTGCACCATCAGAAAATGCAAGATGTGTAACGTATCCTGACTTAATTGTCAATCTTGACAATTACTCAGTTACTTATGATAAAAAGGCTGTAGAAATGCCGCCTAAAGAACTTGAACTTTTATACTTCCTTGCATCTGCACCTAATCAGGTGTTCACACGAGAACAGCTTCTTGACAATATCTGGGGCTATGATTACATTGGCGATACCCGTACTGTCGATGTGCACATCAAACGAATTCGTGAAAAGATTAAAGACCACGATAAATGGTCGATTGAAACCGTATGGGGAATTGGCTACAAATTTGTGACTAAATAAGCAGGAACGGACTCAATATGAAATATAATATGCTTACCAAACAGATAACTCTATATATAATAATTGCTGTTGTAGGATTTATAGCTGTAACAACAATATGTTTCAGGCACGATTATAATAAAGTATATGACTATTATTCTGAAGTGCTTTACCAGCAGGCTAACGAAATTGCCGGCACATTTGCAAAAGATACCTTCACGCCAGAATATCTTTCAGGCATAGAAGCTGACCTTAAAATAGTATCTGAACTCAACCACACAAGAATTATGTTCGTAAGCCCATTCGGTGATGTTATGTTAGATACTGGATTTTCTGGAACAGCAGATTCTAATGGTTATCTATATGAACTTAAGGATTTTGATTATGGCAGACTTAAAGGTGCACACACACAGACAGGTGATTTCTATGGTGTATTTGACGAAACTGTTGTAAGTGCATATTTTCCTATTGCCAGCAATTTCACAATGAAAGGCTATGTTGTCATCAATATGCCTGAAACTGTCATAACTGACAGGGTATATGATACATTTAACACCAACTATCTTACACTGGTGATTGCTATGCTGCTTTCACTTTCTATGCTGGTGCTATATTTCATACATATTCACAAGCCTATCAATGAGCTTACCAAGGCTACTGAAGAATATGGAAAAGGTAATCTTTCCTACCGCATTAAGATACACCACAATGATGAAATCGGACGTCTGGCGGCTTCTCTAGATTATATGGCAAAAGAACTTAACGAAATGGACCGGTTCCAGCAGAAGTTCTTATCCAATATTTCGCACGACTTCCGTTCGCCTCTTACTTCAATAAAAGGCTACCTTGAAGCCATTGAGGACGGAACAGTACCACCGGAGATGATTAATAAATACATTAATATTGTATTATTTGAAACCGAACGACTTACCAAGCTTACAAGCAATATACTTACGCTTAATGAACTTGACCCTAAGACTGTCCGCCTTGAGATTACAACATTTGATATTAACTCAGTAATAAAGCATACAATAGAAACTCTTGAGGGTTCGTGTAAAAAGAAAGGCATTAAGTTCAGCCTGACATTCTCTGGCACAGCACTTAATGTCAAAGCTGACAAAGGTAAAATACAACAGGTTATATACAACCTTGTAGATAATGCAATCAAATTCAGCCACGATAACTCCTTTATATATGTAACTGTCAAAGAAAAAGGTGATAAAGCCCAGATATCCATTAAAGATACTGGAAGCGGAATTGCCAAGAAAGATATTGATAAAATATGGGATAGATTTTATAAATCAGATGCCTCAAGAGGCCGTGACAAGAAAGGGTCTGGACTTGGACTATCCATAACTAAAGAAATAATTCAGGCACACGAAGAGCATATAGATGTAATCAGTACGCCGGATGTGGGGACGGAGTTTATATTTACGCTGCCAATTGCGAAGGGGTGATGTTAATAACGGACGATTGGCTGCAATCAACATAAGCATAAGAAGACGATGGGGAGCCGCCGGTCCTTAGTCGGCAGCCTTAGCTGGCGACTTAGTACCGCTGCGAGCGACACTCAATGCAAATGTGTCTTCGTTGCTTATGTTGATTGCAGCCAATCGTCCGTTGTTATCAATTACAGCCACCAATCAAGCATTAATATATAATTTTAGTCCTATTATCTGCTAACCGGTCTATAAAGCTTAAAGTTATTAATAAGCTTATCCAGCTCCCTGGCTCTCTGTTCAAGCTGTTCACTGATTGCTGAGCTTTCCTGTGAAGAAGCTGCTGTGTTCTGTGTAACACCTGATATCTGCTCGATACCCTGTTCAATCTGTGATAATATTTCTGCCTGATTTCTTGCTGACTCATTAGTTTCCTTAGCTACATCAGCAAACTTCTGCATTTCATTAATTGTTCCTTCAAATGCCTGTGCAACAGAGGCGGTTATCTCGTTACCCTTATTAATCTCTTCTATAGTCTTAACAATAAGTTCTCTTGTATTAACAGCTGACTTCTGGCTGTCTGTTGCAAGCTTTCCAATCTGCTCTGCAACCACTGCGAAACCACGTCCTGCATCACCAGCTCTGGCAGCTTCAATTGAAGCATTAAGTGCAAGAAGACTTGTCTGTGAAGCGATATCCTCGATAGTTGAAGTAATTGCTTCGATTTTATTAGATATTTCGATAATATTAGCCATTTCTTCTGTAAGGCTGTCCATCTTCTTACGTTCTTCTTCTGCATTTTCTGCTACCGCTAATACATTATCATATGCAGTCTGTGTCTGATCTGCACTCTTTTTAGCTAATGCCGCTACTGTTTCAACTGTAGCTGTGAGTTCTTCAACAGCACTTGCCTGGTCTGTTGTTCCCTTAGCAAGATCACCTGCTGCCTTTGAAAGATCCTCGGCACCAATATCAACCTGCTCTGATGTCTTGGCAATATTAGTTAATGTTATATTAAAATTCTTTAAAATGTATACAAATGATTCTTTGATGCTTACAAAATCTCCAAGGAAATCTGTAATTTCATCTGAATCCTTAGTTAAATCACCACTTGCAATTTCTCTTAAAACTGTTGATATTTCATCCACATATGCGTGGAGATTTAACATTGTTCCCTTAAGTGTCTTTGCCATAGCTCCGAATTCATCTTCTGATTCGTATGTTATAAGATTAGCTGCTGACATATCTCCATGATACATCTGCTCTGCCGCTTCAACAATCTGCTTGGCTGGTGTTGTAAGAACTTCTGTTATAGTTCTTGTAAAGAATGTTGAAATAAATAATAACGCAACAACAAGTATAATACCTGCTATTGTAAGTCCATTACCAAGACGCACTGACTGAGTATAATACACTGCTCCGTTCTGGTATACTAATGTCTCTATATCATTTGCTAATGACTTGATTTCGTTAACTATAGGAAGATATGTATTATAATTAAGTGCATAAGCTTCATCAATCTTTCCGCTCTTTAAAAGCTGCATAACCTGAGGTCTTACTTTCTCGCCCTCGTTAATCTTAGCCTGCATTTCTGAAAGCTTTGCTCTCGTAGCTTCTGTCTTGAAATGCTTATCCATATCATCAACTCCTGAAACGACAAGATTGACATCTTCTTCTACTGTCTTTTCAAAATTTGCATATCTATCTGCCATATTATCAGAACCTTCAGCTAAAAGTCTGTTAATGGCTCTCTGTAAATCAGTAAGACCATATTTAACATTAGCTATATCATTAACATTGTTCATTGGTCCCTGATATATTCCCTTTACATTATTAGCAACCGCTAATATACCACTTATAAGAATTACACCTATAATACATGCTATAAGAGCTACAACTCCAAGAGTAGCCTTTAACTTACGATTAATCGTATAATGCTTTAATCTTTCTTTGTACTTATTTACCATTAATTTTCCTTTCCTATTTACTCAATTTTAAACTAACTTTTGTAGTATACATATATAGAAAATGATTTTCTATTATGGTAAACCATACTTTTTATTATATGATATACTGGTTTTTGCTCCATAATCTGTTATTTTATAAGCCTGTCCGCAAGCATTAAATTACATATTATTCTATAACATATTATTTCTGTAACATCATAATTGCTGATGTTCTATTATTAACTCCAAGCTTTCTATATACGCTTGTAAGATTTTTCTCAACTGTCACTAATGCGATGTGCATCTGCTCACTAATCTCTGAATTCTTATAACCAGCCTTAACATATTCCATAAGCTCTTTTTCTCTCTTGGTAAGCTTATATGGATTGTCGTCTTTAACTGCATTAAAGCTTTCTATTCCAGCCTTGTATTTAGCGATATATGGCTTTAATGACTCAAGGAATCCGTCTGTATACACATTTTCTATAACAGGTTCTAATTCAACACCATTCTCAATAAATGGCATTATCACGTTATCGTCATATGAAAGTTCAACTGCCCACTTAATATACCTTTCAGCTTCTGTTGTATTACCCATATTATACTGTGCTATTGCCCTGTATACGCAGCCTGTTATAAATGGATATATATGTGATGTATTCTCATATGGAACCATCATCTGCTGTCCTATCATATCAAGCATTGCCCAGTCTTTCTTATAACACATAAGCTTTCCATATGTCATACAGCCGCTTCGTATGTTCCTTATCTGCTTACTACAGTTCTCAAGTCTGAAATTCTGTAACCAGTCTGACATTTTCTCCTGCTGTCCAAGGCACGCATATACATAGCCCTGCACAAGCTCAGCATCTATAATAAGAAGGGGATATGTTATATCCCTGGTCAACTCATTAAGCTTTTCAATGCCTTCATAGAATTCCTCTTTCTTACCATAATATATAAGACATTTTAATATCATATAGTAGCAGCTTATAATTATACACGTCTGGTTTCTTAAAATGTTCTGTAATAACACCTGCTTTGCTAGCCTGTAGGCTGTATCAATATCACCTGTAATCATTGCATATTCTGCATCAAAGAATTCATCCCATCCCACTCTGCTTCCCTGTGTTATTCTCATATATGCTTTAGCATATTCTTTTTCCTGCTCTATTATCTCCTTGAGCCTGCCTGACTTATTGTAATACAATGTCGTCATACACGTTGTTCCATAAGTAAGAAGTGAATTGCCAAATATAACCGATGTTCTCTCACCAAAATATTCTCTGACTTTTATTAAGGACTGATTCATCTTTTCAAGATTATTAAATTGAAGAATTGATAATATAATCATCATCTCGCCCATAAGGAACTTATTATCTTTCCATATTGGATGATTATTAATATCATTAATTATCTCTTCATATAATGGCATTACATTATGCACATTTTCCTTAGTTGACATATAATAAAGATAATTAAGCATTACAGTCGGATATTTTTCCCACATAACTTCTTCTATATTCTCTCTTACGCTCTGGAATATTCCCGGTGCTCTCTCAATAAGACGTCTTCCATTCTTTCCTGCATATAAAGCTGCAATTCTGTCCCAGTTCTTTGCCTTAGTATAATAAGCTACTGCCTTTATATAAGACTTTCGCTTTTCAGATACTTCTGCCGCCCTGTTATAAAGCATAGAAATTTCTATGTCCGATTTATTCAATTCCATACCAGACACATTTCTTAATAATGTGTGCATAGCAAATGAATGTGTTGTCACATCATAATCAAGAAATCCAAATTGCTCTACACTTTCAAGCAGGTCATTCTCTGTAACATCAAGCTGTGTGACATACTCTGCACCTTCAATATCAAACCAGTCAAAAAGTGACATTTTCATAAAGAATTCCTGCATATCTGCTGACAACTTATCAAATATAGTTGTCTTTAACAGATGATTGACAGAAAGAAAACCACCCATTCTGCCAAGCTTCTTATATTCATATAAAGACAGATAAACAGCACTAATCCAGCCATCTGTATGCTCATATAACAAATCTGCTTCTTCAGCTGTAAGATTTATTTCATTCTCTTTAAATATTACTTTTTCTTCGTCTTTAGTAAGCTTTAAATCCTGCTGTGTGATAAGCACACTTTGTCCTTTTAGAAACATTGCTTCATATGGTATATTGTATGGGAGTATTCTTGATATAAGCACTATATGAATATTGTCTATATTATCTACAACTTCCATTATAAGGTTGTCTAATGTGACACTTGCACATTCCTGATAATCATCTACTATAAGATATACTGTATCATTGACATATTGCCTTAATATTTTAACTATATAAGACAATTCCTGCTTAGACTGTGGAAGCTGTGTATCCGACAGTTTTCCTTTTAACTCTTCACTATATTCACCCAACTTCTGGCATAATCTTTTCCACACCCAGTTGTCGTCTTTTTCTTTACTCTGCATAGGGAACCACATTTTATTATAATATGGCCTGTCATTAAAATAATGCCTTACAAGTGTGGACTTTCCATATCCCGATGGTGCTACCACCATTATAAGCTGTTTATCTATGAATTTATCCAGAGAGCTTTCTAACCTCTCTCTTATATATTCTTTCGCATAAAAATTAACGATATTGCTGTTGTTTCTCATACGTTTCGCAACTCCTGTATCCAATACACCTTACTCATCTGATATTTCTGTATATTACAAAGGATAAGGATACATAAAATGTACCCTCATCCCATTACAATTAATTACTTCCAGTGAAGCTTATGCAATTCTCCTGACAAGCTCATACTCTCAAATCCGTGCTGTCTTAATGCCTCGTAAGCAACTATTGCTACTGAATTAGAAAGATTAAGTGAACGTATATCTCCAATCATTGGAATTCTTATACATGTATCTTCGTGGTCTACAAGTATCTCCTCTGGTATTCCCGCACTTTCCTTTCCGAACATAATATAGCAGTCGTCTTCGTACTTCACATCAGCATATGTGTGATGTGCCTTAGTAGTTGCCATATATATCTTAGCGCCCGGATTACGGTTAAGAAAATCTTCATAATCATTATATACTGTCACATCAAGCTTATCCCAGTAATCAAGCCCTGCTCTTTTAAGCATTTTCTCATTAAGGCTGAAACCCAGCGGCTCAATTAAATGTAATCTTGCACCTGCTGCTACACAGGTTCTTCCTATATTGCCAGTATTAGCAGGCATCTCTGGCTCATGTAATACTATATTTAACATAATTATCTTTCCTTATAATTCTTTACTGTTCTGCTATTACAGCTATATTAAGTTCAAGTGCCACTTCGTCACCTGAATGGATAGGCACACATATATTCTGTGTATATGACTGTGTAATAGTCATATCTCCGTGACATACGCTTGGTGGTGTAATATCTATAACATATCCCTTTGTTGAGAATATTGTTGCAGCATTACCCATAATCATATTACCAAGCTCACTTATTGCACTTATAGACATATCATCAAGTGCAGTTACCGGCATACCCATCATCATCTTAGATGCCACGTCCAATGCCTTATTAAACTCAAATGCCATAATAACCTGACCCTTTAACTCACCTGTTATACCTATCATAACTGCAACCGACTTATTCTCGAATTCTGTTGTCTTGACATAAGGCTTTCCTATCTTCATCTCTGTCTGACATATTTCCTGCATTATCTTAGTCGCTGACATTAAAAATGGATTGATAAAATCTGCGTTCATTCCTGCCATAATTCTTCCTCCATTGTAGTTAATATGTACTTATAACTTTTCTATAAAGTTCTTTATTCTCTTAATTCCTTCTTTAAGGTTCTCAATTGAATAAGCGTACGATATTCTTACAAAGCCCTCACCGCTATTGCCAAATGCTGTTCCAGGAACAACTGCAAGCTTCTGGTCTTCTAGAAGTCTGCTAGCAAATTCATCTGATGTCATACCAAACTTCTTGATAGATGGAAATATATAGAATGCCCCAAATGGCTCAAAACAGTCTATTCCCATACTCTTAAGCTCATGAAGAAGAAACCTTCTTCTCTGGTCGTAGGCTGTAACCATCTTCTCTACCTCTGTATCACAATTCCTTAATGCCTCAACAGCGGCAAACTGGCTGTTAGTTGGTGCACACATAATCGCATACTGATGAAGCTTAATCATCTGCTTTATAATCTCAGCAGGTCCACAGGCATAACCTAATCTCCAGCCTGTCATAGCAAATGCTTTGGAGAAACCATTTATCATAATAGTTCTTTCTTTCATACCAGGAAGGCTTGCTATTGAGCAGTGCTTGTTATCTCCATATGTAAGCTCTGAATATATCTCATCTGATATAACATACAAATCCTTCTCTATAATAACAGGCACTAACTCCATAAGTTCTTCTCTTGTCATGATAGCACCTGTCGGATTGTTAGGAAATGGCATTATAAGAATCTTAGTCTTATCTGTAATATGCTCCAGCAGTTCTTCTTTAGTAAGCTTAAACTGATTCTCCTCTTTAAGATTAATAAATACAGGCACGGCATCTGCCATAACTGCACAAGGAAGATATGACACATAACTTGGCTGTGGTATAAGCACCTCATCACCTGGGTCAACCATACATCTTAACGCTACGTCTATAGCCTCGCTTCCACCCACAGTTACAAGCACCTGCTTCATTGGGTCATACTGTGTATCATATTTTCTTGCAACATATCTGCTTATTTCTTGTCTTAATTCCTTAAGTCCTGCATTAGAAGTATAAAATGTTCTTCCCTTCTCTAATGCGTATATGCCTTCTTCCCTTACATTCCAAGGTGTATCAAAATCAGGTTCACCAACGCCAAGTGATATTGCATCTGGAATTTCACTTACAACGTCAAAGAACTTTCTTATACCTGAAGGCTCTATATCTACTATTTTCTTAGATAAAGCATCTCTCATGGTGTTACTAACATCCTTTCATCCTTGTCTTCTTCGTCAATTACAGTTCCATAATCTTTGTATTTCTTTAATACAAAATGTGTTGATGTGCTGAGCACTGAATCCAGTGGTGCAAGCTTAGCCGCCACAAACTGTGCAACAGACTTCATAGTCTTTCCTTCAATTATAACTGTAAAATCAAAGCCACCAGACATAAGGTAAACTGATGTAACTTCATCGTATTTGTAAATTGTCTCGGCAATGCTGTCAAAACCAAGTCCTCTCTGAGGTGTAACCTTTACCTCAATAAGTGCTGTAACCTTCTCATCGCCTGTCTTATCCCAATTGATAAGGGTATTATAACCACAGATAATATGTTCCTTTTCCATATCCGCTATCTCATTCGCGACCTCTTCCTGCGCGACTCCAAGCATAACGGACATATCGTGAATGTCAATTCTACCATTATTCTCTAACAAGTTAAGGATTTTCTCTCTCATATCATTATACCCTTTCAATTAAATTATTGTGCTGTCTTTATACAGCGGAATATCTCATCCTGATTAGGTAATGTAAGAAATCTTTCTTCATCTTTATTGTGAAGAATTCTCTGATTGCCCTTCACAATTCTTCCTATAACTGCGGCTGGGATATTATTGCTGTTAAGTATATTAATAATATCACAATCATTATCCGCTGTCATTAATAAACAACCTAAAGATTGCAGTTCATACGGATTAACATTGAATAATTCGCATATCTCTATAATCTCCTGTCTTACAGGTATGCTTCTTATGTCAACATCAAGTCCGACATTGCCATATTCACACATATCCCACAACGCACCAAATATTCCTCCCTCTGATACATCGTGCATATAACAATTAATTCCATTGTCCCTTAAAAGCTGTACCATTCCGCCTATATACATATCTGTATCTTCGCCAACAGCCTTACTTACCCAGTCTTTACTGTATCTTTCGTATACCGCCTGCTCATCAGTTTCAACTAACTGCTTTACTCCACTTATTCCTATGCAGCCAGCGGCAATTATATGCTGTCCTGCCTCAATAACATTTCTATTGTCTTCCCTTAAGCCCTGCACTGTAACAGTTACTACCGGCTCACTGACCGAAGCACTGACTGTTGTATGCCCTCCGGCTATTGGCACTTCTGTAACTGCCGCCTGTCTTGTAAGTCCTGCGATTACTTCCCTTATACGGATTTCCCTTGCCTGCTCTGGCATAACTATGCAGTCACTTGCCGCTATGGGTGTGCCGCCAGCGGCATATATATTATTAACGGCTTTAATAAGAGGCATATATCCACAGGCTGTCGCACTTAACAGTGTCTTATCCACGCCATGCTCTCTAATATCCACCTCAGACACATCCTGTCCAATATCCATACGTGTAACCTTCTGGCCTCTTACAGTGTTAAGAGGCTTTAATACAGACCTTGAAAGAATTGTATCTGATACCTTGCCTAATTTCATATAATTCCTCGTTTCTATGTTTTTCACATATTACAATCAATTACAAGCTTGAACTTGCATATATTACATTTTCAATCTATACTTAATCTTAAATAAATGCTGACACAGCCATAGGAAGTACCATAGCAAGTACAAGGATTACTATTATAACTGCAGCAAATATTCTTTTAGTTTTGCTCTTTTTTAAATTAATCATAATTACCTCCTTAAACATAGCAGCACATTAAACAATACATTTTAATAACATATTGGAAACGGAGAATACTATGCACTTTATATTGCCTTATTTTATAATAATATTAATAGTTATTCAACTTTATCTTAAAAAAAGTACACGTTCTGGCTCAGAACGCTCAAAAAAATATTGGGAAAGGGAACAGAAAGCCAATTCAACAAGAAAGCAGGATATAAGCACCCTTAACTATATTAAATGGGACGACGCACTTCCTGCTATAGATAACAGCCTGACATTAGCTGACATATTAAATAATTCACCAGAAGCCCTTAAGGCTTATAATAATATCCAGACACTTAAGACTGAGCCAATGCTTAACCTGTCAGAGTATTCCAACACTGACCTTAAGCTAAAATATGGTGTTGCTAATCTTGATACTTTAACACAATATGAAGACAACTACACTTCATTTATAAAGAGTCTTTCAGAGCTTGGACATATCCTTATTGAACATAAGGACATATCCGATGCCACAGCATTTCTTGAATATGCCGTAAAGATAGGCTCTGACATACGACTTACCTATACTGACCTTTACGCATTATATTCAGAAGCAGGAAATGCTTCCAAAATCAGACAGTTAAGACAATACGCCTCACTTATCAAGTCTGTTAATAAAGACCTGATAGTATCAGCTATTAACTAGGTATTTAATTAATTATATGAATATATTACCTATATAAACATTAATTCATAACTAACCATTATTTTCCATATTCTGAAAGTATCTTATCTATGTTTCGTGAAGCTATACTCTTGGTCATCTCATCAATCGGGATATCAAGCTTAACATTATGCTTTACAACAAGTGCTGTAAGATAATTTCTTTGTGCCTGTGTAATCGGACTATCCTTTTTCACACTGTATACAAGCTCAGACGGTATTTCAAAGCCTGAATCATCCGGTTTTATTGTATACATTTTCCAGTATATTCCGCTTGCACTCAGCGCATCATCTAAAGCCCTGTGTGAGTTACCAGGGTCAACCTTCAAATACTCACACAGATAATCAAGCTTCTTATGCTCCAGTTCTGGAAGTATTCTTCTTGCCATTTTAAGTGTATCTATTCCTGCTGACGGAAATACAAGATTGTTATTAACCGCCGCCTTCTTTAAAAAGCTGTAATCAAATATAACATTATGTCCAAGTATAGGATAATCTCCTATAAATTGTATTACATCTTCAATCAGTTCATTAATTCTTGGCTTATCTGTAAGCTCCTCATTATGTATATGTGTAAGCTCTATTATTCTGTCGCTTATCTTAATGCCTGGATTGACAAGTGTTGAATATGTATCTGTCACGTTTCCATTACACACCCTTGCCATTCCTATCTCAATTATTCTATCTGCTGCCGGGTTAAGCCCTGTAGTTTCTATATCCAGTGCAACATAGCTGTCTATCATTGCCTTTGTTCCTTTCATTAGTATAGTACTTCTGGGTAAAAAAATAGAGCGGGTGATGGGAATCGAACCCACGTATCTAGCTTGGAAGGCTAGTGTTCTACCATTGAACTACACCCGCATATCATCATAATTAAATTATATTCAATTATAAAATGCCTAGAACCGGAATCGAACCAGTGACACGAGGATTTTCAGTCCTCTGCTCTACCGACTGAGCTATCTAGGCTTATTGTGACTTCACATCATAATATCCTGTAGTAAACAATCAAGTTATTCACCAAAAGACTTGATTAGTTTACCACATAAATATCTTATCCGTCAACAATTATTTTAACTGTTATTATTGTTCTCAGCCATATATTTCTCATATAAGTCCGGTCTGTACTTCTTAGTACGTTCTAACGACTTCTCGTGCCTCCACTTCTCTATATTGCCGTGGTGACCTGATAATAATACTTCTGGCACTTCTATACCTTTGTAATTGGCTGGTCTTGTGTACTGTGGATATTCTAATAAACCATCTGAGAAGCTCTCTGTCTGGGCTGACTCATCATTATTAAGTACTCCCGGAACTAATCTTGACACTGAGTCGATAACAACCATCGCCGGAAGCTCTCCACCTGTCAGGACATAATCTCCAATTGACACATAGTCTGTAACTATGCTTTCAAGTGCTCTCTCATCAATTCCCTCATAATGTCCACACAGAATTACAAGTTCTTCTTCTTTGGCAAATTCTTCTGCCATATGCTGGTTAAATGTATGCCCCTGTGGTGTCATATACACAACCCTTGGTCTGCCTGAACATCTGGCTGCTATGCTCTCATAAGCATCGCACACGGGTCCCGGCTGCATAACCATTCCTGCTCCTCCGCCATATGGGTAATCATCTACCTTCATATGCTTATTATTGGAAAAATCCCTTATATCAACAGCTTCTATAGACAATACTCCTGAATCTATAGCCCTGCCTGTTATACTTGTATTCAACCCATCCAAAATCATCTGTGGAAATAGTGACATTACATAAAATTTCATTAGTTAGACGCTCCCGATATATTATTAAGGAAGAATGGGTAATAGTTATGATTAAGGTTATATCCACCTGTTGATACATCTGTATTAAGATATCCAGACTCATCCTTAAATGCATCTGCTATATCTATAAATGTCATTCCATACTCTGTCGCCCTGGCTGCAAGTGTGCTATTAGCTTCATCAATAGCCGCCTGTGTTATCTTTACATTTGACTTTGCCTCAAAGCTCTGTGTTATAGGAAGAAGTGACACTACATATACCTTTACTGATGGAATTGCTTCCTTAAGCGATTCTACTATTGAACCTATTCTCTCAGCTACATTCTCTCCTGACCTTGTTCCATAGTTAAGGTCGTTAAGTCCAACAAGGACATATACCTTAGATGGATTAGCCGCCACAACACTTGACACTGAATTAAGTGCCTTATCTGTTGTAAGGTTATTATCTGAGAATATGCGTGATGTGTCAAGATAACCATATTCACCTATACCTGATACAATCATATCACCAAAGAATACTGCATCATCATAATTAGAACGTGATGTGTATTCCTGTATCTCTGCCTTAGTTGTAATCCTGGCAACTCCGCCTGATACCTGAGCTGCTGATGTTGTACTGCTTGTTGTGCTTTCTGTTACAGCTGATGTTGTACTCTCTGTATCAGCTGCACTTGTTGTTTCATTGTTAGACATCTCTATAGATGACTGTGTAATAATTATATCATTGTTATTATTATTGTTATTGGCAAGTGTTGTCGCCTTATCTTCCACCGGCTTTCCAATACTGCATAATTTAAGAACAATTGCAACAACTGCAATAACTACTACAGCCAAAATAACACCTATTACTGGCTTCTTATACTTGTTCCATAATCTCATCTTACGGTTAAGAACTATTTTATTCTTTTCCTCGTTATTATCTACTGCCATTATACATTACTCCTCATTCTTACTTCTGTGTATTATATTTTAACAGCATTATCTACCATCTAAGACGTCTTAACACTGTAGCTGAAGTCTTTCTTAAGCCTATATTAAGAATTCCGTCTTTAAGTCTGTAACCTTGTCTGTCTGTTGAATATCCGCCCTCAAATGTTACCATTATCTGCTCGACATCATCATCCATAGCAAGTCCAGTCTCCCAGGCAGGTATATTAACTCTTATCTCATCTTCCCCATTATTAACAACAACTATCACTGCATCATCTGATGTAAATCTTCCATATGCAATAACATTATGTGCTGAATAAAGCTGCTTATACGAGCCGGTTCTTAATACCTCATTCTCCTTGTGCATCTTTATTGCTGCCTTATGAAAGTCTATAAGCTCCTTATCTTCATGTCCCCATGGATAAGTTCTTCTGTTATCAGGGTCTGTGAAACCACACACTCCCGCTTCATCTCCATAATATACAGTTGGTGCACCCGGCCACGTCATCTGAATAATGACAGCCTCCATAAATACAAACTTATTCACATTCTGATTAGCCACTTCTGATCCAAGCTTATCAACCCTGCCAACCATATGGTTAGTTCTTGTAAGAAATCTTGAATGGTCGTGGTTAGAAAGCTCATTCATAGATATAGAATAACTTTGTCCACCCATTCTTGCCATATTATGGTGCATAGCGCCAAAAAAATAATCAGGATTACCTAATGAATCAGGGCGCATTTCATCACTATGCTTCTCCATTCCTGTAAGAAACCACGTTACAGGCTCCATAAAGGCATCATAATTCATAATCGTATCCCATTCATCACCCTGAAGCCAGTCATATGAATCACCATAATTCTCTGCAAGTATTATTGCCTCCGGATTAGCTTCCTTAACAGCCTGTCTGAACTTTTTCCAGAATGTATGGTTATATTCCTTGCTGTACCCAAGGTCAGCTGCAACATCAAGCCTCCAGCCATCTACATTGTACGGTGGAGATACCCATTTCTTTCCAATATCTATAATATACTTTTCAAGTGTATCTGAGTCTTCATAATTCAGCTTAGGAAGTGTATCGTGTCCCCACCAGCCGTCATATGAACCATTATCCGGCCACTGATTACCATAGAATTTAAAGAAGCTGTGGTATGGGCTTTCATACTTCTCATATGCACCGCAGGCATAATCGTCATCACTAGAACTGTAAATGTGTTCCCTGTCCATCCATTTGTTAAATGAACCACAATGGTTAAACACTCCGTCTATTATGACTTTCATTCCTCTGCTGTGTATCTGTTCTACCGCCTTGGCAAAGAACTCATTACTCGCTTTAAGATTTTCCTTACTTGTAACCCTGTTAATATATCGTGTTGCATTAGTATTGTTCTGGTCACCTTCTTTTAAAAGTTCCCCATCATCTTTTACTATAACACCAAAATGTGGGTCTATATAATCATAGTCCTGTATATCGTACTTATGATTAGATGGCGAAACAAACAACGGATTAAAATAAATGACCTCGACACCAAGCTCGCTAAGATAATCAAGCTTATCAAGCACGCCCTGCAAATCGCCACCATAGAACTCTCTTACACCCATATTGGCTGGATATTTATCCCAATCCTTAACCTGACAGACGTGTTCGCCTATATAACTGTATTCATCATCAAGCACGTTATTAGATTTATCACCATCGCAAAATCTATCGGCAAATATCTGGTACATAACTGCGCCCTTTGCCCAGTCAGGTGTCTTAAATCCCGGCATAATCTGGAAATTATAATAAGTATTAAGTTCTTTAATAGCTCCTATCTGATTGTAATAGCATACAACCTTTCCAGTCTCTACCTTGAAATAATAATATAATTTGTCATTATTAACTTTAATCTCAGCCTCGTAATAATCAAATACTCCAACTGCCTTAATCTTTGTCATAGGGTATTCTACATTATTAACATATATATACGCCTTGTCTACATTATAACGACCTGTTCTTAATCGTATCTTAACCGTATCACCCGGCATAGGCTCTGCCGGACATCTGTAATCGTTTGTCGCATCAGAAAATAAAGCTCTTGTATTAATGGTTGGTCTTGCATTACACATATACAAAAGCTTTCTTTCCCATGATGTAAGGTTCTCAACTCCTGCGCTTATTATCATAGAAAATACTCCTTGACATTAATCATATATAATTTTATATCATTACGGGTATTTATTCAACTGTAAGATATATTTATTAAGATTTCTTTAATTTACGGCTTCTCTTAACTCGTAACGATGGCATAGGTAAGAGCGTTTCTGCTTCGTAATTTATTTACTTTATAAAATACGCTCTTACCTATGACGCGGTGCTCCTCGAATAGATAATTTAAAAAATTTCCATTCCTGCAAGCAGGATGGAAGATTTCTTTAAATTATCCATTCTCATCGTTACTCGTGCAAATAAAAAGGACAGTCTGGGGGGACTGTCCTTTTTGGAGAAGGTATTTCACTTATTATGGGGTGTAGCAAAAAATATATAATGTATTGGGGGTTTTTACGTTAATTATAATATCATACAAAGCCCCATAAGTGTTCACAAACTTTACAATATATTGCAACTTTTTTTGTGAATTATTACCAAATGTTTTTTGTGTATAAATACATTTCCATTATTTAACTGCGTTTTAACTGCAAAATCTCTGTTAATACCTGATTATAAACTCTCTCCATATGGCTTATCTTCAAACAAACTTTCAAATTCTTCTCTTGAAATCTTCTCTTTCTCAAGAAGAAGTTCTGAACTTCTATGAAGCACGTCCATATTCTCTGATATAAGCTTCTTAGCCTTGGTATAACACTCATCTACAATTCTCTTAACTTCTTCATCAATGAGTGCTGCTACATCTTCACCATATGGTCTTGTATGTGCAAGATCTCTTCCGATGAATACCTCATCACTGTCTGTATCATAATTAATAAGACCAAGCTTGTCAGAGAAACCATACTTAGTAACCATATCTCTTGCTGTCTGTGTTGCCTGCTTGATATCCTGTGAAGCACCTGTTGTTATATCATCAAATATGAGTTCTTCCGCTACTCGTCCACCAAGGCTTACAACGATATTCTGAAGCATTTTCCCCTTAGTGTTAAACATCTCATCTCTTTCAGGAAGCGGCATTGTGTAACCTGCCGCACCCATTCCTGTAGGAATGATTGATATTGTATGAACCGGCCCAACATCTGGTAAAAGGTGGAATAATATAGCGTGTCCTGATTCGTGGTAAGCTGTAATCTTCTTCTCTTTGTCAGATATAATCTTACTCTTCTTCTCAACACCTATTCCTATCTTAATAAATGCTTCTTCAACATCTGCGTTAGTTATATATCTGTTCTTCTTTCTTGCCGCATTAATAGCAGCTTCATTTAATACATTTTCAAGATCAGCACCTGTAAAGCCGGCTGATGTTCTTGCAAGCTTATCAAGGTCAACATCATCACCAAGAGGCTTCTTAGCTGCGTGTACCTTTAATATTTCAAGTCGTCCAGCAACATCTGGTCTGCCGACAACTATCTTTCTGTCAAATCTTCCCGGTCTTAATATAGCTGGGTCAAGAATATCAATTCTGTTAGTAGCGGCCATAACGATAATTCCTTCATTGACACCAAAACCATCCATCTCAACAAGCATCTGGTTAAGTGTCTGTTCTCTCTCATCGTGGCCGCCGCCCATACCTGTTCCTCTTCGTCTTGCAACAGCATCAATCTCATCAATGAATATAATACAAGGTGCGTTCTTCTTAGCTTCCTCAAACATATCTCTTACTCTTGAAGCACCAACACCAACAAACATCTCTACGAAATCCGAACCTGATATGCTAAAGAATGGTACGCTTGCCTCTCCGGCAACAGCTTTGGCAAGAAGTGTCTTACCTGTACCAGGTGCACCTGTAAGAATAACACCCTTAGGTATTCTTGCACCAAGAGAAGTATATCTTACTGGATCTTTAAGGAAATCAACTATCTCCTCAAGTTCTTCTTTTTCTTCCTGAAGACCAGCTACATCCTTAAATGTAACTTTATTATCAGCACTGCTTATCATTCTGGCCCTGCTCTTTCCAAAATTCATCATCTTGGCATTACCACCGCCACCAGCCTGTCTTGTAAACATCATCATAATGAATACAATAACAAGAAGGCTTAAGCCAAATGGAAGTATAGTTGTAAGCATAACACTCTGTCTTGCAACATCTTTAAGTGTATATTCTATATTCTTATCAAGTAAAAGTTCTTCTACATCTTTAACATCTGATACATATACACTCTTAACTGACTGCTCACCGCTCACCTTAACAGTTACAACACCAGTTGGAACTTCTGCATTCTGTCTTATGGATACGCTCTCTATCTTACCCTTGCTGATATCGTTAACTAATTCGTTATAAGTATAATTGCTTGTACCTGTATTCATTCTTGCAACATACATAATAAACATCGCTGCTATAATCACAATAATCATATAGATTCCCATTCCTGAAAATCTTACATTTTTCTTATTATCCATATCAATCTCCATTCTTACATATATTCGTAATTAGGTAATAATCAATTCTCATCATCAAGATGAACAACTCCTATAAATGGAAGATTTCTATACATCTGGTCATAGTCAAGGCCATATCCTACAACGAATTCATCCGGAATATTAAATCCGTTATACTTAACATCTATATCAACTTCTCTTCTGTCTGGCTTATCAAGAAGTGTACATATACATATGTCTGCTGGATTTCTTTCCTCTAACATAGGCATAAGTCTGAATAAAGTATTACCTGAATCGATAATATCTTCTACAACTATTACATGTTCGCCTTCTATAGACTCATCAAGTTCTTTCTTAATTACAATATTACCACTTGAAGTTGTTCCGCTTCCGTAGCTTGAAGTCTGCATAAAATCTATCTTTACTGGAACTGTTATTCTCTTGGCAAGTTCACAGCAGAAGAATATGCTTCCCTTAAGAATACATATAAGCTTAATTTCCTTACCCTCATAATCAGCGCTAATCTTAGCACCAATCTCTGCTATCTTCTCTTGAAGTTTGTCCTCTGAAATCATTACACTTATCTTGTGCTTATTTGACATAATTAATTCCTCTCTTTCAATATAAGCTGTATTTTAAATACGTTCTTTGTAGAGCCTGTGACCCTGCAATCTTCGCATCTGCGCACACCACACGCCCATAGCACGCGGTTATTATCACACACAAGCAGTATTTCATCTCTGTGTGAAGCAGGTATCTTGCGGTCTGTCAGTTCTTTCTTAAGCTTCTTGGTATTACCGCTTTCCGATACCACAATCCTATCCTCGACATTCTTAAATCTGATATCAAGTAACTTATTAAGTTTATCATAATCAAAATACTTCGTATAGCTGTTATTCAATTTATTTACGCAAATTTTACCATTTGAAGCATTCTCCGCCAATTCTTCGTCATTATCATTATTGTCATAAACGGACATTTTGATACTTGCTGAATACATTTTATCATACTCCGGTATATATACTGTCTTATCTATATCAACAATTACTTCTCTATCTTTACTACATTTAGTGATATCTATGCGATGAACCTCTACAAGTCCTGCATCTGCTGTTAGCTCTGTGTCCGCTCTATATCTGTTACTTGCTGTGTCAGAAAATGTATTCTCTGCTCTGTTCTTTCTTTCAAGCACAATATATTCATATTCACGCACTGCCTTTATTCCATATACCGAGTCTACCTTTCTTCCTGTCTGAAGATTAATAAGCTTGTATACATCATATACATTGACCGAATATATATCCTTAGCCCTTCCTGCAAGCTTAACAAGTGCCTTATATATAACTCTTTTTCCAAGCACCTCATCTGCCTGCCCAAGCTGTTCAACTGATAATCTTATCCCTGCACCATCCTGTATTGCACAGCTTTTGTACAGCTTGTCTGCTTCTTTATCAACAAAATTCTCAACCGCCCGTACTTCTTGCGCCATAAATGCAATATTCTGCACAACATTTTTATTAATATGCTCACCCATATATGGCAACAGGACATTTCTTATTGAATTCCTTGTATAATCGTTATCATAATTAGTCACATCTGTCACAAATGACTGGTTTCTTAGCACAAGCCAGCTTTCTATGTCCTGTCTTGTTATGCAAAGAAGAGGACGGCATATGTTATCCCTCACCGGCACAATTCCTCTTATTCCTTTAAGTGATGTACCCCTCGCCATATTCATAATAACCGTTTCTGCCTGGTCATTCATATGATGGGCAACAAATATCCTTGTCTTATCATACTGCTTTGAAAGCTTGTCAAATATATCATATCTTTCAAGTCTTCCAGCTTCCTCAACAGTAAGATTATTCTCCCTTGCTATCTTTTCACATTCTATATTGTAGCAATGATAATCAAGCTTAAGACTTTCACACAGCTTTCTTGTAAACTGCTCATCATCAGCGGCTTCTTTTCTTATACCATGATTAACGTGTACAATATGAAGCTTTACGTCTTTATTATTATGTATAATATAATCGTTAAGCATAATCATAAGACAGACAGAATCTGCTCCGCCTGACACACCGACAACTGCATTACTGCAATCCTCAAGCATATTATTAGCCTTTATGTATGCCCATACCTTTTTCTCTATATTATTAACATCCATATTAAATGCTTTCTCCTGTTGTTTTATATGGCAATATTGCCCAATTATATATTTATTTGTTGTAGGTGTCAAACAGTCCGAACACAAGCACTGTGCAGTCATCACATACTTCACAATTATTATATGACATTGACTTTCTAAGTATCTCGTCAGCTATCGCTTTAGGCTTTTTCATTACAACTTCCTCGATAATCTCTACCATTTTCTCCTCTTTATTAAGACACGGAAGATTATCAAGCACACCATCGCTCACCATAATTACATAGTCACCATCGTACAACTTCTTGGCTGTGCAGTCGTAATCTACCTTTTCAAGCACACCGATAGGAAGTGTGGACGATTTGATTATCTCAACCCAGCCCTCCCTTTTAATAAATGTAGATACTGCCCCTAACTTTATGCAATGCATCATACCTGACTGGCAGTCCACAACACTCATATCCATAGTTACAGGGCTGTCTTTGCCACTGCAATTAATGTATGCCGTATTGATAAAATCTATGGCTGTCTTCTCCTCAAATCCGGCATCTATACAGTTCTCCATAAGTTCTATAACCATTCTGCTCTCAATAAATGCCCTCTTGCCACTTCCACAGCCATCTGCAATTGCCGCCACAACTTTACCACACGACAGGCTTGATACCATAAAATTATCGCCATTAAAGCCGCTTTTTTCTTTACATTTTCTTGCAACTCCTGATAAAAATCGGAAACGGTTCTCCTGATGAAACACATACTGCTGGCAGTTGTCGTTAATGACAAGCCTGTTATTATGGTCTGAATAGTATCCAATCCCCATAACATCACATACTATTTTCCGTATCTTTCTCTCTGCGACACAGCCCTTGCCAAGAGTTCTTGCAAGTATAACAACTTCACTCCTGCCTGTCTTGTCTTTTAATATATTGACATCTTTAATAACTATTCCTGCGACAAGTGCCCTTGAAGCCATATCTCTTGCAATTCCCTTAGACGGCTTATCTGCCTGTAACTGCATAAGCGTGCAGTCCTCAAGAATATCTGCAACAAGAAACAACTGTCTTTTAAAGCTGGGACTTTGTGCTTCATCACCTGATGCACACTCATATGCTTCTCCCAGACGGCGAAACGTCTTAGCTGTTTCGGACAATCTGTTTATCGTATAAGTCATACACAATCCATCATTCTTAACTGCCATAGCCCCTCATTTCTGGTCTAAATATACTGTTTTCTTAAACCGAACACCATTATAATAGCAGTTATATAAAAAATGTGTCGAACCCTGTTACGTTACTTCTTCCCTTTAAATATTATCTCATCTGGATATATAAGTCCGAATTTATCCTTGGCAATCTCCTCCGCAAACTTCTTCGTCTGCACATACTTCTTATATTCATTAAGCTCTTCTGTACGCTGTTTTTCTTCATCAACCTGTTCCTGAAGCTCTTTAATCTGCTTTTCGTACTCTACATTTTTGGCTTCAATATTCTTCTTGCCATTCCATAAAAGCACGCCAAGACCCACAACAACAAGCATAGCAAATACCATACCCAGAATTGCTGAGCGTTTCTGTCTTTTTCTTCGCTGTTCCCTTTCTCTCTTTGTCTCAAATCTCATCTATATCTCTCCATTCTTCGGTCTGTCTTTCCTTAATGACTGCAACACTATTCTAATCACAGACACAAGCATTTTCAATGGTTTCAGTAAAATTCCTACAAGCCTTACTCCATATTTTATGTAATACACGCTTAACGCCTTAAGATATAGAACTGCACCGCACACAAGCCCCACTACAATAAATGATCTTATAATTCCGCTATTAACATAGAAACATATAATAAATATCCGTATTCCTACATATATCCAGTATATAACATCTTCTACAGCAATCATAAATACACGACGGTGTCTTATTATTCTTCTTATTATTCTTATCGTATCATATTGAAATGCGAGCACCATTCCCCACCAAAGTGCATATAAAAATGTGCCGCTCTCCCATATAATATCACCTGACATAAGCATTATTCCCCGCTACTGCTGGACTTATATAATTAATTAATCTTTATAATGTCTAAAAGATGTATTCACAATTATCTAAATAACCTGTTCACTAATGAGTCGCCTTTTTTCATACTTATGCTGTTCTGTGAATACACAAGTGAGTCAACCCTGCCATCAACATCAAGCTCCCCCTTCTCAACTGACAGCTTATTAACGTGAAGTGACTCCCCTTTTATAACAATAACGCCATAATCTGACTCAAGTATTACCTTTGATGGTTCAAAGGATATAACGTCAGTAATACCAGTAAACTGAGCCTTCTTTCTATCTTCCATTCTTACTGTATGAGGATGTCTTACCCTTTTAATATCGTCCATAACTGCCTCCATATATTATACATTTATCTTACCTGTCTAATATATTAGGCGGTACGCCAAAAAATGCTTAATTATAACTATTATTTAAACACATTAAACTATTAGATATGCTCAAACATTAAATATACTTAATCATTAAATATATTCAAACATCTCCTTAGCTTCTTCTTTCTTAACTGTGTCCTTTACGTCTGTAACTCTTACCTTAACATTCTTGTTACCAAAAGATATCTCTATTATATCTCCTGCCTTGACATCAACTGATGCCTTAGCCACTTTACCATTAATCATTACCCTGCCTGCATCACACGCATCATTAGCTACTGTACGTCTTTTAATAAGTCTTGAAACCTTTAAATATTTATCTAATCTCATAATCTTCCTCCGGAATGTCTGCCAATCGTAATTAACTTATATTAATATGTAAATGCCTGAAGCCGTGCAATATTTCTAACTTCTGGCATTTAGATGTATATGGCAAATGGTATTTTGCCTTACATCATATTATTATATTAAAATTATCTGCTAATTGTCCATATGTCTGCCCAAAAAATCCGCCGCAACTTTAACTATTCTTTTCTCGCTCTCGCCAAGCTTCTGTTTCTTGTCATTGCCAAACATAATAACCATACCAAGAACATCTCCGGCACATATTATCGGACTTATCACCTCTGACTCACAATCATAGTCTGTTACCGCTTTTACATAATCATTCTCACTGGCACATGCTACAACACTCTGCCTTTTATCCATAATATCATTAAGTTCTTTGGTAATATGCTTTCCCTGTACATTCTTTTTCTGTGTTCCTGCTGCCGCAATAACACAATCCCTGTCAGTTATTGCAATTGTCATTCCTGTATTCTGTGCTATGGACTCCGCATATTCTACTGCAAATTCCGATACATCTGCCATCGGAGAATATTTCTTTAACACAATCTGCCCATCCATATCTGTATATATCTCCATAGGGTCACCACTACTGATAACATTGACAGTAAAGAGTCGTTCCGGTTTGTTGCGGGTTTTTAGCGGAACGGTAGTGGTTAGAAGATCATCTACACATAACTTGGTTAAATTATTACGTGTATCAGGTGACTCCTTATGTTTTACTATAACCTTACTGTCTTGATTAAAATTTACGATAGTCTCTTTTCCTGCTTTTTTATCTGATGCAATCATTTCTAATTCATTCATTTCCATATGTGCAAAGTTATCTGTACCGATATCTGTTATAGCACTGGCCACGTTGCCTTTCGTTTCTTCAGCAACACTTAACAATTGTTCTCTACCCTCTACCTGCTGATAATAGAAAGTAGTTACAACACCGATTTTTAAGAGATTATCAATATCTGCTTTCAGCTTCACATGGATTCTGTCCTCAAATACGATTATCTTATCAATAATTAACTCCAAGTCTTTCTTATCCAAGTTCTTCTTATTCAGAATATCATTGAAAATATCAATGGCCGTCTTCGCCAGTCTGTTGATTCGAATAATATCATTTCGCTTATCCACACTCAGATTCATCTGATTTTGGAGTCCTTTGATTCTGTTAATCAATTCATCCTCAATCTCTGCGTAGGTCTCTTCAATAATCGAGGCTGTGTCTTCATCCGCCTTGGCAATTTCTTTGATCTTTCGTTTCTTCACTGCTTTCAGCTCATCCTTGGCATCCGAAAGTTGACTTTCCAAAAGTGAAAATGTATTCTCACTTTCCTTAACCTCTGTAGATTCTTTCTTAATGGAAGTTTCCAATTCTTTAATCATATCCTGGGAGTTATCTCTTACCTTCTTCACATACTCTTTCAGGATACTATCGAGGAAATCCACTCTGATATGATGGGAACTACACCCCTTCAAACCTCTTTTATGGTAAGTACCACAGGTATATGCCGGTGCAATGTCGCTTCTACTCATAGAAAACATTGGCGAACCGCAATCCCCACAGAACATAAAGCCCGAATACACATTATCATATTTCTTTACTCCACGATAATGGGTTGTAGTTCTTTTTTTTAACTGTTCTTGGGTATATGCCCATGTTTTATAATCAACTATTGCTTCGTGATGATTTTCAAATACAAAATGCTCTGATTCATCCACCTTTGTATCCACACCATGAATCTTCTTTCTGGTGTACTTGTGCTGCCTGAGTGTTCCGATATAAAAATCATTTGATAAAATTCCCTGAATGGTTACAATGCTCCATTCCGGCTTTGCCTTAAGCTTGCACTCATCTCCTCGCTCCTCTGCCCTCTGAATCTCTTTCATACGTGGCGTAGGTATCTTTTTGTCTGTAAGGTAGTTGGCAATTTTCTTGTAGCCCCAACCATCATTGTATAATTCAAAAACCTTGCGAATCACTTCTGCCTCATCCGGCACAACAGATATTTCCTGTTTCTTCATATTAGAAATGATATAACCGTAAGGCACAGAACAAATCCACTCGCCATCAGCCTGTCTTCGGCTGATAACATTACGCACCTTTTTACTGGTATCCGTAACCGGCATCTCATTAATCAAAAATCGAAACTGTATGGCTGTCCAGTCGTCATAAGTCGGATAATCAATGGCATCACCAATGGAAATGATACGAACGCCTGCATCTCTTAAATCTTCCAGTTCTACAAGACCTTTACTGTTTCGACGGGAAAATCGGCTGAAATCCTTTACAATAAGTACACTAATATGACTATTCATCAGCTTCTTACGAAGCTTCTGGTAGCCTTCACGCTGTTCAAAGGTATACCCGGAACGGTCTCGGTCTTCATATATAGAAAGCTTACACTTGGGAAACTTAGCTTTTACAAACTCTTCAATAATCTTCTTCTGATTCTCAATAGATGTATTGTCTCTGTCTAACTCTTCATCAACAGAAATACGGCAGTATCCGGCAATTTCCTGACAAAGTGTAAGGTCGTTGGTATTTTTATCCATATTGTTAATTTTCCTTTCTTCAATTATAACAACATTGTAAGTTATAGGTGTGAAAAAGGCAAGCGAAAAATGCTTGCCGATCTCATCTACTTATTTTAGTTTTTCGTATTCCTCCAAAGCATAACCATCTGTCATTCCGGCTATATAATCAACTATTGCTCTTACTAGAATTTTTCGTTTTTCAAATATGATAATATCTTCCGAAGTGGTATCTACATCCTTGTCTTCTAGATACGCCATAATAGTAGCTCCATCCAATTCTCGTTTGGTCAGTTCCTCAATTTCCATATTAACTAACTTAATACTACCATCACTCAAACTAATTGCACTGTTTGCGACTTCGTTATTACAATGTTTTAATGTCTCCAAAAATATTCTATGAACTGTTCCTGAATGTAATAATCTTGGATTACAATAATATTTTTTAAATAAAGTCTGCACTATCATACTGGCATTGTAATCTGCTCTAGCCACCTCACTATTACATATTACTTTTTTCTGTACAACTTTTTCCAAATAATCATTTACCTTTTCAACATCTTCAGGAAATTCGATAATTTTAATTTCATTATCCATGGTTATTTCTCCTAAATATTGGTAATTATCAATATTCTCAACAGAATGTTTAATCGTGTTCTCAACAAAATAGTTTATAATAATCGAAACTATTCTTGCTGTTTTCAACTCCTCGCGATCAACAATAGAATATGCAGAATTATTTATATTTTCAATCTCTTCTTCTATTCTGCTTCGCAATACACTACATTTTTCAATTGCAAATCTATCCAAAAGTTCGTTGATTGTCATTACGCCTGAAGTTAGGGCATCATCCACATCATGTCCTCTCTGAGCAATTTCATCTGCAATAGCAACCACTTGTCCTTCTAAACTAGAGCAAACCTGTACCTCTTTACCTTTATTAAACTTAATTTTTGATATATATTCCTCCGATAAAAAATCTGATATTTCAATTTCATTCAATTTTAATTTAGTATGTTTTAAAACACCCTCTACCACCTGAACGCTCACATTTAACCCAGGATGTTCTTTATACTTTTCCTCCAATTCAGTCAGAATTCGTGCGCTCTGATAATTATGTTTGAAACCTCCAAAGCATCTTTTTTGCAATAAATCTTCAGTGCTAATCTTTGAACATTTCTTTTCGTTTAACCCTTTATTATCCTCATGTTTCACAAGTATTATACCTGCATCTATCTTGCCACTCAATATATCATCCAATGTTCTTTCGCCTTGATGTCCAAATGGTGTATGTCCCAAGTCATGTCCTAATGCTATTGCCTCAGTTAAATCTAAATTCAGTCCCAATGCATATGCAATAGCTTTTGCGATTTGATTCACCTCCAGTGAATGTGTCATACGTGTTCTAAAATAATCACCTTTTTCTGCTCCGAAAATTTGTGCTTTATCAACCAATCGTCTGAACGCTTTACAATTCACAACTCTTTCTCTATCTCTTTGAAATTCTGTTCTATTATCTCCAGCTAAATCACATGAAAAAACACGAATCGATTGAATATCCTTTTGTGCCAAAACATTCATAACATAGTTATTCGGTTTCTCAATTAAATTATAATCTTTTCCTGCCAAATCATAGTTCTTACATTTTGTAATAATTCTTTCTCTTAATTCTTGATAAAGATTCTCCATATCACTCATCATAACATAACATCCATTATCAAAATCTTCCGACAGACTTAAATCTATTTTATCTATTATACTCTCTATCGCACGATTATGCTTTGTATATGACAAATGTACTTTCATCGTATACTCAATATTATTTTTTTCATTTATATTGGCATTAGATCCTATAAAAACATCCTGTATTTCTTCTGTTTTTCCTGGTTCACATTTATCATACGTAATCATTAAGACAAGTCCATCACCATCAAACCTTTCCTTTAGCTCTTGTACCCCCTTTTCATTAAGAGAACCATCTAATGTATTATAATACCCAATCTTCTTTTCAATATAACTTTTCTCAGCGAACTGATATATTCTTGGATCTTCGTTATTATTTTTTATAATCAATACTTTACCCATTCGTACATTCTCCTCTATTCATCCAAATAGCGTTTTAAGTCTTCCACCAACTTATATACCATAGTCCCTGGATCATATTGTGAAGGAATATCCCTTTCATCCACAAATCCGGCCATGCGTCTCTTTGCATTTCTTATAGCACTATTAACCCCATCATACACATTTACTAAATCGTAAATATTATCATAATTTTTCCGATATGTTCCATCCCCTAAATTGTATTGCTTAAATATTTCATTTAACTTTTCATTCCAATCATATCTATGAAGTGCCGAATCGCTATAATTGAAATGTAAATATAACCAATATTCAAACGACTGATTACTCCATGCCACCTGATATCCTTTTTCTTTTCCTAATTGTATGGCTACATCGAAATCATCAAAATCATCTTTATCAAAAACCACCCATACATTCTGATATAGTATTTTGGCCTCTTTCACAATTCGTTCCGTAACTTCGATTAATTTTCCTGTTCCACAGCCCTCACCATGTATATCAATAACCGGTATTTCAATGACATCAATTCTTCCGTCCATTTTTTCTTTGATTTTCTTCTGTATTCCTTTTAAGTATAAGGGTTCTGTTCTTTCTCCCTCAGTTACAATCAAAAAAGAGTTTGTATTTATCGGTCTATATTCATGTTTTCTTCGTTTTCTTTCTTCACGTCTCTTTTTAAACAAATCATCCGAACCCATCTAATCACCTTCTTTCATTGCATACTCCTTAAGAAATGGAATTCCTCCATATACACCAGCCAAATAGTCCTTCTCAAAGGATGCATCTGACCTAACCTTAAAATCTGACAATGCCGATAATTCAGAATATCCAAATTGGTCTTTTTGAACAAACCAAATTTGATCCCTTCTAAAGAATTTCTTATCCATTAACGTTGTATCATGTGTGGTATAAATCAATTGTGCCTCTGAATTATTATTATAGAACAAATCAATGATAAATTTTAACAATAGCGGATGTAATTTCACATTCAATTCATCAACAAAGATAGACTTATCGTTAAGTATCGCAGTTCTTGCATATATAAAGAGCATAATACTTTTTATTGTTCCCTCCGACTCACAATATAATCCTAACGGATAATATTTATCATCTCTCCCCTTGTGAACTGTAAAAAAACTAATCTCTTTTTCATTATCATCATAACCAATATCTTTAATTCCAGTATCTATTGCATTAAGAAATCTCAATAAATCCTCTTTTTCTTCATCTATAATCTGGGGTAACATTGCTTCCAAAAGACCTTGATCTTCGCAAAAATCTGTAGAAACCACCAATGTATCCATAATGCTATTATACACAGTTTTAAAAACTTCAGTTTTCAGCTTTAATTTATTAAAAAAAGACAACACTAATGTTTCTGTCGGAATTTGAGTTTTATACAATTCACACTCTTTTCTAACAGATGCCCCAAATTCCACATTTTCTGTCGTTCTCTCAAAGATGATAGATGTTCTATTTGTATTCAAGTTTTTTCTATAAAGCCATTCTGCAACAATACATTCGGAGTTATATTCAAAACCATATCTATATTCATCTTCTCCCACAATTTCAATAATTTGAAATTCCGAATTTTCATTATTACTTTCAAATGAAAAAGGATTGTAATACCGTTTCAATACTGCATCTTCGCCATCATCAACATTGTTCAATGATTCTACCACTATTTTCTGAAAATATCTCATAGCAATATTTAAATTAGACTTTCCACTTGCATTAGCTCCATAAATTGCTGCAACTCTCACAAATTTATCTTTTGCACCTATATCAATTAAATTACATTCATGTTCCTTATATGCATTAATTGCTGTCATATCCAAAATCGTTTCATCTCTAAAAGACAATACATTCTTTATCATAAACTGTACTAACATATCACAGCACCTCCTTTTCATATATAATATACCCATTTTAGGATATTATGTCAAGTTTTTTGTGAGTTATTCGCATTTTTATTGACTTAATATTTATTTTGTGATATTCTACTTTTAAGGATAGTTAGCGCTCTATTCCTACGAGTGCTAAAGCAGGGATAAAAAAAGATGGTCCAAAAGACCACCCTTTCAAAATGAAATCGCTCTTGCGAATTCAAAGTCGCATTTGAATCATAACACATTCCTACACGGAATTCAATCATTTTGAAAGGCTTTATCTGTATTCCTAAAAATTAGGAAAGGAGGATAAACCTATGCAGTTCGATGGAGCAAAAATCAGAGAGCAAGGTGTAACCTTTGCAATCGCTGTTGTGAAACCATATGTTCTTACAAGTCCGTCCAAGGAACAAGTTCGTGCAAGTTTTATTCCATTTTTCGGAAACATACCAATTATATTAATGGCTCAAAACTCACGCGGAATACCTACTTATGATGGCAGACCAGACATTGTGCGTTTTCTTGCAAAAGTTCATCCCGCAAGAATCCCTTGGAAACACTACACCACTGCTTAAGCAGAGAAAGGACTATTTTATGGCAAATCAACACATTATACCTAACAACGGACAGTGGCAGCTTAAGCGTGAGTGCTCTGATAAAGCCACAAAAACTTTTACCACCCAAAAACAAGCTATTGAATATGGACGTCCTATTGCAATGAAACAACAAAGTGAATTAGTAATTCACGGACGCAGCGGACAAATTCGTGATAAAGATAGCTATGGTAATGACCCTTGTCCACCTAAAGACAAAAAATTTTAGATTATGTGGCGGCTGAGTAATTTCAGCCGCTATTTTTATAAAAATCAATCTTCTCATATTATATGCTTAATCATTTGCTACTTCTTTAAATCATCTTTACTTACTCTATGTATTTTCTACCCCAATTTCACTAATTTGGGGTAGAAAGAAACGATGTGGGGTAGTATCGGGCGAATCGCCGCTCGCTACATTTCTCCTGATGCCTGTTTTGGCAAAGCAGTTGTTTTTCCATCATCGGTCTTTTCCAGTCCTCGATTGTGAATCAGCAAATCTGTTGTTTTTTCCAACAAATCCTGCTCACCTGATTCAAAAATAGCCAATCTGTACTTCTTCTCCTTACACTGCTCAATCAAAGGCTGTAGGCTGTCCATAACTTTTGGATCAGCCTTTTCCGCATTTGTAAGCCATACTAAAGCATACTTGCCCGCTTTGTTTACTGTCAACTCCATGCGAAACCTCCTTTACCTAAATGATTGCCAAGTTTTGTCATCTTTATGCCGGCAATGATGCATAAACCTGATAGATTCATTTTAGTAAAACCGGTCGCATTCTACATTGAGTCACAGTTGAGTACAAATTGAAAAAGATTAAATAGAATTTAAGAAATGGAATCCCAAAAAATCTTTCAAAAAATAGCTCTCGCACATTACGAACAGTTGTTCCGCTTCTTATTTTATGATATACTTCCCATATCGAAACAATTTACTACCATGAAATAAGAAACATAGAAGATTACGATTGAAACTGTATGTAACCATACCATGTCCATTCAGCTTATTGCAAAGTTGTTATCTTTATCCGTATATACTCCGGATGTGTTGCTTGACCAGCTAAAAGAAAATGTACTACTCTCAACTCACAATCCCTTTGTCGGCAATCCATCAGCACAAACCGACGAAGACCTGTATGGCAAGCAGTTATCTAATCTGATAGGTTTTCACAATTTGTCTGAAATTACTACAAAACTGTTACGGGTTCTTGCGTTGTGTCCGGAATACAGAATGCCACTGAATATCCTTTATAATTGGTACAGCATCTGCTCCCATGACCTGCTCTCACTGGAAGAAAACGGATTTGTACGTCTCACACCGAATCATGTAACAATACAACCATATATCCGCAAAATCATTAATGCCCAGAAGTTGCTTACTCCGTTGCTGAAAATGTGATTTCTAGTCTTGATTAAGGAGAAACCATGGTCGATACCGATGACAATCGGTTCTTCCGTAAAATTGTTGTTGTACATATCCTGTACCTGTCTTTCTGCCCTGTGGGCGTTTTATTTTGTAATTATAGGATATAAAAAATCCACCCAACTCTCATTGACTGAGAATTGAGTGAAAATTGAATCCATAATTTACATTATGAGAAGTTTCAAAATGGTAGCGTAAAATGTATTGAAGATGAGATACCTTTTGAAGTGCCGAAAGGGTGGGAATGGTGTAGAGTTCGAGATATTGCAGCAGTTAAAGGAGGCAAGAGACTTCCGAAGGGAGTGGGCTTTTCACCTTGTCGAACCGCTCACGCTTATATCCGAGTAACCGACATGAAAAATCACTCTATAAATACGGATGATCTGAAATATATTTCAGAGGAAGTATTTTTACAAATCAAAAACTATACGATTTCAAAAGATGATCTTTATGTTACCATTGCTGGTACAATTGGTGTTACTGGTGAAGTGCCTACTGAGTTAGATGGAATGAACCTTACTGAAAATGCAGTAAAAATTACAAACATACAGATCAATAAAACCTATTTATGCTTGATTATACAATCGGAATTTGTTCAGCAACAATTTCAAGACAAAACCCATCAGGTAGCTATGCCTAAGTTGGCATTAGAAAGAATTCTATCAACCTTAATTCCTGTTTGCACTATAACAACACAATCGGCAATGGTTAGCAAATTTGTTGAAATGGATTCTTTGATAAATCAAATTAGAGAAGAAAAAGAGATTTTAGCTGAAACTGTTTCTTTGACAAAATCAAAAATCCTCGACCTTGCAATTAGAGGTCAACTTGTTCCACAAGACCCTAATGATGAACCTGCTTCGGTTCTGCTTGAACGCATTCGGGCAGAGAAAGAGGAACTCATAAAAGCGGGTAAAATCAAGCGTGATAAGAAGGAAT
>NZ_JBBMET010000013.1:0-47439 GCF_040096425.1 Lachnospira sp. CLA-JM-H23
ATTCCTTCTTATCACGCTTGATTTTACCCGCTTTTATGAGTTCCTCTTTCTCTGCCCGAATGCGTTCAAGCAGAACCAAAGCAGGTTCATCATTAGGGTCTTGTGGAACAAGTTGACCTCTAATTGCAAGGTCGAGGATTTTTGCTTTTGCCAACTTAATATAGTTGACTACTGATTCTTGGTTAAGTTCAACAGCTGAAACAATTTTTTCTGTTTCTATCAATTTGTTGGATATTCTTGTCTGTTCTGAATATGGTGGTATCGGAATTAATTTAGGCTTTATTCCAGGCACAGTAAGCTGTGGAATACTTGAGCCTTCCCCTGTTTCAATTAGTGCTTGGAATACAATTCTCAAATATTCAATATTTATCCCCTCAGCAGGAACAATAGTAATTAACCTCACTATTGGTACAAAGGGCATGTGCCTAATACAGCAAAAGCCAATAGTTCCTCTTGCAGAGACGGTAATTGCAGATTTATTTACTCTTGCTTTATTGGTAAAACCATACAGACCATCATTTTCGGCGCCATTAGCAAATATAGGAATGGAAAACTCATCTGTTTGTGTCTTGGAGTAATTTTCAGGCTTATCTCCACCAGCAAAGATTTCAAAAGTAATCTCCGTTAATCTACACCATTCCCACCCTTCCGGCACATCAAAAGGTATCTCATCTTCAATACATTTTACGCTACCATCTTGAAACTTCTCATAATGTAAATTATCCTCACCAACAAAGATAATGGTATCATTCTTAATATCCTTAGGTTTTAACTTGCCATCCTTGACCATCTGTTGTTTTTCAGCCCTGATACGCTCCAGCAATACGGATGCTGGTTCATCGTTTGGATCCTGTGGAACTAATTTACCGCGAATAGCAAGGCCAAGAATTTTTTGTCGTAATGCTTTTGTATCCATTATTCTTCCACCTCTCCTATAAGTGCTTCCAATTCCGCAACTGCCTTAGATATGTTGGAGGATTTTTCCTTTATTTGTTCTAACAATTCTGCAAGAGTGTAATCATCTGTCCCCGAATCACTCTTCATCCATGTAATATCAAGACTTGTTTTATCCCTTGCTAAAATTTCATCATATGTGAATTTTCTCCATCTTCCATTCGGATTTTCTTCACTATATGTTTCTTTACGTGCTGACAAATCACCATCCGCATAGCAAGCAACAAAGTCATCAAAATCTTCTTTCTTCAAAGGATTTGTCTTTCCAAATGATGGCATGTCATTTCTAAGGTCATATATCCAAACTTCTTTAGTATTCGCCTTGTCCGTTTTACCTCTCGTAAAGAACAATACGTTTGTCTTTACTCCCTGGGCATAGAAAATACCGGTAGGCAGTCTAAGGATTGTATGCAGGTTACATTTTTCCATAAGGTCTTTACGGATTTTTTCGCCATCTCCATCTGCAAATAAAACATTATCCGGCAATACAACTGCTGCTCTTGCTTTTCCATCTGTATTCAAGCTTCTGTAAATATGCTGCAGGAAATTGAGCTGCTTATTGCTTGTTGGGAATGTAAAGTCGTCTCTTGTAGCACGTTCTCCACCCTTCTTGGTTCCAAAAGGCGGATTCGTTAATACTACATCATATCCTTTCATTTCTTTTCCAGCATTAGACAAAGTATCTGCCAGCTTTATTTCACCTTCAATATCATGTAGCATTGCATTCATCAATGCAAGCCTATGTGTATCATGCACAAGCTCACAGCCGGTAAATGCCTCTTCTCTTTCGAATTTTGCAGTATCCGCATCTAATTGGAATAAATCGTCTGTATTCTCTCTCACATACTGGCTTGCAGAAATCATGAATCCAAACGTTCCGCAAGCTGGATCATTACAGCGTTCTCCCGGCTGTGGTTTCATTAATCTTGTCATCACATCAATAAGAACTCTAGGAGTAAAATACTGACCTGCTCCGGATTTCTTTTCATTCGCATTTTTCTCCAATAATCCCTCATAAAGATTGCCCAATCCCTCTTCACGAGCTGAAAACCAATCAAGTCCATCAATCGTCGTAATAATTTTTTCGAGGTTCTTCGGCTCCTCAATATTAGTTGCGGAACCCTGATAAATCTCTCTTACGTGTCCTGTACAGTTTTCTCCCAGATGATTCAGCAATTCTTTGTAAAATTTCTTTAATTCAACACCACTTTTTGATTTTAATACATCCCAACGATAACCTTCCGGTATCTGCTTCTCTGCACCGGTTTCCTTTGCCATTTTAAGAAACAGAATATATGTAAGCTCAGTTACATACTGATGATAGGTAATTCCATCATCTCTTAATACATTACAGAGATTCCAAAGTTTTGATACGATTTCTTGTGTTGTCATGCAGTTCTTCCTCCATCATCATATAGATACTCATTGAGTTCTAAAACGACACTTTCTAATTTGTCACTAAATATTTTATTTATCTTGGTGAACCCACCCTGCGATTTAAAACGACTGTCCTCATCGAATACTGTAATATTCAATACCCATTCATTCAGCAAATAATCTTCCATTCTCTTAATCCAATTTTGTTCCTGCATAGTAAAAGAATGTGCTTTTCGCAATCGATCCACAGCCTTTCTAATTCTTGCCTCATGGCTGATAAGCACTGAACCTATAGCATATCTGCGAATCAAGCTTATAATATCTGCTGCCATTTCCTCATTTGACAATTGTGATATTGCCGTATTTAATTGCTGTGTTGTATATCCCTCTCTATCCAACGTAAGCATCAGGGACTTCAAGCTATCCCTGGTAAGTTCACACGGCTTTGTACAGATAATTTTTAATGCTGCAATCTCATTGATATTATTTTGAATATAGCTTGAGAATGCATCTATGTAATCTTCTGGGCGGGCATCTTTATTTCCGTAACCCCTTCTCTCTTCGATAAAAGTATCTTGTTTATCAGAAATAACAACAGGTCGTCCACCATTTGGCTTACTTTCCTGAAGCATACGAAATAAATCGTAATATGCCAACAATCTCTTTTTAGCATCTTCCGGACTGCGTTTTTGAATATCAACTACAAACTGTGTCGGATCCATTCCTCCTGACATATCAATGAAATGCTCCATCGTTTTTGCATCAATATTTTTCTTTTTACGCTGTAGCTTTGCAATTACCTGATTAATCTGATTCTTTACCTGTGCTTCATCATTCAATTCCTCTAAACCATCTAATAACTGTGTAAATGATGTGCTTGGATTTGCTACTACTGGTTTCATTGTATTGACATCCTCTAAAGCATCGTAAACACCAACAGGGTCATAAATATCAAAATGTGTCTTGTGAATCTCTTTGCACAAACGTGTAGCACGTCCCAACATCTGCTCAAACAAAATACGTGATTTAACACGGCGCATAAACACTAACGTTGAAATCGAAGGTACATCAATACCCGTTGTCAACAAATCAACCGTGACAACAATGGATGGATAATCTTCATTTTTGAAACGCTTTATTGCCTCTTGTATTTTCTTTTTATTTCCGTTGGCTACACTGCCAGTAATCTTCATAATTGCATCATTATCAACACCATATTCTGTGTAAATATCCTTAAGTATTGATACAATCATATCTGCATGGTCATCATTAACAGCATAAATCAATGTTTTCCCCTGTTCCCTCGGAGATTCCGGATCTATATTTTTTGCTATTTCTTCCAAAACCGTTCTATTAAAGGATTCTACTATAACCTGCTTATTAAATGAATCTACATCAAAATCCAGTTCATCCTCTATCAACTCACTATTTTCGATTTCTCCGGTGATTGGGTCATATATTGTAACCGCATCACCCTTTTTATAATGAATACCTTCTGTATTTAATTTAGTCTTTAACTCATGAGGTGCATCATGATCTACCAAATATCCCTCAATAACAGCCTCACGGTAGGTATATTTAAAAACCGGTTCTCCAAAGATTTCTGTAGTCTGTAATGCCGGTGTTGCTGTAAGTGCAATTTTCACAGCATTAAAATATTCTATAACTGACCTATACTTACTCTGATATTCTCTTTGGTCTCTATAAAGAGCCTCATCTTCTCCCATTTCTTTGTCTAGGATGTATCCGCGGTGTGCTTCATCTATTATGAGCAAATCATAATCTGAAACAGCAGGCATGGTTTCACCATCATTGTACATAATTCGCTTAACCATTCCCTGAACAGTCGAAATGTGGATACGAGTCTCCTTATCAATTGTTTTGTCTTCTAAACCTTTAATATTATAAATATCATCAAGCGTGAGGAGATCTTCCATTTTTACTTCTTCGAAAACATCCTGAGCCTGTTCTCCTAATGCTGTACGGTCTACCAAAAACAAGATGCGACGAAATCTCTCTGTCTTAAGGAAGCGGTAAATCATACCTAATACAGTTCTTGTTTTACCTGTACCGGTAGCCATTGCTAATAATGCGGTTTGCTTTCCGTTAATAACAGCCTCCTCTGCCGCCTTGATTGCGTTCAGCTGATAAGGTCTCAAATTCAGTCCGTCTTTATCTGTCAAAAGGTCATATGACATTTCCTTCAGATTCTTATTCTTACCTTCTATATCCGCAGCAAGCAATTCTTCCATTCCGTCAGGACTCATCCAACCCCGCAATGGCATCGGTGAATTATCTGGTTTTCTTAAATCCAAAAACCAGATACCGGATTTTGTTTTGTACTGCTCAAGATATGGTCTTCCGTTTGTTGCAAAGGTAAAAGGAACTTTAAATTCCCCCCATGTATCTATAACGTATTTTTCATCTTCTTTTCGAATACATCTAGGATAGTCTTTTCCCTGATAATCAATAACAGAAGGGATATCCTTATGAATAGCTTTTGCTTCGATAATACCAACTAATTTCTCTCCTACAAAAAGTGCATAATCTGTATATCCCCTATTTCCCACTTTAGAATTCGTAGGATATTCAGCGATTGCGAGATTTCTACCTTTTGTAGGACGAGTTCCCTTGGAGTAGCGCAGATTTTCGGTATCTGCATCCCATCCTACCATTCGTAATTGTTCATCAATCAAGAAACGAGTTTCCGCTTCTGTTTTTGGTCTTTGATTGGCTGCTTTATAAGCTTGCTTCTTACGCTCTGTCTGTTCAACAATCGGAGCCGCTGCTGCCGTTTGTTCTGCTAACTTTGTGAGCTCTGATTCCTTTTTCTCTTCAGCCTCTTTATCAACTGTAACTGATACTGTATTTTCTTCCGGCATGACAAAATCTTTATGAGAATAGTTCCAATCTCCATAGGTCTGCATAAACCATTCGCAGAGACTGTGTGCCATCGGCAAAAATGTTTTGTCATCTGCTATCGAAGCATAATTTTCATGTACTGCTTTATTTCTTACCTTTCTAAGACCATGCAAAATAGTAACTAAGTCACTTGTAAGTAACCCTTCTCTACTTAATGTGTCTATACGTGCAACTGCTGTGTTATCATGTGGAAATGCAATTCTATCATATGTAAACATTAAATTTACAATAGTTTCTCCAATCATACCCAACTTCATTAAACATGAATTTGAATCAGAGTAACAATATTTCTCAGCCATTTCTCCAAAATTTGAAAGAACCGGAAAATCTTTCTTCAAAAAATCAAAATTTGAAACCATCGCTACCTCCTTCACGCATCTTTAAACTTCTCATAATTTTGTATTATCGGAAGTTCAAGTAAACAAAAATTCCACTATCCCATATAAAATCTTCTCACAAACCCTGTCCCATTATCAGGACTCTATCTCTACAATATCATCCAACTTACACCCTAGCGCCACACAAATCTTTGCCAATACTGCAACTCGGACATCTTCATTTTTGCCCAACTTTGCCATAGCATTTGTGCTTATCTTTGCCTCTTTTATAAGCTCCGTTTTCATCATTCCACGCTCATTTAATATGTTCCACAACTTATCGTAATTAACTGTCATCGTTATCCTCCAAGAATACCTAACACGAAATGTCTAACTATATCTCAGTATACCACCATTTCTATTCTTTCACAATTACAAATTGAACATTTCAATTTGCAATTTTCAATTTATTTGAATGCAAAAACACCGGTCAGATTTCTCCGACCGGTGCCATAATACCACCTTCATCCTTTCCCCACTCTCTCTGCCAGTCCAATCATTCCCCCAACAAACAATTCTCTTTTTACCTGTCTGATTCTCTCCTCCGCCAGTGCCCTATTCTCATTATCCGGCACCTTTGAATTCTCACAAACGCCCTGTTTATCAGCATTTCGGCACTGTGTCAATGTTGTCAATAGCGGGTCAGTTTCCCTTATTCTTAATGTTCTTCTTATCTCCTTTGGTATTACAATTCTTCCTAAATCATCTATACGACGAACAATTCCAGTGGCTTTCATACAATCCTCCTTATTTTCAACATAATCCATACACGCTGTTTCTCTATGCTCATTCAATGGTTTATCGAACTATTTTCCATATATTGCGTTGTATGGGTAGTATGTGAAAATTGTGAAAAATTATACATTTTAAAAAGGCTGGTCATCTAAATTCTGCCATTCTTCTCTTTTACTGACTATATCCATATTGCCAGCATATAAACCACCTAGTATAATACAATAATTATCTGTGGTTTTTCCACATAATATGCAACACGAAATCCATATAGGCAGGTTGTTCTGTGCGTTTTGACCTGCTCCTTTTATTATGTTATCATTTAATTATTAAATGTTTAAATGCGTTCTTAAATGGTAAAAATATGAATTAGTGTTATGCGCACCCGACACGCTATACTTATAACTGGGGCGCAGAAATGAGGATATTTATGATTATAGATTTTCATACTCACAGCTTTCCTGATGACATTGCGGACCGTGCCGTAGGACGACTTGCTCAAAGCGGCGGTATACCTAATTATCTGGATGGACGTGTAGACTCTATCAAAGCTTCTATGAAAAAAGCTGGCATTGATTACTCTGTCTTACTGCCTATAGCAACAAAGCCGTCACAGCATACGACTATCAACAAAATAGCCATAGAAACTAATAAATCCTTTAAATCTACTGGAATAATATCATTTGGTACAATTCATCCTGATAATGATGACTACAAGACTATAATAAGTGACCTTGCCAAAGCTGGTGTTCCAGGAATTAAGCTTCACCCTGTATTCCAGCGCACCAATATAGATGACCCAAGATGTCTTAGAATAATAGAATGTGCAAACGACAACGACCTTATTGTATCTATCCACTGCGGTATGGACATAAGCTTTCCTAACTGTGATGAGGCAAGTGTCGAACGTCTTGCCAATATGATAAAAGAAGTCCCACCACACAAACTTGTATTAGCCCATATGGGTGGCTGGTCTATGTATGACGAAGTATGTGACCAGCTAATTGGAACACCAAATGTATGGCTCGACACTGCACTTGTCTTAAAAAGCACTCCGGACAACAACTTCCTCTCCAAAGAGAAATTCGTCCAGATGGTCCGCACACATGGCTCTGACCACATTCTCTTTGGAACAGACAGCCCCTGGTCCGACCAGTCCGAGTCCCTCCACCTCCTAAGGACAAGCGGTCTCACCCCGGACGAACTCACCGCGATTGAAGGCAGCAACGCCGCCACACTGCTCGGCAGTTTCCTGACAAATACACCATAACCATTTTTCTCCTTCCACAAGGGCAACAGCACAGCGCATTGCCCGCCCCGCCCCGCACGAACTGGCAACGAACAGGCGAAAAGCAGGACAGCCCCCTGCCGCGTGGCACTGCATTATAAGAGAATTGTGATATTACCAGTGTTTCCGCCCCCATAAACAGCAATGACCAGACACGAGGTCTGGTCAAGCGAATACTGAGGCAGGATGCCGAATATGAGCGTGTGCGTCCACCGCCACAACACTCCCTCGGAAACACCCGGTAATATCCAATTGTCTTATCCGCAGTTCCACACGGCAGGGGGCTGTCCCGCCTTTCGCCGTCCATCCGTCCGTCTGCCAGCTCCGCTCTTGCCGCTCTTACCCCACTATCTCCTGTGCATATGCCAACGCCGCATCAATATTAGCACAGAAGTTATCTTCTCCAACTTCTGCCGCAAATCCAGCCTTCTCCATCATAGACTTAGGCTGTTCCTGGACGTGGGATAATACCATAGTTATACCACGCTTCTTACATACATTGTGTATATTCTTAAGCGAACGCAATGCTGATATATCCATAGCTGGAACACCACGCATTCTGATTATAACTACTTTTACATCTGACTCCATATGTATATCCATAAACTTATCCGCTGCCGCAAAGAACATTGGTCCGATTATTTCGTATACTAAAGTCTTATCAGGAACTTTCTTTAAATTAATACTCTCAGGGTCGTTATTCTCATCAATATTTTCCCCGATATATTTCCAGCTTCTTACTTCTGTTACGTCTGCCATTCTCTTCAGGAAAAGAAGTGCAGACATAACAATACCTACTTCTATAGCCACAACAAGGTCAAATACAACTGTAAGCACCATAGTTGTAAGTAATACTAATGTATCTGACTTTGGTGAGTGCTTAACAAGATTAACCATCTCTCTCCAGCCACTCATATTGTATGCAACAATAAATAAAATTGCCGCAATGGCTGGCATTGGTATCCAGGCCGCATATGGCATAAGCACCACAAGCACAATAAGAAGTGTAACTGAGTGAACCATACCTGCTATAGGTGTACGTCCACCATTCTTGACATTAGCCGCTGTTCTTGCAATAGCGCCTGTCGCTGGAATACCACCGAAAAGTGCGGATACGATATTACCTGCTCCCTGTGCAACAAGCTCCATATTAGGCTTATGTCTTGAACCTATCATTCCATCTGATACTACACACGAAAGCAGACTCTCTATTCCTGCAAGAACCGCTATTGTAAGAGCATCTGGAAGAAGTGTAAGTATCATATCCATATTAACTGATGGTACTGACACTCCTGGAAGTCCTTTCTTTATTGTATACAGACTTCCGATTGTATTGACATCTTTTAATGGTCCGATGAATTTAACCATAAGAACTGATACTATAACCGCAATAAGTGATGGTGGAATTTTATCAAGAGACTTGAACTTAGGCCATATAATAAGAATTGCAAGTGATACCGCACCAACTATTAATGCTTTTATATTAAATGTTCCTATATTGGCAATTATCGCCTTTAACTTATCCATAGTTTCAACTGTAGCAGTTCCTGCCGGATAAGTAAGGCCAAGAAAATCTTTAATCTGTCCTATAACAATAGTCACAGCAATACCAAATGTAAAACCTGTAGTTATTGTATAAGGAATAAATCTTATAAGGTTACCGAACTTAAGAAGCCCCATAATAACAAGTATTATACCTGCCATAATTGTAGCAACTATAAGTCCATCCATACCATTTTTCGCAACTATACCAGCTACTATTGTAGCAAATGCTGCTGTAGGTCCAGCTATCTGAACCCTGCTTCCTCCTAAGAAGGAAATAACAAATCCAGCAAATATTGCTGTATATATACCCTGCTCCGGGCTTACTCCTGATGCAAGTGCCAGTGCAATGGATAATGGCAGGGCTATTATCGCAACAATAATCCCTGCCACTATATCCTTTACTAACTGGTCCTTGGAATATGTCTTCATTACATCAAATATCTTTGGTACCAATTCATTCATTTTACTGTTCTACCTCTGTAATCTGGCTGCACTCAAATTCTACAACTTTCTGATAAAGTATTTCATAACCTATCTCTGATACAACTTCACTGCCGACTGCATCTACAATTGCATTGAAGTCATCGTAACCATAATACTGAGCTAAATCGTTACCATATGAGTTAATTTCATCTTCTGACACATGAATATCATTATCTGCGGCAATAATGGTTACTATCATTTTCTGTAAAAGATACTGCTGTGCAGATGATGTAGCATATTCATTAAATGCGTCAATTGAATCAAATCCATATACTGATTTCTTATATGTATCTAAATCTGATATGCCATAGTATGAACCATAAGTGTTAAATTCACTCTCAATATTAGTATTAAGTACTTCTACCAATGAATCTATTTCATCCTGTGGATAATTAACATCTCCGATATTCTCGCTTATAATCTGGTATGCTGATGTAAATGTGTTATTAAGATAAGTATCATTAGCATTAGCTTCTACTATCTTTCTTACTTCTTCCCTGAAATCTGCAACTGTATCACCTGAAAGATTAAGACTTTCTTTGTTATTAACTACCCATTCATCTGTTATCTCTGGGTAAGTTGTCTTCTGGATTGCTGTAACCTTTACTGTGAATATTACACTCTTACCTGCAAGGTCTGATGTGTAATTATCTGGGAAAGTACAAGGAATATCATATTCCTGGCCTACTGTAAGTCCTACAAGTCCTTTATCAAGGTCTGATATAAAGTTACCTGAACCTATTGTATATGTAGTATCTGTTGCTGTACCACCTGAGAATGCCTCGCCATCAAGCTTACCTGAATAATCAAGTATAACTGTATCCCCATCAGCTGTTACACCACTTGTAACATTCTCTGTTGTAGCTTCCGCTGATACTATATTCTTATTGATATAATCGTCAACGTCACTTTCTGCAACATTGAGTACTGACTTATCAACTGTTACCTGAATTCCTTTGTACTCAGGCATTGTAAATGCTTTTTTATAAATTGCTGCATCTGATGTAATAGCAGCATCATATTCTGCAGCTGTTATGCTCTTATGTACTGTAGAAGTTGGTTCTTCTGTCTTTTTAGAGCCACATGCTGTAAGTGAAGCTGTCATAGCTGCCACTAACATAAGGCTTACTAATTTCTTTTTCATAAAATATCCTCATTTCTTTATTTTTGACACTTTATTTGTTATAACATAATCCAATACAAAATAAAAGTGAATTCACATTTTTTTCAATATTTGATATACTTTATACATATGTATAACTTATTTAAGGAGTAATATGAATAATTTAGTAATTTTGCAAAAACCTGCACATCTAAGACATCGGACAGCTTCTTTAGTTCTATGTATTGTTATTATAAACTGTATGCTGTCAGCACTGACGGGCTGTAACAGTAAGAAGCTTGCTCTGAGTTCGCCTATAAGCGTAACTGATTACAAGCTTAATACTTATGTACAGATTGACTCTTATACTAATGTCAATAAAAATGTATTATCCGATGCTCTTGGCCTGTGTGATTATTACGAACACATTTTCTCAAGGACCCTTGAAACAAGTGAGCTTTATAAAGTCAACACCCAGCAGACAACTGCTATAAGTGATGAACTCTACGAGCTTATTGAACTTGGGCTTTACTACAGCCAGCTATCCTATGGTACTTTTGATATTACAATAGGAAGCGTGTCACGTTTATGGGATTTTAATACTGATACCCCAGATGTACCTGACAGTTCTGCCATAGCAGATGCACTTGCATATGTCGATTATACCAAGGTTTCATTAAGCACCGACAATGACGGCACTCATCACATATCCATACCTGACGGATACTGTCTTGACCTTGGTGCGATTGCCAAGGGCTACATTGCCGATAAGATTAAAGCTTATCTTATTGATAATGGCGTCGAACGTGCTATCATTAATCTTGGCGGCAATGTATTATGTATAGGTCAGAAGCGTAACGGCTCAGATTTCAATATTGCGGTAAAGAAGCCATTTACTGAAACCGGCGAATATATGGAAGTACTTCATATTAATGATTATTCGGTTGTATCATCTGGAACATATGAAAGATACTTCTATTCAGATGACGGTACATTTTACCACCATATATTAAATCCAGCCACTGGCTACCCTTATGACAACAACTTATGTGATGTGACTATTATTTCAAGTGAGTCAACGGTTGGCGACTGTCTTAGCACAACCTGCTTTGTATTAGGACTTGATGACGGTATGAAACTCATTAATTCGCTTGAAGGCATTGAGGCTGTATTTATGACTAATGATGGTTCTAAATATTATTCAGACAACGCGAAAGCGTATATTAATTAATTATTACGACAGATTATTATCTGTAGAAATGAGGATTATATGATTCGACTTATTATCGTAGTGCTGTTATTGCTTATATTTGCAGTATTCAGCTTAATTGCACTTCCTATCTTATGGCTTATCGGAAAGAAGAACCCTGTTGTTAAGGAGAAAGCTTCTAATGCGGTTGCACGCTTTATGTTCAGGCTTATATTGTTCGTATGTGGAACTAAGACGACTGCTATTGGTGTTGAGAACATTCCAACAGACAAGCCTGTATTATTTGTAGGTAATCATCGTGGTTTCTTTGATGTAATTATTTCTTATACTTATATAAAGACAAGAGCGGCTTATGTTGCCAAAAAGGAGATGGCAAAAGTACCTATACTTCGTGTATGGATGCGTAATATCCGCTGTCTTTTACTCGACAGACAGAACACAAGGGAAGCCCTCAAATCAATACTTTCTGGAATTGAATATATTAAAGACGGCACCTCTTTAGTTATTTTCCCTGAGGGAACACGTAACAAGGGTGAGGGGGTTATGGAATTCCACGCCGGAAGCTTTAAGCTTGCTGAGAAATCACACAGTCTTATTATTCCTGTAACACAGAATAATACTTCTGCAATATTTGAAGACCAGAAGCCTTTCCTTAAGAAAGCCCACACTGTTATTGAATTCGGAACGCCGGTAGATATGTCATTAATGTCACCTGATGAGAAGAAAAATGTAGCAGCATATATACACGATATTATACTTTCTACTTATGAGAAAAACCAGAATCTTGTGTAAGCATTACACATTTTCTTACGCATTTTCAATATATTATTCTTTTCATTATTTATATTCCGTGATATAATGGACTTTGCGAATTCAGTTTGAATTGTGAATTATTTGTATATTATACAGGAGGAGAACTTATATGCCAGTATGGTCGATAGTTTTATTAGTTATTATAGCAATCCTCGTTGTTGCTTTAATAGCTCTTATTATTGTTGGTAACAAGCTTCGTAAGAAGCAGACAGAGAACCAGGCACAGATTGATGCCGCTAAACAGATTATGTCTATGTTGATTATAGACAAGAAGAAAATGAAACTTAAAGAAGCAGGACTTCCAAAGATTGTTCTTGAACAGACACCTAAGTATCTTCAGAGAAGCAAAGTTCCTGTAGTTAAAGCTAAGATTGGTCCTAAGGTTATGACACTTATGGCTGATCCTAAGGTATACGACCAGATACCTATCAAGGCGGAAGTTAAGGCTGAGGTAAGTGGTATCTACATCACAGGAATTAAGTCAGTTCGCGGTGGCAAGATAGTTGTTGAAGAAAAGAAAGCTAAGAAAGGCTTATTTAAGAAGTTAAAGAAGAATTAAGCCTGAAATTAAACAAAGGCAATTATTAATATATTAATGAATGTTAATAACATTTAATATATTAAATATAATAATCACGGTCAGGTATTGTTAATAACACACCTGACCGTGATTTTTTATTTAGACCTTATGATTAATTAATACGGACTTATATTCTGTGCAGGTGCATCTTCCTTAGTAGGTGCTTCCCACTCTCCAGTCTTTTGTTCCTTTGTCTGCTGTGTCTTAGTAGCAGCCTGCTGTGTCGTTGGCGTCTGTGCTTTAGTAGTAGCCTGCTGTGTTGTCGTTGCCGCCTTTGTCGTTGGAGTTACAGTAGTAGTTTCCTGCTGTGTTGTTGTCTGTTCTTCTGTCTGGCTCTGTGTCTCAGTTTCAGTCTGGTTCTTCTTCGTATAAGAACCATTTGCCGTCTTGAATTCTACCTTTTTCTTATCTTTATGTATATCATACATAAAATCCTTAAATATAGCCAGAGTCTTAACTGAGCTTAATGTCTTAGGATAATCATATCCCATCCATATAGCTGTTGTATAATACTGGCTGTATCCACAGAACCACGCATCCTTATTAGAATTGGTTGTACCTGTCTTACCAGCTACAATTGCATTAGATGGTTCTGCCCCAACACCTGTTCCGCTTGTTACCACAGTACGGAGCATATCTGTCATCATTCTGCATGAATTAGTATCATATACTCTTGAACCTCTCTTAGAGGTATCTACAATCGCTTTTCCTGATGTGTTAAGTATCTTCTCAACACAGGTTGGCTGTCTGTATTCACCATCATTGACGATTGTTGCATATGCACCAGCCATCTCCTCTGTCGATACGCCATAAGTAAAGCCTCCAAGTGCCGCAGCATTGGTTGATTTATCCATCCATATTTTATGGAAGCCCATATTAAGAAGAAAACCAATACCAGCCTTAGGTGTTATATCGTCCCTGTATATCTTCCATGCAACAGTATTCTTAGATTTGCTTACTGCTGTTCTAAGTGTCATCTGTCCAGAATATGTGCCGTCTGCGTTAGATGGACCACCATCTATCCTTTCATCATTAACTATTGTGTCTGGATTATTACCAAGCTGTAGATATGGCACATATACAATCACAGGCTTAATACAGCTTCCGGGCTGTCTATAGCTCTGGTATGCCCTGTTAAGTGTATATCCATCAATATCATCCTGTGACCTTGAACCTACAATTGCAACTACATTTCCTGTGCTATTATCAATGCATGTCGCTGCACCCTGTAATTCATATATTCCGTCATCTGACACCTTCTTAAATGATGAAAGATTATTATCTATGGACTCCTGAAGTGAAGCTTGTATATCCGGATCTATGCTTGTATATATTGTATATCCACCATTAATAAGCATCTGCTGGCATGATGAGTAATACTGCTGGTACAGTTCCTCATATGTATTATATTCATCTTCTGTATCAAAGTTATTACGCATTGTAAAACCGTAATATTTCATAAGTTCTTCCGTTGCACAATGCCTTGCATAGGTTTCAACCGAGCTGTTCTTATTAGCAGCTTTCTGTCCTGTTATTGTTATCTCCTCAGCAATCGCTGTATTATAAGTCATTGAATCTATATAATCTGCATCACGAAGTTCTTTTAAAATGAGATTTCTTCTTGTAATTGTCGCATCATAATTAGTCAACGGATTATACTTGGTAGGGTTATTAGGTATAGCCGCAATAAATGCCTGCTGTGATACTGAAAGCTCTGAGGCTGATTTGCCAAAATATCCTCTTGCCGCAGCTTCTATTCCATAGTATCCATTACTGAAATATATGTTGTTAAGATAGAATTCCAAAATCTGGTCCTTGCTGTATTTCTTTTCCAGATGTTGTGCTAAGAATATCTCCTTAACCTTTCTCTCCCATGTAACCTCCTGGCTTAAAAATACATTTTTGGCAAGCTGCTGTGTAATTGTACTCGCTCCCTGAACTATCGTATCATTACGGCTGTTGATTATAACCGCCCTTATAATCGCCTTAATATCAATTCCTGAGTGGTTGTAAAAGTCCCTGTCTTCCATTACAACAAATGAATTTGCAAGTGTCTTTGGTATATCACTCATCTGGATATAGTACATATCCTTAGAAGCTTTCATAGTACATAACTGTTCACCATTAGTATCGTATATTATAGTCGTCTTTCCATCTTTAAATGTATCTATTGTACTTTCATCTGCTATTCTCTTAGCATCATTCGCAAGCTGAATTACTGTTACAATCTTAGGTCCTGCATATATGCCGCCCGCTATAAGAAGAATAAGTATTATTGATAGTATTATAATTTTTATAATCTTTATCTTTTTGCTCTGTCTTTTCTTTCTTTTCTTAGTTGATTTAGCCATCTGCATATCCTCTTTAATTCTTGTAATATGTTATAAATACATTTTCCCACTGGTTAAACATCTTGCTGGCATCAGTTAATGCAACTGTTACCGTTGAATTAGAAGCAGTATCTATATATGTTACATTTTTAGAATCATAACCTGTAATTATTACATATGACTCACTTCCGCTCTTGCCTATAACCGGACAGCCATTATCAATAAAATTGAGCATTTTATCGACTGTTACTGACTTCACACTAAGTCCTGCAACACCTGGAATAAGGCTTAATATCTCGTCAGCCGTTTTATCCTGTATATAAGCATTAATATCAAACTGTGCACCTGCATAGGAAGCCACTGTCTGTAATGCCGTTCTAAGAGATGAACCCGCATCAATTATACTAAGTCCTTTAATCTGTGCTGAGGTGTTCCTGTAACGCTTCCATATTGTGTTAGCATTATAATCATTAACTGAACCATATGTGTCATTGGCAAGTATTATAGCCTTTGATATCTGGGTTGTACTATCCTGAAAACGTCCATACCCATATACATAATATCGTCCATCACCGGCAAAATCATTATCAAGCTCCAGCAGTGCATTATCCTTATAACTTACCTCAGAAGATGTCCTGAATTCCACACTGCCTGCCGGAAGTGCTTTCATAAGCTTAATTGCAAGCTCCTGCTTTCTGTTATCTGTAACTATAGTTTCCAGTGTAAGTCCATCTTCTTGTTTATTCTCATCTTTATTAATAAGCTGGTCAATACTTGTACTTTCATAATCACCATCACCTGATTTCACAACTCTTGTAAGATTGATACGCATATCACTTACCGAAGCATCACTTACATATACACCCGGCTGTTCGTATTCCTTTATTACATTGTAATCAGAATCCATTATTTCAAGCCTATACATTGCAAATGTCCTGCTTCCATCCTCTTTTATAAGAATATCAGCTTTATCAGCTATGCCATATACGAAATCTCCATTAATATATCCCAGACATCTTATATATTCATTGTCGTCAGCCTTAATTATCTTCTCGCTGTCCGTACTCATATTGAATATTCGTATTGAGTCTGTACTATATAATCTGCCATTCATACTGTAGGCTATGGCATCTCCATTTTCTGATACAGCATATGTTCCGTCCACAAGCCCAGACACTACTGTCATAACTTCCTTACTTACAATATCTATCGAATACAGTGTATCGTCCATTAATATATAAAATGTATTCTCATCAGCAAGATAAGCTATTCGGCCAACATTCTGTGACAATATGTCATATGGCTTATCCATTGGAATATACAATCTTTCTTCTACTATATTATCTTCATATGAATACTTGCACAAAGATACGCCCGACTCGCCCTCATGCTCACCTCTGTTCATATATCCATATACTATAAAATCGCAGTTGCCATCGTTACTTACATTAAGTATCTTTATTCCGTGCTGGTTATAGTTCTCTCTTATGCCATCTGTTTCATCGGCGTTAAATGAGAATACTCTTGTATACATATTAGTATCAATATTGTAGCACCACAGAGAACCTTCATTGACAAAGTATGAATAAGTTCCCTTCTCGTCAGAATTAAATTCAGCTGTTGTTCCTGACTGTATTCCAAGATTAATCTTAGCTGTTGATAAGAGGTCGTTTTTACCGTCAAATATCTGGTTAGCTTCTCTTTCATAATTAAGCAGATAAAATCCGCTTGTAGTCTGTCTTATACGGTAATATTCATACACATTATAAGAGTCATAAGATTCATATTCATTAATAGCACCTATCTTATAATCAAATGTTATTACAGCCACGTCTTTGCTTATCTCCTTAATAACCGGTATAAGCTGGCTTTCTACATATGGTCCCATATCACCCCAGCCAATCTGGCTTAATGTGCTGTTGATATTAACCTTTCCAAAATTATTATTATTGCCAGCAGACGAAGTTTCTATATACTTCTGTATTTCACTTAATCTGTCCTGATTAAATGTACAGGCATTAAAGTCCTCCACAAATGCAAACTTATCATCTATTGAATAGTCTTCACCTGTAATAATTCTTGTATAATAGTGAATTTCTTCGTGTGTGCTTGTCTCTAATATTATCTCAAGAGCATACTGCGTATTATCATCTATAAGATTCTTGATATTCAGTGTGGCAGTAATTGTTTCACCATTATTAACAAGCTCTGTAACTTTGGTATTCTCTATCAGTCCGTTATCTGACAGATTTCTTATCTTATATGTAAGCTCCTGCACCTCAGCTCCATAATTGTGAATAATAATAGGAAGCTGTCTTGTCTTTGCCACTGGAGTAAGATTATCATTAATCAGTGCCTGATTAATCTCCTGTGTAAAACCGTGCAATGAATTGAACTCATTGCCCTCTTCTGACTGCATAGTTATAACAGGAATTGTCGCCGCAGACATAGTTGTTGCCGATGGTGTAACTGACTCAAAACTCATTGACAAAAATGTGAGCACCATCGTAACTATAAATATTATTCCAAGTACAAGATACTTAGAACTTACCTTTTTATCAGATTTTCTCATATTATCTCCATTCTTATATAAGCTTGTCGATTGTCAGTTCCAAATTCAATGCCTCTAACATATCTTTAGTCTTTTCTCTGGCAGAGATGTCTTCTTTACTACTCTTAACTGCCCTTATAAGAAGATTTTTAGGAGTATGCTCCATATCTATGAATTCCAATATCTGTGTATCATAGCCATTAGCTGTAAGAAGCTTGGCTCTTGCCGCATCTGTTACTATAGCCGCCATTCTTTCTTTTAATATGCCATAGTCCATAACCGGCGATAATATATCGCTCTTTATTGTCCTGTTAGCTTCGTGCTGGCAGCAAGGCACTGATAATATAACCTCCGCCCCCCACTTAACTGCCTTGGCAAGTGCATAATCCGTTGCTGTATCACAGGCGTGCAGTGTGACCACCATATCTACCTTGTCCACATCTTTGTACGTTGCTATATCTCCAACATAGAAATCAAGCTTATCATAACCATACCTTGTTCTAAGTTCGTTACAATGTTCTATCACGTCCGCCTTAAGGTCAAGTCCTATAATTCGTATATTATATCCTTTAAGCTCCTTAAGATAGTAATACATAGCAAATGTAAGATAAGACTTTCCACAGCCAAAATCAATTATTGTAAGTTCTCTTTCCTTATCAAGCTTTGGAAGTATATCTTCTATATATTCAAGAAAACGGTTAATCTGTCTGAACTTATCATATCTTGTTCTTATAATCTTACCATCTTGTCCCATAACACCAAGGTCTATCATAAATGCCACAGGCTTTCCTTCTTGTATTATATATTTCTTGGTTCTGTTATGGCTCAGATCTCTCTGTACCTTTAACTGTCCTGCTTTTTTATATTTGCAGGTCAATGTCTTACTCTTGCTTGAAAGTATTGTTGCAGCCGCATCAGTCATATTAATCTGTGCCTGCTTGAAATCCTCTGTCATATAATCAATTATCTTCTTCTTTACATCAGCAGCACCATGGTTAGAATGTAACACCTTTCTTCCTACAAATTCAGACACCTGGTATTCAATCTCATTCTTAAGAATAACTGGTCTTATTCTTACCTTTACTGCCTTATCTTCGCTTTTATTCTTCTGTCCGCTTATAACCATATCTATAAGCTTATCGCTAATACATATATCAAGTAATTGTGTAATATCCAATATCATAACCTCCATTTTAGGCTTACTGTACTATTTTAATATCTTTGCGGACAATACACAAGTAGCAATTAATATAAGCCTATTATCTCAATAAATGTAGTGGTCTGATAGTCTGCAATTTTATTAATAGTCCCCTCTGTTAATTGGGGTCGCCAGATATATATTAGTCTTGTCTGTTGTTTCATCATAATTCATTGATATATTAATATTGGTCTTTTTCTTTCCAATGTACATATAGCCATCTGTGTCTTTATCATAGGCATATATTGTATACAAGTCCTTAGTTCGGCTTGCTTCTGCTTCTTTTGCACCAAGCTGGCTTAATATGTTACCGGTTATCTGATTTCTTTCTTCTATGCTTTTATCACCATCACACTGGCCTGTTATACATACGTTAACATTACTATCAATTCCGTATATATTGCATATTTTTTCAAGCTTCGCCTTGTATGCAGTTGTTGATGTTACTCCTTTGCCTAGCTTTATGTGGATACTTACATAGTTCTTATCCTCATCTGTCGCTTTTATCCCCATAACTACTGTTCCATATAAAGAATCCTGCGTTAATACACATTCCCGTGAAATATAACGGTTATTATACACATTTTCATAAGAGTTATTACCAGAATACTGTATATTATAGCGGTTAATTCCTATCTCTGATGCCATTTTCTCAAGTATAAGGCACATTGCCTGCTCAGATAAGTAATTATCTGACAGCTCTGTATCCACACTTATGTCAGATTGGACATTGTTATCCACATTTTCGCTGAATATACTAACAATATCACTGCCTGTATTATTAACCGCATATATACTTCTTTCCATAAAGCTTCTCACTGCTGTAACAATCCACAGAATAGCCGCTATTGTAACAGCTATCCGCTGTAATTTATATTTTCTGCATTTATACATAAAAAACCTCCCATTAACTAATAACATTATTACCAGTTAATGGAAGGTATATACTTTAATTATTAATCAGCAGCACCTAAACGTGCAAGTGATCTCTTTAATGCCATCTCAGCTCTAGGAACATCAAGATTACTGTCCTTGCTGGCAAGTCTTCTCTCTGCTCTTATCTTGGCATCATTGGCACGATTGACGTCAATCTCATCAGGCCATTCAGCTATCTCTGCTAATATTGTCACTTTATCCTTAAGGACTTCAACAATACCGCCGTGTACAGCCGCCTTCTTAATTCCGTCATTCTGGTGAATAGTCAGCACACATGGAACTAACACTGCAGTAAGTGGGATATGCTGTGGATACACACCTATCTCACCTTCACTTGTAGCTAATTCAACAAATGTGGCTTCACCATTAAAAAATACTCTTTCTGGCGTATTAACCAGAAGCTTCATTGTACCTGTATCCGCCATATCTATTCTCCTTATCAAGATATCTAATTATACTTTAATATCCGTGTCTGATACCTATTTAGATACCTTAGCAAGTACATCATCAATACTTCCACAGTTAAGGAAATAACTTTCTGGTATATCATCATACTTACCTTCGATGATTTCCTTAAAGCCCTGAATTGTGTCACTGATTGGTACATAACGTCCTTCAAGTCCTGTGAACTGTCCTGCAACGAAGAATGGCTGAGAGAGGAATCTCTGTACCTTTCTTGCTCTTGATACGACCATCTTATCTTCTTCTGAAAGTTCGTCCATACCAAGGATTGCGATAATATCCTGAAGTTCTTTGTACTTCTGTAAGATTTCCTGAACATCTCTGGCAACCTTATAATGTTCTTCACCAACGATTCTTGGATCAAGAATTCTTGATGTAGACTCAAGTGGATCTACCGCTGGATAAATACCAAGTTCAACTATAGAACGAGAAAGAACTGTAGTTGCATCAAGATGTGCAAATGTTGTTGCTGGTGCTGGGTCAGTTAAATCATCCGCTGGTACATATACAGCCTGAACTGATGTGATAGAACCATTCTTAGTTGATGTAATACGCTCCTGAAGAGCACCCATCTCTGTCTGAAGAGTTGGCTGATAACCAACGGCTGATGGCATACGTCCAAGAAGGGCTGAAACCTCTGAACCTGCCTGTGTAAATCTATATATGTTATCGATGAAAAGAAGTACATCCTTTCCACCCTTATCTCTGAAATACTCAGCCATAGTAAGTCCTGTAAGACCAACTCTCATTCTAGCTCCAGGTGGCTCATTCATCTGTCCGAATACCATTGTAGTCTTCTCGATAACTCCTGAATCCATCATTTCGTGGTAAAGGTCATTACCTTCACGAGTACGCTCACCAACACCTGTGAATACTGAATATCCACCATGCTCTGTAGCGATATTTCTGATAAGCTCCTGAATAAGAACTGTCTTACCAACTCCGGCACCACCGAAAAGACCGATCTTACCACCCTTCTGGTAAGGACAAAGTAAATCTACAACCTTAATACCAGTCTCTAACATTTCTGTATTAGTAGCCTGCTCAGCAAATGTAGGTGCCTTTCTGTGAATAGGCATATGCTCTACTTCTGGAGCTGGCTTATTATCGATAGGATCTCCTAATACATTAAAGATTCTACCAAGTGTCTGCTCACCAACAGGTACTGAAATAGGTGCTCCTGTGGCTTCTGCTTCCATACCTCTAACAAGACCATCAGTAGGTCCAAGGGCTATACATCTTACTGTATCATCCCCAAGATGCTGAGCAACCTCTACAACGAGCTTGCCGCCGTCTTTGGTCTTTATATTGATGGCTGAATTGATTTCTGGCAGATTACCTTCTGCAAATTTAATATCTATTACAGCACTGATAATCTGAGTAATCTTACCGATATTCTTCTCTGCCATTGTTACCTCCATCTATTGTTAATTAATTGTACACGGGCTGAATACACAGACCCGCCAAGAGTTATAACAAACTCTAATTAGCCGATAGCATTTGCACCAGCAATAATCTCTGTAAGTTCCTGTGTAATAGAAGCCTGACGGGCTCTGTTATACTTAAGTGATAAATCAGAAATCATCTCATCGGCATTGCTTGTCGCATTATCCATAGCCTGCATACGTGCACCATTCTCACTGGCAACAGCTTCAATAAGTGCACCATATATAAGACTGCACACATACTTAGGTATGATAAGATTCAAAGCTTCATCTTCGGCTGGTTCATAATTCATAGGTGTTGTATCTTCCTTATCAGCACTCACGCTCTCAGTATCAACTGATACTGGAAGAAGCTTAATAAGCTTAGGCTCGTGAACAACTGTATTCTTAAATGATGTATAAGCAAGGTATATTTCACCTATCTGTCCATCCGCAAATCTTTCAAGAAGCTTATCACATATATCTCTTGCATCCGTATAAAGTGGTTCGTTAATAACATCTGAACAATCATCTGTTATATTGTAACCTCTTCTTGCAAGATAATCTCTTCCCTTAGTTCCTATTGCAATTATATCAATATCTTCCTTAGGAATTCCGCTCTCTGTAATAAGCTTGGTTATATTAGTATTGTAACCACCAGCAAGTCCACGATTGGCCGTTATTGTTATAACAGCTTTTCTTTCAGACTCACCAGCCTGAAGATACTTATGATTGATGTTACCTGATCTGGCAAGCATATTGCATATCGTTTCGTACATCAGATCTGAATAAGGCTTTGTGCTCTCTGCCTTTCCCTTTGCTTTTTGAAGTTTAACAGTGGAAACAAGCTTCATAGCCTTGGTAATCTGACCTGTACTCTGAATACTATCTCTACGCCTTTTTATATCTCTCATTGAGGCCATAGAATTTACCTCCATTCCAAGCATTAACTGCTGTTAATCATTGATCAATCAGCAGTTAAATGTCTTCTTAAACTCTTCAATAGCACTTACAAGTAACTTCTCTGTATCTTCTGAAAGTTCCTTAGTCTCCTTAATAGATTCTGGAATCTGTGGATACTTAGTATCTATAAAATCGAATAAGCCCTGTTCAAAATCAAGAATCTTATCAACTGGAATATCTATAACGAACTTCTTAGTAACAGCATATATTATAATAACCTGATATTCTACAGGCATTGGCTTATACTGTGGCTGCTTTAACATCTCTCTGATACGTTCGCCCTGTGCAAGCTTCTCCTTAGTATCAGCATCGAGTTCTGAACCAAACTGTGAGAATGAAGCAAGCTCTCTGTACTGGGCAAGCTCTGTACGGATAGGTGCTGCAATCTTCTTAATAGCCTTAATCTGAGCAGAACCACCAACTCGTGATACTGAAAGACCGGCATTAATAGCTGGTCTGAAACCAGAGTTGAACATCTCTGTCTCAAGATATATCTGTCCATCTGTGATAGATATAACGTTAGTTGGAATATATGCAGATACATCACCGGCCTGTGTTTCAATAATTGGAAGGGCTGTAAGTGATCCTCCGCCGTATTCATCTGACATTCTTGCAGCTCTCTCAAGAAGTCTTGAGTGAAGATAGAATACATCACCTGGATAAGCTTCACGTCCTGGAGCTCTCTTTAAAAGAAGTGAAAGTGTTCTATATGCTGCTGCGTGCTTACTAAGGTCATCATATACAACAAGTACATCTTCGCCATTCTCCATCCACTCTTCACCGATAGCACATCCTGAATAAGGAGCGATATACTGAAGTGGAGCAAGTTCACTGGCTGTTGATGCAACTACTGTTGTATAGCTCATTGCACCATATTCTTCAAGTGTCTTAACGATACTTGCAACTGTTGATGCCTTCTGTCCAATAGCAACATAGATACAATGAACTCCCTGACCCTTCTGGTTGATAATTGTATCGATTGCTATAGCTGTCTTACCTGTCTGACGGTCACCAATAATGAGCTCTCGTTGTCCTCTTCCGATTGGAACCATAGCATCGATAGCCTTAATACCTGTCTGAAGTGGAACACTTACTGACTTTCTTGTGATTACGCCTGAGGCAACTCTCTCTATCTGTCTTGTCTTATCTGTATTAATAGGACCTTTGCCATCTATTGGCTGTCCAAGTGCATTAACAACTCGTCCTGTTAACGCATCACCTACTGGAACTTCTACAACTCGTCCAGTTGTCTTAACAGTATCACCTTCGCTGATGTTTCTTGAATCACCAAGCAGAACTGCACCTACATTGTCTTCCTCAAGGTTAAGTACCATACCGTATACTTCTCCTGGGAATTCAAGAAGTTCTCCCTGCATAGCTTTCTCAAGTCCATGAATTCTTGCGATACCATCTGCTACCTGAATTACTGTACCTACTTCTGATACTTCAAGTTCGGCTGAATATCTTTTTATCTGTTCTTTTATAACTGAACTGATTTCTTCCGGTCTTAAATTCATTAGCCTTATGCACCTACTTTCTATTAGCTTAAAGCTTACGCTAACTGGATATTCTTTAAATTCCTGGTAAGCTCATCAATTTTATGTTTTATACTGCTGTCTACGACTCTGTCACCGATTCTTATAACCATACCTGCTATAAGTGATTCATCGATGTCATAATTCATCTTGAAATCCACATAATCAGTTGTTGAAAGCAATCTGCTTACAATCGACAGCTTCTGATTATCCGTGAGAGGTCTGGCTGTAGTTACATAAGCAACACCAATCTTCTTATACTCATAAATTCTCTTTATGAAATATTCAAGTGTACTTACTATCTTAGTCTGTCTGTCCTTAGATACCATTATCACAAGAAGTCCTGTAATATCCTCAGATACAAACTTCTTAAAGATATTCTCAATAAGCTGTTCCTTTTCTTTCTTCTCAACCTTTGGAGATTTAAGAACATTTACCAAATCTTCATTATCTTTAAAAATATCAATTACAGCCTGAGCTTCTTCACATAGTTCATCAACCTTAGACTCCTGGACAGCAAGTTCAAATAATGCCTCACCATAAGTTGTTTCTACTAATTTCGCCATGTGTTCTCACCCATTTCATTTAAAGTCTGTTCAATAATTGCATTGCTTTCACTCTCATCGATAGATTTAGCAATAAGCTTTGAAGCTATCATAGCTGACACTGCAACTATCTGCTGTTTAACATCGTCTGCTGCCTTCTGCTTCTCAAGTTCTGCTTCTTTATTAGCTCTCTCGATAATTCTTGCAGCTTCTTCCTTGGCTTCATCTATAATCTTCTGCTCATTATGAACTGCTGTCTTTCTGGCATCACTTAATATAAGCTCTGCCTCCTTATTAGCAGCCTTAAGCTTCTCTTCATACTCTGCCTTCATAGCAAGTGCTTCTTCTCTGCTCTGGTTAGCAGTTTCTCTGTCACTTGTTATCTTGTCCTGTCTTTTCTTTAACATATTACGTACAGGATTAAAAAGAATAACTGACAAAAGCAGGAATAATATAAATACGTTGATAGCTGTTATAGCAGCATCAAAAAGCAGCTGATAATCAAGGCCGAATAATCTTCCTGATGTTTCAAGAGCCACAAATGTACTTCCCAAATTCAATTGTTGGCCTCCTTTCCGTTATCTTAATAAATTTGTCGTCAAGACTAAATGTCTTATATTAGCCCTTAAATGGCTGAACGAACATTAAGATAATAGCTACGGCGAAACCATAAAGACCTGTTGTCTCGGCAACGGCCTGTCCAAGTAACATTGTTGATGTAATATCTGACTTAGCACCTGGATTACGTCCAACTGCTGCTGCACCATGACCTGCTGCAATACCCTGTCCAACACCAGGACCAACACCTGCGATCATCGCAATACCTGCACCAATGGCTGACATAGCCTGAATAAATTCCTGTCCACTAATATTCATCTTAAAATCCTCCGTTAAATAAATTATTATGACCAGCTAAACTAGTCTGCAATCTTATCGTTAACATATACCATTGTTAACATACAAAATACATACGCCTGAATACAACCTGAGAACAAGTCGAAGTAAGCATGTAATAATGCAGGATATCCTATAGTAAATGGCTTTAATAAGTCATATATAAGTCCCATAAGAACTGTTCCTGACATGACATTACCAAACAGACGCAGTGAGAGTGACAGCGGAACTGCAAACTCACCAATCAGGTTAATTGGAAATAAGAACCAGATTGGCTGGAATAAAGCAGCAAAGTGTCCTCCCTTATTCTTCTTTATGCCGTTGAACTGAACAAGTATAAATGTTATAAGACCAAGGCATAACGTCACACCATAATCGGCTGTAGGTGGCCTTAGACCAAAAAGTCCGGATATGTTAGATATAATTATAAATAAGAATAATGTTGAAATATAATTGACAAACTTATTAGCATTCTTACCCATAATTCCATCAACCATAGTTCCAAGCATCTCCACTATAATCTCTATAGCATTCTGGAACATTCCCGGTGTGTCGTCAGGCTTGACCTTATTAATCTTCACCCTGGCAACTATGGCCATAATAATTATGAAGACTGAAACCAGCAGCATAGCAACGTGTGTCGTGTTAATACTAAAAGTATAATCAATGCCTGGAATATGGAATTCCTTCAGGCTTTGAATCATAAAACTCGAATCACACGCTACAAGTGTGTTAACATAAGAGCTTCCCACCTTCTCACCTTCCTTTTTTAGTTATTAATTTATCAGTGAACGGCTGTAAATAAGCCGCTACCTTCATAGAAAACATTCCAATAACCGCACATAGCAGATCTCCAATATTAAGGAAATATAACAGTACGAATAATATAAGCATAACCAAAAGACGGATAAGATAACCAATAATCATAGTTGCTCTTGACTCTGCACCACCATATACTATCTTTCGTATTCCAATGCTCATATGAAATGTTGCAAATACCGAATATATAACTCCCGCCATAAATCCTATGGCACACCGCATTGTATTCGGAACCAATGCAATTATTATAATCTCACCAAGTATAAGATATATTAAATTAATAATAAGCATACCTGGAATTGAGGGATTAATATCAATAATTCTATCAAGGATACGTCTACTTATGAGTTTCATTATACTTTTCAACTTTCTCTGCAATTTCTTTATCCTGCTTGTGCTTCTTCGCCTGCTCATCCTGTTTTATCGAATTCATAGCAAGCACATAAGCATTTCTTGCACCTGCAGCAATTCCAATAATAAGCAGAGGAATTGTAAAATATGTTCCAAACTTTCCGTCAAGCCATAATCCTATAGCAAGACAGAGAAACGTAGGAACCATTACACATATACTAAGCTGGGATATTAATACTATATTCTTCATAGCATTTCCTCGTTCATATATTCTTCTTATAACCCACTCATTTTAATTATATATTCGATTATAACCTTTAATTGTTAAATTGTCTACAAATTTTCTTGTCCAAATATGTCCAAAAAAAATTGAATTTCACACGTTTACTTGATATAATTTTGATAATTAATATGTGAATTTTAATTATACAAATTTAATATTTTTAAGGAGAAATGCGTATGACAACTTTATTCCGCAAACGCCTGATACCTGATGAATGTGTAAGTCTTAAGGACGACATTATAATTCATCAGGATGACAGCCACATTATAACAAGCTGGAAAACTTTCCATCCTAAGGCAGAATTCTCTCACGGAATATCATATTACCTTATTAATGATGGTTTCAAGGTAAGTAAATTCTACAAAGAAGATAATTCACTTGCCTATATATACTGTGACATAATTGACACAGCCTATGACGCTGGCACAGATACCTATGTCTTTACCGATCTTCTGGCTGATGTAATTATTGAGAATTCTGGATTTGTCCGTGTTGTAGACCTTGACGAGCTGGCTGATGCAGCAAGTGCTAAGCTTATATCTGATGCTATGCTTGTTAACGCCCTCCACAAGCTTGATAAGCTTCTTAAGACAATATATGACGGAACATTTAACGAATATATTAATACCATTAACGAATATGAAGCTGGCATACACTAACAGTATGTCTGCTTCATATTAATTCTTATAATTCTATAGTTATCTCCCTGTTAGTATGCTCATAGCGGTAATATCTTACGCCTGCCGCATTAAGCATTCTCTTAGAGGCAATAACTGAGGCTGTATCTGCATATTTATCACTGTCATACACAACAGTCTTTATTCCTGCCTGAATAATAGCCTTGGCACATTCATTGCAAGGGAACAATGTGACATACATCTTTGCCCCATCAAGCGTACCTCCACGATAATTAAGTATAGCATTAAGTTCACTGTGAGTTGTGTAGAAATATTTATTATCCAGAGGGTCACCTTCCCTGCACCATGGAAACTCATCATCTGAACAGCCCCTTGGAAGTCCATTATAACCCATAGAAAGTATTTTATTGTCACTGCTTACAATACACGCTCCAACCTGTGTATTAGGGTCTTTGGAACGAAGTGCTGAAAGCTTTGCAACACCCATAAAATACTCATCCCACGATATATAATCCTTTCTTTTATCGCTCATATATATTACTCCTCAAGCATTGATATTCTTCTTATATGTCTTTCATCATTGCTAAAGCCTGCCTCTAAAAATGTATCTGCAATTCTGAATGCAAGCTCTGGTCCTATAACTCTTGCACCCATACAGAGTACATTTGCATTATTATGCTCTCTTGTTGCCTGTGCACTAAAACAGTCACTGCATAATGCAGCTCTTATTCCCTTAACTTTGTTAGCAGCCATACTCATTCCAATTCCTGTTCCACATAAAAGGATACCAAGCTCACACTCACCACTTGTTATAAGGTCTGTAACCTTGTGTGCGTATACAGGATAATCGCACGACTCTGTAGTATAAGTTCCTACATCATTACACTCATAACCTTTCTTCTTAAGGTGTTCTATTAACTGGTTCTTAAGGTCTATTGCTCCGTGATCACATCCAATTGCTATCATAATTATAATCTCCTTGTGTATTTTATTAACTTCTATATAACTTTAATCAGCTTCATTCTTAGGTGCTGATATTACCTTCACTACTTTTTCAACATAGCTGTAGAGCTGTTCAAAACATTTGTTATACTCTTCCACACCCTTGCCATATGGGTCTGGTACTTCAACATCACCCTCACCCGCAAGCTCACTTAACGTAAATACATTAATTGCCTTGTCAAAGGTATCATATATTTTCTGTTTCATTGACGAATTCATCGTAAGAACAAGCGTATCTATGCCAAAATCATCATTAACAACCTGAACCGATACATTACTTGGCATAATCATATCGTGTCTTGCCGCCACAGCTACAGCCTTGGGATTGTATGGCTCTGGAAATAACACAACCATCCCCCTTGATTCAACTCTTATATCCGGCATAAGCTTGGTCATTATAGTAGCCGCCATAGGGCTTCTGCAGGTATTACCCATACATATAAATATAACTTTATTAAATCTGTTCATAATTTGACACCACCCAGTTAATGAATAATTAAGCTGGCATATGATTAACCATTGATCTTTAAACATTAATTATAGTATGTCCAGCCGCTTTTATCAATCGGTTCATAACTGCACGTCCAACATTATCTGTCTCGAAGCTCTCTGAAAATACATAGTCTACATTTTCATTATCAAACTCTCTTAATACTGCATACAGATGTCTTGCCGCACTCAGCTCATCATCTTTATGTCCCATCGAAACAATTATTCCCTTGTTATAATTGTGCTTTCCTTCTTCTGTTGTCATTACAGCGACTTTGTATCCCTGACTTATAAGTCTGTTCACATTATCGTTAATATATTCAACAACCTTAGCCTCATCACCCTCAACAATCTTAAGATCTGCATCAGGTGCATAATGCTTATATTTCATACCCGGTGCTTTAGGAACTACTCCAGACTTAACACCTTCAGTTATCGCAGGGTCAATTCTTACCACGCCTATAACCTCTTCAAACATCTCCTTAGTTATATATCCGGGTCTTAATATTGTGGGAACCTCTTCACTAAGATCAATAATTGTAGACTCAACACCTATGTCAACAGTATCATCTTCAATTATCATATCTATCTTTCCGGACAAATCCTTTATTACATGGCTTGCCCTTGTAGGGCTTGGCTTTCCTGATGTGTTAGCACTTGGAGCTGCTATATACACACCTGATGTTCTGATAAGCTCTGCTGCAACCTTATGGCTTGGCATTCTTATCGCAACTGTTCCAAGACCACCTGTAATTGAATCTGGAACTATATCCGATTTCTTCAATATCATAGTTAATGGTCCGGGCCAGAATTTATCGGCAAGCTTTAATGCCTTGTCTGGTACTTCACAGGACAGCTTATATAAAGCCTCTATATCTGCAATATGAACTATAAGCGGATTGTCTGAAGGACGGCCTTTGGCAGCATATATCTTTGCTGATGCTTCCTCGTCAAGTGCATCTGCACCAAGTCCATATACAGTTTCTGTAGGAAATGCTACAAGCCCTCCCTCTCTTAAAATCTTTCCAGCCTGTTCATATATTTTCTTATCCGTAAGACTGTCATTAGTTATTTTCGCAACAATTGTATCCATTGTTACACACCTCTTTTTCTTAAAATGTTCTTAAATGAACTATATTCTGATGTAAATGGCAGATTTCAATTCTGGAACTTACGTCATAATCTTTAATTCTGTCCTAGATATTCAATTATTCCACAGTATATGCTGTACGCAGTCTTCTGCTGGTATTCATCATTGTTAAGCTTATACGCTTCTTCCCTGTTAGACAGAAATCCACACTCGACAATAACCGTTGGCACCTGCGTATTACGCAGCATATAGTAAGCAGAATCGGGTTTTTCAACTCTTTTATTAGTATTATCAAGCTCTTTAATCATATTCTTCTGAATAATTCCAGCAAGCTTCTTTCCCTCCTCAGACTGCTTGTAATAAAATACCTGTGCACCCTTAGAGGCTTCTCCTACATAACTGTTCTGGTGTATGCTTACTGCAATATCTGCTTTGCTTCCATTAATAATACTACATCGTTTCTTCATATCAGCTGCTTTCTTATTACTGTCACTTTCCTGATACAATCCGTTATCGTCTGCCCTAGTCATTATAACAGTAATTCCCGACTGTTCAAGTAATATTTTCAATTTTGAAGCAATTGCCAGATTGACATCTTTTTCAAGTATGCCATCAGCACTTATCTTTCCAGGGTCAATACCACCGTGTCCGCTGTCTATGGCAACTGTCTTTGCCTCATAATCAATATTTTCCTGTGCCCCGCCGGAGTATTCACCGCTTATATATCCTTTGTCTGAATTTTCAGAACCTGTGCCACATTGCTCTAATGCTAAAGCTGCGGCTATAACAACAATAATCTCAACTGCTACCAGTACTATTTTTAATTCAGGACGCATAACTATCACACAACTACACATTTATTAAAATGTATGCACCTTGTGCCACCGCAATTCCTTTAATCTATTTAATACTATTCATTAATTGTAAGTACTTAAAGCATTTCCGACATACTAATATTTATAATTAATCATTAATATACTGGTTAATTACATTCCACACAGAAGCTTTCTCTAGTCCTAGCTTCCATACCGCAATTCCTGCCGTATTGTTATCAACTACGACCTTAAGTTTCTCCTCGATTGATTTGTCTTCCTCAAACCATATCTTCCTGGTTACTCCATTTTTATCATATGAGCATACATACTGCCCTGCATCATCATTCCATATGGCTGTCTGTCCGTCTTTGTTAAGCTCATCAATAGCCGCCTGCATACCAACTGCACTGCTTGTTGTCGAAGTCTGTGATACGCTCCATATTCTTGTAAAGAAAGGTATACCCACAACAACCTTATCAGCCGGTACTAATGCTGTCATATCTTCAACTGCTTCCTTAACAAATGGAAGTGAAGCAACTGAACCGGCCTCAGAACCTGCATAATGCTCATCATATGCCATAACAATTGCATAATCCACATAATCTGACTGCTCCTTAAGATTATAACAGCTGTTATATGCCTCCGGCTTGTAATTATCTGTTGACAATATAATATTATTCTTATGGCACTCAACCGACAACTCTCTTACAAATTGCAGGAAATCCTTAGCATAATCACTCTTAACATTTTCCAAATCAAGATTAATTCCGTCATATCCATATGCCCTCGCATCTTTAATAAGCGTATCAATCATTGTCTTTCTTGCTGTCCTGCTTGAATATAACGCCTTAAAATCTACTGACTTATTAAAATCGTCCACTAAAGGCCACACCTGTAACCCTCTGTTGTGCATAGCATTAACCCACGAAGTCGATGAGTAATTACTCATACTGCCATTTTCTGATGTAATGCTGTACCAGGTTGGAGCGATAACATTTATATTAGACAGACCTGTAAGCTGTGAATAGTTATCATTGCCAGCCATACCAGCAACCTGGAACCAGCCAAGCTTAACCTTCTGGCTTATTGACAGACCTGCATATTGTGACTCATATGTATTATCCGGAACTTCTGTATACACTTCACTTACATCACTGCTCTTTACATAACCCGTGTACCCTGTCGCACTTATTACCTTTATCCAGTCGTCATAGCTTTCTACATAATATACGCTGTCACCTTTATTAATCTGCTCTAAAATGTCACTTTTGATGCCGCCTCTGTATCGTATATACATATCTTTCTTCGCTGTAACCCTGCTGACCTCTCCGTTAATCATATTAACAGACAATCTTGAAGGCTTGCTTCCATATGCATATGTGCAGTTCGTATAATCTGCCACATACTGAAATGCTATATACATTGTACCATCTATCTCACACGCTATCTTATATTCACTATCATATGTATTACCATCGCTGTCCTTATACCCTGTACTGTCAGGCTCGTATGTATATGTCCTGCTGTCATCTGTATACAAAACAGCGTTACTTTCTTTGTCATAATAAAATCTTACATTAATATAATCAGCCACAAAATCCACCGGAAGATACAGCACATCATCTCTCATAACTCCGATATCACTGTAACTTTTATTATCAATTATAACCAATGTCTTATCGGTATTACTATCCACCTCAAAATATTTATAACCGTCCATCCATTCCTTAGATGGAGCGTATCTTTTTACTAAAAATGTGCCTGCTGCCAGTGCGGCAAGAACAACCACTGCCACAACCGCTATCAGTCCGGTTCTATATCTGTGTTTCCTTCTGCTTCTCATTCTTATCTCCATTCCTGTCTATACTGTTATTTATTACGCTCACGCTCTGACACTAAATAATTGACTTTATTGTATTTCTTCATTAAGTATACGAAGTGCCCGCTCTGACATTAAATATATGCCTTTATTGCATTAACAATAATATTTATTATTCTGACTATATACAGTATCTTTGCAGAAGTATTGTATCATTTAATACTGGCAGGGTCAAAATATATTTAACCCCGCCTTGTATATTGTATGGCGAAGGGACGCCTTTAACTTATATTAATGTATTTTCCTGTTATATTTATTAACATATTTTTCATTAATACATTTTTCTGAATATATCTTTAATTAATCTATTATAAATAATATTGATATACTCATTTTATTAAATTGTCCGTGATATTATTTTTGTGATATTATCTTATTTCCCCATTATAACCTTTATAAGAAGGTACTAACAGTTTCATAAACCAGTGAAGATTTTCTCCACTTAACATAAAAGGATTGCGCTCTATCGGTGTTAATTCCACCTTCACTCCATAATCCTGCAATAACTGCTCATTCTCTTTTGTGCCATTGGTCAATGTATACATAGTTAATCCCTTTATATGAAGAAATCTGCCCATTCTCTCAATCTTTTTAATACACTCCTTGAATTTCCACGGAAGCATTGACCCTATAAGCATTTTCTTGTCACACCCTGCCAGTGTAGCAGTCATTCTTGCAAATGTATCCTTGGCATCACCAAAATCTATATCTATTATTACTATATCATAATTATCTTTTAATATATTAAAACTATTGTCATTCAGAACCCCGTAAAAGTCTATCCCATTAATACTGTAGGCATGTCTTGATACCATCTTCTTACAACGTACTGTTCTTCCTGCACACATCTGCTCTTTCATAAGCACATATGTCTTAATGTCACCTGCAACAGCCGTCTTTCTCTTTAATACACTTGTAAAAAACACTGCCAGCATAATAGTCACATAAGTTGCACCTGCACTGTCACAAAGCCCTGCTACTCCTATAGTCCTTACATTATCAGATATTCTCACATTTTTATACTGATTTAGTAATTCCCTGCTCTTTCTTTTCTGCTTCAATCCCTTTATATGTTTTAATTCTTTTATTTGTCTTAATCTTTTGCATGATAACCCATATTTTTTCATATAATATTTTATATAACTCCTTTTTTTGTCCTGCATCTATGTTCTCCCATAAAGCAGTAAGATTATCCTGCATAAAATCCTTCATAATTAAAGTCCACGCAGCGTTATTCTCGTACCACTCATATATACACGGCACTCTATAACAGCTTTTCTTATCTGCTATAGTATTAGAATACCCATAAAACTGCACTTCATTAACAAGATTAACAAATATTATGCTGTTATGGCATATTTTATCAGTTTCATCTATGAGGCTGCTCTCACTTCTGACATCATATTTTCCGCCAACAACACATATATTTATTATTTTTGAATTATTATCATTCATTATTGCCTCATAGCCATAACTATCTATCATTACTCTTTCGTTACAACTATCCATATGAATATTTTTTAATTCATTATCACAATCCTGAAATAATGAATTAACTCCACTGTCAATAATTACAATGTCAAAATTATCCTGTATATCATAATTAACACCCTGCGTTTCATCTCTGCCATATGACGGCATCAGCCATATTCCCCTGCAGATAAGAAGGCCTTCTGATGTAGAACATATACTATTATCTGCCAATGCCGTCTGTAATATATCCGTTCTTCCCGAACCTTCTATTACCAGACATTTCAAGCCATAATCACCGAGGCAGTGTGCCATACTAAGCACAGTATGGGTAACTCCAATTCCTCTCCTGCTACCTGATACTTTAATTATATAAGAGTAATTCTTAATTCCATAAATGCTGTTTATTTTGTAATTTTCTAATACACTGCCTGACACATTTTCACTGCCTGACACATATGTATTATTTAATGCTATGCTGCTGGTTTTATTTATTGCATTTTTATTGATAAATTTTATTTTCTGAAAAAATGTAATATCAGACCTTGCAGTTTGTTCCAGTTCCCACCTTAACGCTTTAACATTTTTATAACGTCTGTATTGATTATGACGGGTACATTTATTAATTACCGGGTATAATTTATTATGGACTGTGCTATTGCTGTCAGCCATAAACTTAAGAACCATTCCAACACTGTAAATATCAGTCTGATAAGTAAGCTCCTTTCCGCCGTACTGCTCAGGTGCAGCATAACCTGGACTTATCATACCAGCCTGCGTTAATCCAGCTTTGTGAATCGAACTCCCAAAATCTATAAGTTTAACATTATTATGCTCATCAATTATGATATTATCAGGTTTAATATCAAGATGAATTATTCCATTATCGCAGTTATGCAGATACTCCAATATGTCACATAATTTAACTGCTATATCACAAATCTCACTTGTCTTTATATTGTCTGTATCATTAATATATGACCTTAAAGATTTACCAGATATATATTCTTCAATAATGCAGATACTTATATCATCTTCTTCAATATCGTAAATTACTGGAATGTGGGAATGTTTAAGATTCTTAATTAGACGGGCTTCTCTTAAGATAGTGTCACTATCCATATCAGCCTTTCTGATAACCTTGGCAACTCGCAATGTATCAAGTGCGGTATGCCTTACTAAATATACATTAGAATGATTGGTCTTGGCCAATTGCTTTATTATCTCATACTTATCGCTAAATTCCTGTTATTCACCTCCGTTGACTTATAGAATTAAATTACTCTGATTAGTTTATATCATACTTTTAATATATTATCAATACAATTTTACAACTTCTTGTCGAAATTTTTAAAATTTAGAGATTTTTTATTTTATGAAACATCCAGACTCCTTTACATATCTATGAAAAATGAGTATTATATTTTCATAGATATAATTAACTATGCACTTCGCAAGAAAGGAGATTGTTATGAAGATTGAAAGAGTTAATGAGAATCAGATACGTTGTACACTCAATCAGGCTGATCTTGCTTCTAGACAATTAAAGATAAGCGAACTTGCGTATGGCAGTGAAAAAGCAAAAGAACTTTTCAGGGATATGATGCAGCAGGCTTCCTATGAGGTTGGTTTTGAGGCTGACGATATTCCGCTTATGATTGAAGCAATTCCTATTTCATCTGATTGTATTGTTCTTATTATAACAAAGGTCGAGAACCCTGAAGAATTAGATACACGCTTCTCTAAGTTCTCCCCTTTGGATGATGGTGAGTATGATTATGACGATGATTATTCAGATATAGAAACTATTGATGATAATTCCTATAATGATACTTCTGTTCCGCCTACCGCAGGTGATGAGCTTGATGCGGATACCAAGACCACATCAGAGGGTGGGATTATCGGTGATGACCTTATGAATTTATTCAGCAAGGTAAGAGATTACCTCAACAATTCCAAAGAGAATACAGTCAGCACTGGAAGCAGGCATACTGCTCCTGACACCACTGCTATCCCTGAGGAATTTGCCAACAGCGACAGAAGCAGTTCTGATAATAATACTGAACACAAAGCTCCCGCTGCACCTGTTCCTAAGACAAGAATATATTCTTTTGAATCTATGGACGATTTTATTGATGCTTCCAAGGTCATTAATCATATTTATAATGATCCAAGCTATCTTTACAAGAAGTCAGGCAGTGACAGATATTACCTTATTATGCAGAGATGCTGCTGCTCATCTGTAGATTTTAATAAGGTATGTAACATATTATCAGAATATGCCCTTAAAGAAACTTCAAACGAAGCTTTATTTGCTTTCTTTAAAGAGCACGGTGACTGCATTATAGCCAAGCACGCGATAAATGTTGCAGCTAACCTCTAATACAGCCGCTGGTGGAGTTAACATTACCATATGCACATTTTTGATTATCTGCATACAGCTTTATAATCCGGATAATTATACCAATATATACCAAAATAAAAAATACCCCATTGTAGTAACACCAGTCTCCAGTTATAAACTGATTGCAGATGTTACTACAATGGGATATCTTTTTAATATTAAGCAGCCTTTAGCTTTTTTAATATTAGCCTAATGACTGAAGGTAGCTCTGGATTTCTTCTACGAGCATATCGCTGTCAATACCGTGTACCATAGCAGCTTCTTCTAATGTCTCTCCTGCTGATGAAGGACATCCAACACAGTGCATACCTGCACCCATAAGAATTGGAATTACTCCTGCATCAATCTGTATAACTTCACCAATTGTTGTGTCCTTGGTAACTCTTGCCATACCTGTTTCCTCCATATATATTAATTCCTGTTATAATCAGGTTGTGTGGTCTATATTTCCGACACATACAACTACTATAATATTACCCAATAAAAATGTCAAGAATACCTGATTTGTGTTAATTTTTTTGTCTTGTATTTTTTCTTACTCTATCGTATAATATGGATACAATAAATCCAAGGAGGAATATTATTATGGCATATGTAATTAGTGATGATTGTATCAGTTGTGGTGCTTGTGCTGCTGGATGTCCAGTTGAAGCTATCAGCGAAGGTGCTGCTCATTATGAAATCAACGCAGATGTATGTGTAGATTGCGGTGCTTGTGCTGGTGTATGTCCAGTTGGTGCTCCAAACCCACAGTAGTTTGAAGATACATAACTAACAACAGCAGGTGTGAATTATCACACCTGCTGTTTTATTTTAACCATTAACTTTTAATCATTAATTCCTAAACAGTTATATTAACCGCGTTTTTCCTAATCGATACACTTTATCATTATCAATTCTATAAACCCATATTCTTTGCAAGGTCTGCAAATCTTGTCTGTTCTGGTATCCAAGCCATCTTAACAGTTCCTATAGGACCATTTCTTTGCTTAGCTATGATAATCTCTGCAATACCTTTAAGTTCTGTGTCCTTATTATAATAATCATCTCTATAAAGAAACATAACTACATCGGCATCCTGCTCTATCGCACCTGACTCTCGCAGGTCCGATAACATAGGTCTGTGGTCTGGTCTTTGTTCTACCGCTCTTGAAAGCTGTGACAGTGTAACTACAGGTACATCAAGCTCTCTGGCAAGTGCCTTTAATGAACGGGATATATCTGATATTTCCTGCTGTCTTGACTCCGTCCTTCCATTACCACTCATCAACTGGAGGTAATCGATTATTATTAAGCCAAGATTATTTTCCATTTTGTACTTTCTGCACTTAGACCTTAACTCCGATATCGTGATACCCGGTGTATCATCAATAATAAGCTTGGACTTTGCTATTCCATCTGCACCTTCAATAAGCTTGCCCCAGTCATTAGAGTCAAGACGGCCTTTTCTAAGCTTGTCGGCATCTACTGATGACTCAAGCGAAAGCATACGGTTTACAAGCTGTACATTTGACATTTCCAGACTGAATACGGCTGTTGTTATGCCCTGTTTAATAGCAACATTTTCCGCCACATTAAGGACAAACGCAGTCTTACCCATAGATGGTCTTGCGGCAACAAGCACAAAATCTGATGGCTGTAATCCGGATAAATAGCTGTCCAGATCCTTAAAGCCTGTAGGAACACCAGTTACGACACCTCTGTTCTTAGCCGCTGTCGATATCTTATCAAGTGCTTCAAGAACAACCTTATCAATAGGAGTATAATCACTTGCACCTTTATTTCTTACAAGCTCGAATATACGCTTCTCTGTCTCTGCAAGTATATCCTCTGTGCTGTCTTTACCTGCATAACAGTCATTAGCTATCTTTTCATTAACTTTTATAATATTTCTTAAAATGGACTTGTCTTTAACTATCGTTGCATACTGTCTTATATTAGCAGAGGTTGGCACTGATGAAAGCAATTCCCTGACAAATTCAAGACTATACACCTCTGGAGGCACATCTTTTTCTTTAAGCTTCTCCTGTAAAGTAACAACATCTACAGGCTTGCCTTCATTATTCATCTCCACCATAGCCTGAAACATAATCCCGTACTGCTTATAATAGAAATCATCCTGCATAAGCATTTCGCCCGCAGTAATAATAGCCTGCCTGTCCCATATCATAGAACCTATTACCGATTGCTCAGCTTCAAGACTATTAGGCATAGTTCTGGTAATATTTAATTCTTCCATAGTTCCTCACTTATACAAATGTATTATTTCTCCACTACTTTAACAGTCAATTTAGCTGTTACATCTTTATGAAGCTTAAGTGCAATTATATGTGTACCTAAAGTCTTAATAGGCTCATCAAGCTTCATCTTCTTCTTATCAACTTCAAGTCCAAGCTGTTCCTTAACAGCTGCGGCTACTTCCTTAGTTGATATTGTTCCAAATGTTCTTCCACCCTCACCTGTCTTCATATATACTGTAACGGATTTATCTTCGATAGTTGCAGCAAGCTCTTTAGCCATCGCAAGCTCTTCTGCTGCCTCTTTTTCTTCTCTCTTCTTCTGAAGCTTAAGGTCATTAAGATTTTTAGGTGTAGCTTCTATACCAAGCTTCTTAGGTATAACATAATTTCTGGCATATCCATCATTTATCTTAACAATCTGTCCCTTTTTACCTAATGTTCTTACATCTTCTAATAAAATAACTTCCATAATTAACCTCTTTTCTGCACTTTACCTGTGCTTAAGCTTATACTAAATCTCGCCCTCAGCAAGCATATTGTCGAGAGTAAGTTTAATTGTATTAACTGCCTGCTGTATTGTACAATTCGTAAGCTGAGCACCGGCAATACTCATATGTCCGCCACCGCCAAGCTTTTCCATAACGAGCTGTACATTTACCTCGTCTATGGATCTTGCACTTATATATAATTTATCTTCATATTGTGTAATAACAAATGAAGCCTTTATTCCTGATATATCAAGAAGCTGGTTCGCAGCCTTTGCACCACCTATAGTCGGGCTTTCAAGACCTTCTCCGTCAAATACAGTAATAGCAAATGCAGACTTGTATACCTCTGATTTGCTTACTGCCGAAGCTATCGCCTTATATTCATTCATATCATTCCTAAGCATTTTCCTTACTCTTGTAACATCTGCACCGTGTCGTCTTAAGAATGCCGCGGCCTCAAATGTACGTGGACCTGACTTGCTGTTAAATCCATCTGTATCTATTGATATTCCCGCATATAGTGCATCTGCCTCAAATGCTTTAAGCTTAATTCCATCATCAACATACTGTATCATCTCTGTGACCATTTCACAGGCTGATGAAGCATATGGGTCTACATAAGAAAGCACCGCACCAGTAATTGTATCGCTTGAACGTCTGTGGTGGTCAAATACAATTATAGTCTTACATTTATCAAGAAGCTGCGGACACTCTGTTCTCTGTGGTCTGTTCACATCTACAACTATAACTACCGTTGATGCTGTAAGATAATTCTCTGCTTCCTCTTTCTTAATAAACATATCATCTGGATATTCTTCTTTATCTATAAAACGGTTCATAAATGGTCTGACACTGCTTGAAATCTCGCCAAATACAATATGAGCTTCCTTGCCGAACTTCTTGGCAATAATATATATACCAAGTGCAGAACCAAATGAATCTATATCTGGCAGATTATGTCCCATAATAAGCACATTGTCATTAGCCTCTAATATCTGTCTTAAAGCGTGGGCTTTTACACGTACCTTTACTCGTGTATTCTTCTCCATCTGCTGACTCTTTCCACCATAATAGTATATCTTCTCACCATCTTTGATAACTGCCTGGTCACCGCCACGTCCAAGTGCCAGATCCATAGCCGCCTTGGCAATATCATAATTTCTAGCATAATCAGCCGCACCAGTTCCTATGGCAATACTTAATGTAAGTGTCTTTTCATTACCGACTTTTACGCTCTTTATATCTTCCACAAGACTGAATTTATCTGCGAGAAGCTTCTCAAGGAACTTATATCTGAATACAACAAGATATTTATCTTTCTCCAGTTTTCTTATAATAGCCGCACCAGCTGAGAAATATTTATTAACTCTCTTATCTACAAGTCCGACAAATAAAGAACGACGCACATCATCTACACTTTCAAGTGCATCTTCATAATTATCTATATATACAAGCCCGACTACAAACCTTTCATCTCTTATCTTCTGTATGTACTGGTTAATATCCGTTTCATCAAACATATACATAGCTACAAGCGAAGAATTATAATCTTTGGCAAGAATATTAACACCTTGTGTGATTATATCAGCACTTATTCTCTTCATTTCAACACGGTAGTCCCTGTCATTAAATGCGACCCTGATTTCTTTGAAATCCTCAAAATTCCTGAATACATTGGCTGATAACTCAGGTATGATTGTAGAAATATTTTTATTAAGATCATTCTTTCTGTTAATACTTGCCTGCATAGAAGCATTCATCCATAAAATATTACCTTTATTATCCAAAAGGCAATAAGGTATGCTTAACTCATACAGCAGCTGTCTTTGTACCTGAGAATAATTGGAAGAAAATTCCACTATCTCCTTTATTATTCTTGGACGAAAATAGCATATCATCATCGCACAGACAAAGGCATATATAACTATAAATACTGCAACAATTGACGCTGCCACACTACTCACCAAACATAATAATATATCAAGTAATACAAGTAATATACCAAGACCTACAGGCCATAAAAATATAGAATTAAGCCTGCCAGATGGTTTGAATGACTTTGTTTGCTTATTATTCATATTAATTCCTCAATTCCTGCTTGCTTATATACAGCACACTACTATGCCCAAACGCATATGCAAATTATAACACAACTTCATCTGTCTTAAAAGCTATATTAAATAATTATCTATCCCAAAGCTCAATTACACAATTATCCTTATCTTCATTAAGATACATATTCTAAGCCTTACCTACAGGCAAAGTTAATAACCAAAATATATTTAAACATATCTGTATAATAAAATTAAAAAAGCTTTCACAAACATATACGTCTGTGAAAGCTCTTTAAACCGCAGATTATACTAACCTACAATTATAATTATTCTACTGTGTAAGGTAAAAGTGCTACATGTCTAGCTCTCTTAACTGCAACTGTAAGTGCTCTCTGGTGCTTAGCACAGTTACCAGTAATTCTTCTAGGAAGAATCTTACCTCTTTCAGATACATACTTCTTTAATAAAGCAACATCCTTATAATCTAATGCCTTGTTTGCATCAGCACAAAATGCACATACTTTCTTTCTTCTGCGCATTGGTCTTCTTCTCATCTGACCCTCTGGTCTTTCAGCCTTCTTATCTGGCATATCAAGTTACCTCCTATCTTAATTGAAAGGTAAACCCTCGTCTTCAACGCCATCAGGAATATTCATAAATCCATCCCCAGCAGCAGCGCTTGGTTCTGGTCTTGATGGTGTATATGCTGCTGTCTCACCTGACGCAGCGGATTTACTTTCAGCAAATTCCTGTTCTTCAACAACAACATCAGTAGTGTAGACTCTCTGTCCATCCTTATTAGTATAACTACCTGTCTGGATACGTCCTGTAACAACAATCTTAGTTCCCTGATGAAGATACTTTTCAGCAAATTCTCCAGATCTACCGAAAGCAACACAACTGATAAAATCAGCTGACTGCTCATCATTATTGTTTCTTGCACGTCTTCTGTCTACTGCTAATGTATATCTTGCTACTGCCATAGAGCCATCTGCATTCTGCGAATAGCGTACATCTGGTTCTCTTGTCAGTCTACCCATTAATATAACTTTGTTCATACTTATTCTCCTCTTCTATAAAGAGTTGTAAGCCTAAACGTCAATCAATTATTCTCCATCTTTAACGATTAAGAATCTAATAACGTTCTCCATAATACGAATTCTTGACTCAACTTCTGCTGGTGTAGCTGCATCAGCCTCAAACTTAATGAAGTTGTAGTATCCTTCGCTCATATGCTGGATTTCGTATGCAAGCTTCTTCTTCTCGCAAGTACCTGGATCAGTAATTGTACCGCCAAAACGAGTGATTAATTCCTTAACCTGCTCTACTGTAGCGTTTCTTACTTCATCCTCGACGTTTGCGCTAACAACTAATGCTAATTCATACTTATTCATTCTACGTCGCACCTCCTTCTGGTCTTTAGGTCCCTTTTATTAAAATATAAAAAGAACAAGGATTAATAATATCACGAGGACTGATTATAGCACATAATTATAACTCTTACAAGTCATTATTGACTGATTTTTGTATTTTTTTTGTATTTTTTTCAACAAGCGAACGCTTTAAAATTATCTCATGCATACAGCCACAGCATTTTAACTTAATATCCGCACCCACTTTAATAACTTCCCACTCGTCACTGCCACAAGGGTGTTTCTTCTTCATTTTAATAATATCGCCACATTCTAATTTAATCATAGACCTATTCTCTTATAATAACTCCTAATACATTACACTCCTTATCTTCTAACTGTATAACTCTGTTATTAAGCTCGTCCTCATCGTAAGTTTCCTTTTCAGCTATTATTGCCGCATATCCACAAAATGCAGCAAGTGTTCCATCCTCATCTGAGTCCACCACAATATAATCATATTCTTTAGAATACTTATCTATAAGTGACTTAAATATCATTATCTCATCATCTGTCACAACACCATCTTCATTGATACCTGTAAATATAAGGCTCAAATTCTTGTGATTAGTTACACAGACTATTTCTTCATTCTTCTCAGGTCTTTTAATATAATCAAGCACACCCTTCGCACTCTTGCCAAGCTTATACTTTCCAAGAAATACATCTGTCCTTATATCTCCGTCCACAAAAAGCACTTTATTGCCTTTTTCCATAATATTATAGGCTATTTTAAATGTATCCACCTTACCGCCAAGCACTGCAAATGCTTTGTGATTTCCAAGTCCCTCTATAATATTATCTGTTATTTCTAAAAGACTTTCTGCTTGTGTTTCTGATGTTTTAACTAATTTGTCAACATTTACACTATACATACGACTTCACCCTTTTAACTACTTTCTTATTGTACCTAAAATTCTGAACTTTCTGCTTTCAGAATTAACCTCTTCGCTATCATTTATATCTGTATTATTGTTCAAATCTATATTATTGCCTGCATTATTAAGCTGAGCCTTGTCAACTTCTGCTCCAACGGCTGAAACCACTGGTTCACTTACAACATTAGCTTCCTTGCTGGCTGCATCAGACTCTTGTGCTGACTGGTCTGCCTCATTGACTGGCTCTGCAGCTTTAACTTCCTGTACTGGCTTTTCTACTTCTACAGCACTAGCTAAGGTCTCCGTGCTGACTGGTACTTCTGCACTAGAGGATTGTTCTGCATCGACTGGTGCTTCTACGCTAGCAGACTGTCCTGCATTGACTGGTGCTTCTACGCTAGCAGACTGTCCTGTACTGGCTGGTGCTTCTACACTAGCAGACTGTCCTGTACTGGCTGGTGCTGGCTTTACGTTCTTGTTGGCATTATCCAGCTGTGTGCCTGCATTATCCTCACTTATAGTAGCTGCCACTTCCGCCTGTGCCTCATAATCGGCTTCGTCCTCTGCTTCTTCTATTGTATCTGTATCTTTTAATATATCTTCGTCCTGAGCAGCCTCGCGAAGAATATCCTCATCCAAATCTTCTTCATCATCAGCTTCATAGACTGTCTTTTCATCCTCTATATTAATAAGGATATCTTCATCTTTATTCTTCTTATTAGAATGTTTCAAAACCTTTTCTTTCTTATCTTTAGATGTTTCAATTAAGTCTGGCTTGTGGTCAATATACTCCACATTACCAAATCTTCTCTCGTATTCAAATTCGTGGTTAAAATCTTCATCCTTTGACTTAAATGCACTTATGCAAAGGCATACAATTATCTCTATAAAAAGACATACTGCACTTGCAATGGCTGTAATTATAATTGTATTTCTGTATAAATCCGGCTTAAATGCTACACCTGTAGATGTACCCTCTGATAATATCTGAATTGACTTAACCGGTATTATAGATGTTGTCTTAACTGCTGTTGTAGCTACCGCATCAACATATTTTTTTGCTGTGTTCTGGTCTGGATTAACACATTTAATCTCTACTATATTACTGTTAGCAGGCGATGAAACTGTTAAATACTGTGCTATATCCTCTGATGTTCCTGCCACTCTCTGTGCTGCAGATATTACCACACTGCTCTTGAAAATAATAGTAAAATCTTCCTTCAACCCACCATTATTGGCTCTTATTGAAGCCTCATTTTCTTCTCCAGGCACAACATATAACTGTGTTGTCGATTCATACATTGGATATATCATCTTGTTCTCGTACATATATCCGCTTACTCCACTAAGAATTGCTACTAATATTAATATTAGCACACACCTTGAAAATCTCTTCATGTCCTTCTCCTTCTTAACATATTATCTTAATTTCCACTACTGCTGTGGATAATAGTACCATCTTATAGCTGTTATTACGCCATTGTTATCTATATCAAATGCTATCTGTGCAAAATCATCATCTACTGATGCAGTTCCATTTTTATAGTCAGGTGCAAAATATGTAAATTCTATTATATAATTATCTGCTGTTTCATCACTGTCATAACCATTAAAATTAATTAATCCATAAGCAATTGCATCTTTGGTATTAACCTTGTCAAGCTCATCTAGTGTAAAGCTTCCATATAGATATTTACCCAGCACTGCTGTGCTGTCATCTGATGTATAATAATTATTCTTATAGTCTTGATCCCTGTAATATACGCTTAATATTGAGTCAACCGACATACCGACCTTAAGTCCTCTTGAAAATACATCCTTATCGCTTACTGATGCCGCCGCTGTCAGCTTATATGTACCATTTTCATTCTTTCCAGCCGTTCTTCCGTCATCTGTGAACTTTACAAATATAAGCGTTAAATCATTGTAAGAACATACCTTTTCTAAATATTCCGCTTCAGCATTAGTGTCCTTCTCTGTAGACTCATATTCTGATACCGGTGTGCCATATATATTCTTAACTGCCGCTTCTGTCATCATATATTTAAGCGAATTAATCGTTAAATCTGTATATTGGAACTTGGAAGCCTTGCTTTCTTCCACTGTAGCATATTCCTTATAACTTGTTATATCTTCATTATCATCTGTTATAACTGCTTCTGTTCTGTTACCACAGGCTGTCGTCCCTGCCATTATTGATATAATAGCGGCAATTCCTGTAATCTTTCTTATAGTACCGTTCTTTGTGAATTTAATTCTTGTAAACTTACCCACAGTATTCTTAATGAACTGCTTAAAAATGTTAGTTGTATTCATTATTCACCATTACCTCTGACTTATTTATAAAACCTATTTAATATATTATAACATATCAAAAATCTTTGTAAAATAATATATCTCAAATATCTTTCTCAAATATCTTTCAAAATAAATAATACATCACATTGCAAAAAGAATGTGCAACGCACATCCTAGCACAGAGTGCGGTCACCAGTGACTAACTACATCTTTGCACGAGCGTACATCAGTATAATAGGGAATTCTATCTGAATTTTCTATTACACAAAAAAACCATCTCACATAATTGTGAGATGGTTAAAGAGGCGACAACCAGATTCGAACTGGTGATCAGGGTGTTGCAGACCCACGCCTTACCACTTGGCTATGTCGCCATAACATATTATATTCATAGTAAGAACAAAAAATGACTCCAAGGGGATTTGAACCCCTGATACCACCGTGAAAGGGTGGTGTCTTAACCGCTTGACCATGGAGCCTTAATACTGAACTAGAAGGACAACATGCCCAACTTGCTTAACTATCATAATTATTCTTACAGCTCCCCGAGTAGGGCTCGAACCTACAACAACTCGGTTAACAGCCGAGTGCTCTACCATTGAGCTATC
>NZ_JBBMET010000014.1:0-22608 GCF_040096425.1 Lachnospira sp. CLA-JM-H23
ATAGTTTCCTTATACTGTGTTTAAGGATTCATTCAATTGCTTGAATGATGTTCACAAAAGATGTATACTTAATTCTAATGAATTCCGTACTCATCTCGAAATTCTAAAAAGAATTTTCAAGGTTGTCTTTCTGTTCAGTTATCAAAGTTCATTGCTTTCAAACTCAGTATTTATCTGTGTTTGAGAAGCTTTCGTGTCGCTCATCTCTCGTGGCGACTTGATTATAATAGCACCTACCAGGTATTATGTCAACAACTTTTTTCAATTTTTTTGAATTTTTTCCAATTTTTTTAAAAACCCCCTAAAATACGGCATTTCCAAGCAATATAAATACTGATTTTGACAGCTATTGGACGATATTTGTTTATAAAATGCTTTTAATTAAGTCATTTTTTTCTTAATATTCCTTGCCACAATACCAACCATAGTACAAAATCCATTTAGTTATAGGTATAAAAATACCGGTTTCCAGTTGTTAGTTTTAACCTCTAACTCCGAAAACCAGTATATCAATAATATCTGTTAATAAAACAACACCAATGTGATATTAGAAGCTGTGACCTCCGCCACCTCCGCCTCCACCACCTGACGAACCACTGGAAGATGAGCCCCCTGATGAGCCTCCGGAAGAACTGCTGCCTGAGTCTGTCTGTACTGGTGAATATGTCCTGGTCTGATAACGGTATGTAACCTGACAATTATTAATAGCCTTTCCAGCAAATATACCTTTCATTATATCTTTTCTTGATGGTGCCTTCTTCCTTAAATATAGTCTTACAATTCCATAATTAATAATTAATGCCGCTACAACAGCAAGAAGTGCATTGCTTATATACTTCATTGGTTGTGATATTCTTCTGCCTTTAAGAAGTGCGAGTTCCTGCTCATACACCTTATATGCACACATATAATAGTCTTTTGATGAAGCATATCTGTATACATTATCAGTTATTGTATCTGCGTATGAGCTTGTAACTGTACTGTATATATTACCATTGCTATGTATCCAGATATTACGGTTATACATATCAATTATAAATATCGTCCCACTATCAGTGCCATATTTTTCCCTGTACAGGCTTCTTACATAACTTTCAGTAGTGGTGCTGTTGGTATCTATAGTCTTTAACATTACATTACCATACACTGTTATCTGTTTCATAATGTCTAACAATGAAGAATAATTACTCTCATCTATAATGTCTGCGTCATCTTCTATAACAACCTCATATCCTGTATCCACATTATTATATTGATACTTCTCTTCATCAGCTTTTACCTGTAGTAAAAAAGAAGCCGCAAATACTAATAGCAATAGAACAACTGCTGTTAACGCCATAACTGCGTGAATACATCTATGTATGTCTTTAACAGTATATTTTCTATCTATAGCACATATAATACTTCTATTATGCATTATCATCACCTCCACTATAATTATCAAACTGTGGAAGTTTTCTAGTTGCAAGAACATTGTAATATCTGATTAAATCCATAATAGTATACATTATTGCAATTAATTCAGCTATAACAGCACCATAGTAATATAGATCCGATACAGGATTAATCCACAGCACTACCGAGGCTATTGCCATCGCTGCAAGTGAACCTATATTACCTGATATCTTCTTATTAGTTATCATTTTAAACGTTTTATGATTAACAAGAGTAAGCACTATACCTGTTATAAGACATATAACACTTATAGAAAATCCCGCCCCAATATCTCCAGAGCCATAGAATATAGACATCATCTGAAGATAGACATACAACATAGGAAATACACAACACACCAATGAAATTATCATAGTTACCACTGCCATATTAGTTCTTGTTGTTCTTCTTTTATTCTTACGTCCATATGCCCTTGCTTCACGCCTGCCTTTGTCTATAACATCAGCTATATCGCCTGCAAGCTGGTCTTCACGCTTACGCCTTGCCCATGGTGATTCATTGGCATTAATAGCTGAACCTGCATACATTCTGCCCTTGTCATCTAACTGCTGGTCTTTCTTGTATATTTTCTTTAATTCTAATACATAAAGAATTATTGTAAATAATGCTATAATCGATGCAATCCCCAATGTAGTCTTAGGTCTTAATGTAAATGAACTGTTAAGCATTAAAAATATAGGTATTGCAAGAATAACCGAACCTATAAAATACCTCATAAGTGATACTGGCAGATCCGCTGCCACCTTCCCTGTCTGTCCATTAACTGTCGCATATGCAACTCTGTCTTTATTACGGTATGATAAGAACCACACCGGAAACATTGTTCTATCCTGTGCTACTACCTTTGTCGAAAGTCTTCCCTCAATATCCCCCTGATAATTATCAAGTTGCACTGACCCAAGATGTGCTGACCTTTTGACATAGGAATATGTCTCGTCAACAGCTACATTTTTCGCATCAGCCCTGTATACATCCGGTGCAACATCTGCTGTATCTGCATAGAATCCACTAAGCATTGATGGAGTAAATGGATTCATATTCTTAACGTCATATGGTGCTATTGCCTCACTTATACTGTCATCAAATGACGATGAAGCATCATATGACAGACCCTTATACTGGCAATCCAAATCGCCAGTTATATCATAATAGTCTGTATAAATGTAATCTCCCCGTCTATGGCTTTTAGAACCGCTTAGGCACATTGGTCCTTTCTGGGTTATATAATACGTCCAATAAGGCATATATATACCTCTGAAACCATCTATAAACTTCTCATCTTTTAATTCCTTAGGGGCAAACCACGCGTGACGTACCATTTTCTTATAAGCCTGCTTACAGTCTTCCTTAGTCTTGGAAAATGGTATTATATATCCTGGTCTTTGCTGTTTTGATACTCTGCTTGTCAGAATTGTTGATGCTCCACAAAAGCTGCAAAAATTAGCTGCAGTATTATCAGTACTTAATATCTCTCCACCACAGTTAGGACATTTGAATACAGTAACGTCATATTCCTGACTTTCCTCCGCATCCTGTTCCTTACTGATTGCATATGGGTCATACTTCGTATCGCAATGGTCACACATCAACTGCTGTGATGGTATGTCAAAGACTAATCTTCCACCACAGCCCGGACACTGATACATATATTAATCCTCCCTCATATAATAATATGTAATTAAAAATCCGATTACCTGAATACAGCTACATCAAGGCATTCTTAGCCTTATCTGTAATCTCTCTCTGATATGCAATTTCGTTCTCGATATTTCTTGCAACCTCATTAGCAGTGTATGCCGCATCTACAACTTTATTAAGCACATTACCAATCTCATCTGCCTTTTCTTTCTGCTGGTTAGAATTCTCATATATGTTCTTCATAGAGCCAACTGTCTTATCAACTGACTGCTGTACCATATTGATTGTATCTGTAATCTCCTTTGATGACTTGGCCGACTGTGCAGCAAGATTCCTCACCTCACTTGCAACAACTGCAAAGCCTCTTCCGTGCTCACCTGCTCTTGCAGCCTCAATAGAAGCATTAAGCGAAAGTATATTGGTTCTGCTTGATATTGATGCTATAACGCCTGCAAACTGTTCAATGTCTTTAGAAAGCTTTTCAAGTTCTTTAATTCTTGCCGCTGATTCTTCTGCTATCTCATTAAGTTCAGTTATCATCTTAAGAATTTCCTCAACACTTGAAATACTCTCTTTCACGAGATTAAGTGATGTATCTGATGAATTAATTACATCAAAAGCATCTTTTTCTAACTGCTCCTGTGATGAATCCAATCCTTCAAGAATTCTTGACAGGTCGCTTACTAATTTACTGTTATCCATATTCTTCCTCCAAATATGTATATTATTCTTGTATATTTATATTAAGTCAATTGCTTCGTTAACATTATGTATACCAATAAGATTAATTTTATCATTATTTTTAATATTTTTCAAGCATACATATGGTAATATGCAGGTTGTGAACCCTAGCTTAACAGCTTCATTCACCCTCTGCTGTGCCTGTGTTACGGCTCTTACCTCGCCTGACAATCCGACTTCACCAAATATAACTGTTCTGCTGTCAACTTCTTTATTCTTAAAACTACTGACAAGTGCTATAACTATCCCTAAATCAAGTGCTGGTTCAGATACCTTTATTCCACCTGCCACATTAAGATAGGCATCGCTTGAGGACATTCTCATTCCCGCCCTTTTTTCAAGGACTGCCATCAACAGATTAACCCTGTTATAATCCGTTCCCGCAGCAGTACGCCTTGGCATACCAAAGTTAGAGTCACACACAAGTGCCTGAACCTCAACCATAAGAGGTCGCGTGCCTTCAATAAGACATACTACAACTGAGCCTGACGCCCCTTCTGGTCTTCCAGACAACATATACTCCGATGGATTGGCGACCTCACTTAAACCGTCCTGCCTCATCTCGAACACCCCAATTTCATTGGTAGACCCAAATCTGTTCTTTACACTTCTTAATATTCTGTATGAAGCATATCTGTCCCCTTCAAAATAAAGCACTGTATCAACCATATGCTCAAGCACTCTTGGCCCTGCAACAACACCTTCCTTGGTAACGTGTCCTACAATAAATATCGTTATATTAAGTCCCTTGGCTAACTGCATAAGAATAGATGTACTTTCCCTTACCTGTGACACACTTCCAGGTGCCGCAGATATTTCTTCCCTGTACATAGTCTGTATAGAGTCAATTATAACCACCTGTGGCATTTCTTTTTTTAGAACCTCTTCTATAATATCAAGATTAGTCTCGCAGAACGTCTTAAGGTTATCGTTACATCCACCTATCCTTTCAGCTCTTAGCTTAATCTGTCTTAACGACTCCTCTCCGGATATATACAGCACCTTATTGCCTGCATCTGATAGGTAATAGCACATCTGTAACAAAAGTGTTGACTTTCCAATACCGGGATCTCCACCTACAAGCACCAGTGAACCCTGCACAATTCCACCACCAAGAACTCTGTCAAGTTCGCCTATTCCTGTTGATGTTCTCTCCTTCTCTTCAGAATTAATCTCTTTTAAGCTCACCGGATGGTTATCCTTATAGGTGCTTTCTTTCCTGACTGCTGATATACCCTTAACCGATGACTTAGATGCTATTGGTTCTTCAACAAATGTATTCCACGCCTTGCACGCCGGACACTGCCCGAACCATTTTGCTGACTCATATCCACACTCACTGCAAAAAAATGCCGTATTTTTTGCTTTTGCCACTTCTCTTCTCCTCTCTTTCTGATACCAAATATAAAAAAGCTGCACCCCGCATTGGTCTATATATGACTTTATGCCAGGCACAGCATTTATTAAAATTTACAATTATGACACCTGTTAATGTTAAAGATTGTAGTATTATTATGCTTTAACAACTTCTACACTAACACTCTTACCTTCTTCAAGGCTTACTGAAAGTACAATCTTGCCACCCATATTAGTAGCCATAGTTCCCTCAGATACTCCATTGATTGTTACATTATAAGAAGCGCCTTCTTCAAGCTCAACTGTTATCTGTGCATCATCGCTTCCTTCCACCGTAAATGATAAGCCTGTATCTGCAGCCTTAAAATTCATAACAGCTGTTCCAGGAACAGATTCATATACAAATGAACCATTGCGTTCAAGCTTCGTAATCTCCTTAAATGTCTTTACCTTGTAAGAATCTCCACAATGTTCAAAATCTGATAACTTTGACTTAGTATCCAGCTTATAATTACCAAAGCTAAGAGTTCCATCCTTCTCTGAACGAATTAACTCATTAATTACTGGCATATTATTGTCCTCCTATGTTTTATTACGAATATCTATACACACATTATACAACATAATGTACAATGACGCTAGTATTTTAGTAGTATTATTTGTGAATATTTCTATTATGACCTCGTTTGCAGCTAAAGTTCAGTTTACCATCCTTAACTGTTACCAATACTTTGTTGCCAGCCTTTATACTGCCTTCAAGTATCTTCTCTGCCATAACATCTTCTATTTCATTCTGTATTGTTCTTCTTAATGGACGTGCTCCATATTTAGAATCGTAGCCCTTATCAACAATATAAGCCTTAGCCTCATCATCAAGTTCAACCGAAAGACTCATCTGCTCCATAATTCTGTTATTAACGGTTCTCATCATAATATCAACAATCTGTCCAATCTGTTCTTTCTTAAGCATATGGAATACAATTATGTCATCAATTCTGTTAATGAATTCCGGACGGAATATTCTCTTAACTTCTTCCATTACTTTGCTCTTCATATCTTCGTGCTCTTTTTCCTCTGATGTTTCCGAAGTAAATCCTAAAGATTTAGGTGCTACAATATTCTCCGCACCTGCATTGGAAGTCATAATAATAACTGTATTCTTAAAGTCCACAACCCTTCCTGTTGAATCTGTTATATGTCCGTCATCAAGCACCTGTAAAAGTACATTGAATACATCTGGGTGAGCTTTTTCAACCTCATCAAAAAGTACAACTGAATAAGGGTTTCTTCTTACCTTCTCACTTAGCTGTCCGCCCTCATCATATCCTACATATCCCGGAGGTGAACCGATAAGCTTAGACACCGTATGCTTTTCCATATACTCAGACATATCAACTCTTATAAGAGAATTATCTGTTCCAAACATACAGTCAGCAAGTGCCTTTGAAAGTTCTGTCTTACCTACACCTGTAGGCCCTAAGAATAAGAATGAGCCTATTGGTCTGTTAGGATCTTTTAAACCTACCCTGCCTCGTCTTATAGCCTTGGCAACTGCTGTAACCGCCTCATCCTGTCCTATAACCCTGTTATGAAGCATTTTTTCCAAATTCATAAGCTTCTCTGACTCAGCCTCTGCTATCTTGGCAACTGGAATCTTAGTCCACATTGACACAGTCCTAGCTATCTGTTCTTCATCAACAGTAAGGTCACTGCCGTCTATGCTCTCCTGCCAGCTTGTGCGAAGCTTTTCAAGCCTGTTCTTCTTTCTTGTCTGCTGTTTCTTAAGCTCAGCCGCTTCATCATATTTCTCTGACTTAATAGCCTGCTCTTTCTTAACTGAAAGTTCATCTATCTGTGTTTCAAGCTTCTTAATATCCTTTGGTACAACAAATGCTTCAAGCCTTGTTCTTGAAGAAGCCTCATCTATAAGGTCAATTGCCTTATCTGGAAGAAATCTGTCATTGATATATCTCTTAGAAAGCTTAACTGCCGCTCTTACGGCATCATCTGTAATAACTACATTATGGTGTTCCTCATACTTAGGTCTAAGTCCCATAAGTATGTCAATCGCCTCATCTTCTGTTGGCTCTTCCACCTTAACCGGCTGAAATCTTCTTTCTAATGCAGCATCTTTTTCTATATGTTTTCTGTATTCTTCTAGAGTTGTAGCACCTATAAGCTGGATTTCTCCTCTTGCAAGTGATGGCTTAAGAATATTAGAAGCATCTATAGCTCCTTCTGCACCACCAGCACCAATAATTGTGTGAATTTCATCTAAGAATAATAAAATGTTGCCTGCATTTCTTACTTCTGCAATTACCCTTTTAATTCTTTCTTCAAATTCACCTCTGTATTTAGAACCAGCCACCATACCTGATAAATCAAGTGTTACTAATCTCTTATCCTTAATAGTTGATGGAACTTCGCCTTCAACTATTCTTAATGCAAGACCCTCAACAACTGCGGTCTTACCTACACCGGGCTCGCCGATAAGGCACGGATTATTCTTTGTTCTTCTTGATAATATCTGGATAACTCTCTGGATTTCCTCTTCCCTGCCTATAACAGGGTCAAGCTTTTTATTACGGGCAAGTTCTGTTAAATCCCTGCTGTACTGGTCTAACATAGTTGTTGCCTTTTTATCCTTAGCCTTAATTCTGCCATTCTGAAAATCTTCTTTAAGACGTGATACATCTTCGCCCATTCCCTCTAATAACTCTGTATATATCTTCTTAATTGATACACCCATTGTATTAAGAAGTCTTGAGGCAACACTTTCAGTTTCCTTCATAATGGCAATAAGAATATGTTCTGTACCTACTTTATCAGCTTTAAATCTTGCAGCTTCCTCTATTGAGTTAGTAAGAATCTTACGGACTCTTGGAGTATAGCCTGCCGGTTCTTTAACACTTACCGCATTATCCGGTGCAATAAGCTGATATATAAGATTAAGCACTTTAGTTTCTGTTACATCATTGTTCTGTAAAACCTTGTATGCAAGGCTGTCTTCAACCTGTATAAGTCCTAAAAGCAAATGTTCAGACCCAATATAGCTGTGTCCATTAACCGCAGCAGCAAATGCAGCCTGTTCCAATACTTTTTTGGCTTTATCTGTAAACTTATCCTGCACTTTATTTCCTCTCTTTCCTAATTATATTAATCTATAATGATGTGAGTATCAAAATTTTATTTTAACACTCTCTGATATATCCAGACTATTTTGTAATAATACCATTTATCAGAATACATCTTTAAACTTCTTCATAAGAAGAACATATGGTCCAAAATATGTGATTGCTGCAACACACAATGCCACAAGCACTGATATTGTATTAGACATTGTAATATTATTAATTATATTATATGTCAAAAGTGTACATATACCCATTAATGCTGAACATATAACCGGCTTTGCAAATATTGATATAACAGGAAGCCTGTATCCTTCATCTCTATACAATGCTATAAGATTAAGCACAAATATAATAACAGGGAATGAAGCATTACCTATTACAAGTGAGAATATACCAAGATTAGTAAATTCCAGCAATACAAGCACAAGTATTATATGGACAACTAATGATATAAATGAATTAATCATAGGAGTCTTAACTCTGTCAACCGCCTGAAGTGCTGAGCTTGTAACTGTTGATAATGTATAAAATACAATAGCTATAGCACCTATTTTTAACATAAGCCCACCCTGCACGCTGTCATATCTTGAAAATAGCAGTTTAATAATAGGCTCACCTATCACAAAAAATCCAACAAATGATGGTACCGCTATAAACATATTAGTCTTAAGAGTCTTTGTTATCTTTGAATATATACTGTCATAATCATCTTCTGTATAAGATGCTACAATACTTGGAAGCATCGAGGCTGATAACGCTGTCGCTATACCCTGCGGTATACTTATAAGCAGTGTATAACTTGAACCAAAGTTACCAAGATCCATTGATATATTTTTCGATATATTTCTTGTCATCATTATATTACTAAACATTACATCATCTATTAAGGCACTAATCTGATAAAACGTCTGGCTTAATATAATAGGAACCATTGTAATTATAATTGTCTTATAAATGTACCTGTTAGTATCCTGCCTTGTAACACTCTTATCTTTAGCAACCATACGCATAAATGTAGGTCTGTATATAAGATACAGAAATATAAAGAATACAAGTGCAGTAAGAGCACCCATAGCTGTACCAAGTGTACTTCCTGCCGCTCCATAAGCAGAAGCATTAGAAGCACTACTGTATGCTTTCATAAGCATATAACCTGCAGCTATACTAACACCTGCATTGACAAGCTGTTCTATAATCTGTGAAACAGCCGTTGGAATCATAGTTCCCTGTCCCTGAAAGAAACCTCTTAATACACCTAATAATGCAACTATAAATATGGTTGGGGCTAATACTCTTAATGGTATTGCAAGACCAGGTACACCCCCGCCATATATAACATTTTCTATAAAATCAGCACCAAAGTATACAAGCAGTGCCGCAACACCACCAGTAAACGCACCGACTGTCAGCGAACATCTTAATACCTTCGCCGCATTCTTATATCTTCTTTTAGTAAACCTTGCAGAAATCAGCTTTGAAACAGCCATCGGAAGTCCATATGATGACAGCACAAGTATTATGTTATATACATTATATGCCGTTACATATATACCATTACCTTCACTTCCAATTATATTAAGCACCGGAATTCTATAAACCATTCCAATTATTCTTACAAAAATTCCAGCCATAGCAAGTATGGAACCATGTAATATAAAATTGCGCTTATTATCCTGTGACATAACTTTCTCCATTCCTGCGCTGACAGCGCATTGTTATTTCCTGCTATATATGTCTGTTGTTTATAATTATCTTATCTATAATTATCTTATAGAAAAATCAGCTAACATCCACTTGTCATTCTGCTTAACAAACACATATGTTAAAGAAATATTGTATGTTGTACTTCCTGATGACCATTTTACATTAAGATTGTAATCTACATCACACGAATAACAGTCATCTGAATATTTTCTAAAGTTACTTACATTCTCGTCAGTAATATCATATGTAAAAGTTCTTCCTATCAGATATACATCGATAGCCGGAATATCACTCATATATTCCTTGGCATTACCAATCATATAGCTTGAAAGAGTACTTAAGCTTCCTCTGTTAATCATATATTTGCCGTAATTCTCAGCAACTGTTAATATATGGCTCTTCTCGCTTGAAAGAAGCTCATCATCTGATGGATAATATGCCTCATATCCATCTTTAACATATTCAGTATCAAGCTCTTTGCCATTATAGGTAACCTTAACCTCTGGCTTGGCAAACATTCCGTTAATATTGTATACATCATCAACTGGTGTAGTAACATAATCTCCAACGTGCTTGCAAAGGCTTACATCTGCCTCACCTGTAATATAATCAGATGATACCTTAACTCCGTTAATTGTCACTTCACTATTCTTAGGTGCTGTAATTTTAACTGAATGTTCTGTATTCTTAGTCTTAGAGTCTACATTAAAGTCTATAGAAGCTAACTTCCACTCTGTGAACTTATGAGCGTTCTTTTTCTTCTCTGTAAGAGTAACATTGGCTATCTTCTTATCATCAGCATAAAGAATATATACCGGATTGTTCTCTGTATATTCTCCTGCCTTCTTCTTATAGCTTACTTCCTTATCAGCAAATGTATCCTTAAAATAATCTGATACAATATCTTCTGTCTCGAACTCTCCAAGGATACCTGCATCCTTAATCCATTTGCCTACATTCCCTGCTTCAATATGTGATACAAGCTTATCCATAGTATTGGCTGGCCTGCCAGCCTCGTAATCCTTTAATAACCCGTATAAAAGCACTAACGCAACAGCAATAATCACTACCAGTGCAGAGGCATATATCACAAGAAACTTCTTAAATCCTGATAATCTCTTAAAAAAATTCTTCTTTCCATTATTATTATTCTCTGACATTCTTCTCATCTCCGTGTAATTATTTAATCAAAAATGCTGTTGGAAGTGTTCTTGGTCCTGTTGGTGAATATGGCTTATTAATAACCTCACCATTATAATACATCTGTGTTGATGTACCACCATCCATAGCTGACGCATTTACAGCACCGTACTGAAGCATAATATCCTGTAAATCTGAGAACGATGCACCAAGGCTTGTAGCCTGTCTTCCGTCTACGACAAGAAGAAGAATAGCTCCGTCAGCTCTCTGTCCTATTGCTGTTCGTGGATTAAGTCCTCCACCAACACCATCAACGTCCTGTGGTTCACCGTTAATTATAAGAAATGGACCTATATCACTGCTTACATTGACACAATCTCTTATTCCAAGCTCTACAGCCTTAGATGATGTCATATTACCCATTACAAGCTTGTTATCAAATGTTATTCCTGTAACGTGGTACATTGTAGATGAATCGCCCTTTAATATATTGCCATCTACCATAACAAGTCCGATTGGCATAGCTGTCTGTGGTGTTGAGTCAACGAATTCTCCACCATTGATACCTGCTAGTGCATCATATCTCTGTGCTATCTCAGCAACTGTCCAGCCCTTTTCAAGCTTGAATTCTGGTACTGTTCCTACAAATAATCTTGAAGGATCTTTGACAACCATAAGCTTACCGCTATATGTTCCAGCCTTTACATCAACAACATAAAGGTCTTCTTCATCACTAGATGAATCCTGTCCGATTACAACAAGGCTTGAATCAGTTATATCAGTAGTATCCTTAACTGAATTCTCCTCTTTAATCATATCAATCTCTTCCTGTGAACAGAACCAGTTAGCCATAAAACCAAGCTCTCCTGTCTCCTGAAGCGATAATATAAACTGCTTCTTAGCAAATGTAGAAGGTCCCCACGCAAGCATAGCCATAACAAGATAAAGACCAACTACAAGAATTACGATAGTAGTTAAAAGCGTAGCTCCAACTCTTCCTAGCCACTTAAGTACGTTATTCTTCATTATTATCCTCATTTCTATTGATGTAATTCGTGTCTAATTATTTAAACACCCATTTTTTCTGTATGTTGTAGCTTATTACAAATAAGCATAAATCAACAATTATCTTTGTAAATGCGACAGCCACACTGCCAAGCACTAATAATCTTGTAAAGATGTATACAAGAAGATATGATGCCATAAGCTGACACGCCCATAATATGTAATATCTGACCATAGATGACTTGACATCTTTGTCTGATTTAAACACAAGACGTCTGTTCATCGTGAAATTAAATATTGACGATATAATTCTTGCGGCTACCGTACTAAATAACAGTCTTATTGATATTGTAAACGCAAAAAGAAAAAATTCAAGTAAATTAAATATTAAATTATCTATAACCCACGATGCCAATGAGCTTAATATATATTTAACAACTGTTGGTGAAAATGAATACTTGAATATAACCTTATATATCTTTATTGAGTCCTTAACCGGATTAAAATGTGTTGATGCATTATCTTCTATATACACTGTCTCAATTGGCACTTCCATAAATTGAATATCCGACTTCTTAAATTCAAGCAGCATAGTTGTTTCATACTCGAATCTCTCGCCCTCAATATTACAAAATGTATCAAGATAACGGTATGGAATAGCCCTCAAACCAGTCTGTGTATCTGAAATATTAAGTCCACACATAACTTTGAATACCATACTTGTCATATTGTTACCAAACCGGCTCTTAAACGGAACATCTTCTCCATCAAAACGTCTTACTCCAAGAACAACCTTGTCATTCTTTACCATAGCCTCACAACAGTTATATATATCATCTGCCCTATGCTGGTTATCTCCATCTACTGTTACAACGCCATCATATCCCTGTCTGTTCTTAAGGCAGTATTCAAATGCCGTCTTTAAGCCTCTGCCCTTACCCTTATTAACCTCATGGGTAAGTATTGTACACTGGCTGTAACTGCCAACCTTCTCAAATGGCCATAAATGTGCCGAATCACTTCCATCATTAACAATTATAATATCTTCGAATCCCTTCTTAACAAGTGAATCAACAACACTTACAAGCTTATCATCAGGGTTAAGTGATGGGATAATTACTGATATTTTCATAATAATCTCCATTCTTATGTCCAAACCAAGGACAATATCTGCACGATTAGTATGTACACTGGCACATACTATTGTCTTATATAACAGACTACTTCGTAGCCACTTATGTGTTAAATAACAACACAAACTTAATGATATAATAATTTTAAAAATATTGCAATATTCACGAAAAAATAAGTAACACAAACAAGCCCTGCCACATATTATTGTATTGTAAATGTTTTATCGGAGGATTATTTATGAGTGATTTAGCAGCAACTAACTGTGGCGGATGTAATGGATGTGGAGATTGCGGATGTGGCAACAACATCATCTGGCTCATAATTCTTTTACTTCTATTTGACGGAAATGGCTACGGCTGTGGTAATGGCTGTGGCAACAATAACTGCATCTGGCTCATCTGCCTTTTATGCTTATGTGGCTGCGATGGCGGTAATGCATTAGGCTTTGGTGGCTGTAACAATGGCTGTGGCTGCAACAACGGCTGTGGCTGCTAATAGCGGCTGACTCCCAGCAATGATTATATCTGCTAATAACTGCTATAAAATATAACATTTTATATACAGTTGCAGAATAAAAGCAATTATCAACATCAGTTGCTGATATTATCTTTTATGTCTATTTAATGAGGCTGTATTCCGTCATTTTAAATTCTACGGATACAGCCTCATATCTTGGTATTTTAATGAATATACTAAAACAAGTCTATTAGACACACATTATATATTGCGTTTGTCGCAGGAATCGAGGATTGAATGGCGAAACAATTACCTGTTACTGAATTTGATATTCTTACCCTACCCGACTACCTTCAATTATTTAAAGCCCTCATTCCTTTTATGGAATACGGTATGCAAAAAAAGCTCTCTATGCTTATAAGGGCAAATGAATTAAAACACACATTAAGCTTCTACAACTCTCCCTATAGCTGTAACACATTTAAAACATGTAGTAATAGCTCAGGAATAAATGCTAACACTTCCTTGAATGATATATTAAATAATGAAGCTATTATGAAAACCATTATGGCTTACTGCCCAGACAACATTGAACAGTTAATAAACACTTACCGGAACTTTTCCAAAATGTCTGATATGTTAGGCATGATGGATATGTTTAATAATGCCTCAGGGGATAACAGCTTTAATAATGTTAATTCAAGCGGTTTTAACAATGCCAGTTCTAATGAATTTAACAATAATAATTCTAATGATAATTCTGAATTTAGTAATTTTAATAATAACACTGGCTCTGGTGGATTTAACAATATAAACATTAATAATATACTTAATTCTTCGCAGAAGGATATGTACAATGAATATATTAAACAGCTTGATAAGCTGGACTTTAATGATGGCAATAATTATGGAAGTTCCAATAATAATTAACTGTTATAAATGACTTTTGTCTTACATATTTATATTTGTAATTATTATTCTCAATCAGAAATGGAGATTTATATGTCAGAAAATGATTTTCGCAAACAACTGCTTTTAAATGAATTCAAAACTCTTTCCAAAGGTAAGAATAAAGAAGAAATCGTTCCGCTTATATTTGCATTAAGCCAGAAGGCTAAGCAGGCAGGAATACAGTTTACAAGACAGGATTGCGAGCTTATATATAAGCAGATTGTGCCTGGTGGTAATCCGCCGGAAGGGTGATATTGGATACTTTGAAATGTAGATTTTCTATTACTTTCTTATAAAAATGTCATACGAACGACAATAAGCCGAGGGTGGCGGCACAGGGGCAGTGCCTTGGTCACCAAAAAGGCGAATTGGCTGTTTCTAAGACTTTCCTTTTAAGTATGACCAAAACACTGCCCCTGTGCCGCCACCCTCGGTTTATTGTCTGGTATGTTCGGTATTCAATGTTTAGTCTGTTTAATTACTAAATTATGTAAGATTTATCCAGATATATACAATCTCAAAATAATACCGTCAATAATATTTTTATTATATTTTCATTATTCTAAATATATAATAATATCAACTTCAAATTGCCCATTTTCATATGATTTAATCATTGAGCCATCATATTTATCAACGATTCTTTTTATACTATCCAGACCATAGCCATGATTATCCTTATCATCCTTTTTACTTATGATATGTCCATCAATCTTGTTTATACTGCCATCATATAAATTGGACATAGAAATATGTATCATTCCCGCAGTATATTTAATATCCATACTTACTTTTGAATTATCCAATGCATTTTCCAATGCATTATCAAGCAGATTACCAAGTATAATATTTACATCATATATGTTTATTTCAAGATTTTCTGGTATTGCAACTGACACAGCCAGTTCAAGGGACTTATTCATATATTTTTCAGCATAAAAATTTAGAATTCCATCGAAGGCTTCATTACCTGTATTATATATATTTTGTGCATTTATAATATCATCACTTATCTGATGCAAATAATCTTTTGCCTGCTGAATTTTATCCTTCATAAGCAAATCATTTATTTCTCTTATATGGTGTTTCATATCATGCTTTATCGTCCTGATTTTTCTATTGTTTTCAATATCACTTCTTATCTGACGTTCGTATATATTCATCTGCTGTTTTAATTCAAGATTTTCTCTTTCATATAGAAAACGGTCAAGCATAGACATATAAAAAATATATAACATCAAATTAAAGCTCAATATAATAATACTGATTGTAAGCACCGCAATTCTTGAAACCACCATATCCTTATATACAACATACAATACTGCAATACTTAATAATGCCGAATATAACAATAAATACCATTGTCCTGACAAATCAATCCTGCCTTTTCCCTTAAAAGCATTTTTAATTCCTATTACAACTATATAAAAAAACAATACAGAAATAAATGAACTGACAATATCATAATTATTAGAATCCGGTGCTTCATATAATAAAAAAGAAGCTAACAAATCTATTACAAACATAATTGCATAAAGCATTATACTTAATAATAATTTTTTCTGGAACTTTCCTCTAAAACTACCAGATAAAAATATTATTCCTGCAACTGTAACTATTAAATTAACCAAAACATTATGAAACACCAGATAACTTAATAATGTAATAATATATGTAATAACACAACTTATAATATTTCGTCTTAAAGAATGTACATTTAAAAATATTTTAAAACATTCCAAAATAATATATATTCTCACAAATTCAGTAACTCCAGATACAACAACATCCTCTAATTGCATCATCCATTACCTCCACGTTTGTTATATTCTATCATTTTTATATTAAAAGCATCTTTGTATTTTCTTCCAATATTGATACAATCCCCATTATCCATTATACAAGAATCCTTTTTAAACATTCTTATATGCCTTACATTAATTATGAACGACTGTGCAACCATAACATAATTAAACGGAAGCTTGTCTATAAGTTCTACTAACTTTCCAACAAATATTCTCTCTGTTCCATCACTACATATTATTTTTATATGCTTTCTGTCGCTTTCAAAATACACAATATCTCCATAATGAATTTTATTTTTTATTCTATTGTATTCATACACAAAATAATTATTGTCTTGTTCATCCAATTCCAATAACTTTGAAACATTCTTAATAACCTTTTCTTTATCAATAGGTTTAATTATAAAATCATATGGATGAATTTTAAACAATTCCATTGCATAATTAGTTTTTGATGAAACATATATTATGTGCATAGCATAATTATTTATATCATTGCGTATATATTCTCCTACATAAATTCCATTATAATTCGGCAACTCTATATCAAGAAATAATAAATCCACTTTTACTTTTAAAGGAACATCTCTCATAAAATCTTCTGCACAATTCCATACATTTACCTGAACATTCAGACCTGATACCTTAAAATAATCAATTAAAATATTTTCTAATTCTGAACACGTTGAATTCTCATCATCACATATGCCTATCTGATAAATCATTCTTTTTTATCCCCTAATCCTATTTTCAATAAACCCAGCCAATACTAAAATTGCAACAATCATCATTGAAATTGCAATTATTCCACTCCAATATTCATTAGCTTTAATTAATAATAGCACAAATATTACTACTTCACTACTCAAAAAAATTCTCACTTTATTACGAAGATATTTTCTCTCTGATTTTGTTAATTCATTATTAGCATTATCAACATGTGCTAAAAAATATATTATAAGTACTGAAACAATACAAATTGCTATTTGAACACCATTATATATTTTATAGCTTTTAATGACCATTAATCCTGCTGAGTATATTACACACGATAAAACTGCACACGACCTCTGGCTATTCGTATGATAACCTCCAGCATATTGTCTCAACACAATAATTGAAATTAGAAATACGATACCTTCTTTTAACATTCCTAGAACGGCTGATATTATAATAGCTGTTATAAATGCCATAATTGTTGATATCATCATATCTATTCCAAATTTTACTATTGCTTTTTCATCTTTATCAATGTGAGTATTATTTTCAATAAATTTATTGATATTTATATTCACTCACCTCACCCTACTCAAAATAGTATAAATATACATCTTCTAAATCAATATCACTGTCTGTAATAACTGCTTCCTCTGGTAATTCATCACCCACTATTCTGAGAGCAAGCCCCTCTTTTCTTTGCCTTATATTGCCTATCTTATATTTATTTTGAAGCATTTCAACTTCATCAATACAGCATTTTATCTCTCCAACCTTTCCTGACATTGCTTCTATAAGTTCAATTGGTGTGCCCTGCGCAATTATCTCCCCCTTTTTTAGCAACAATACACAATCTGCAATACATTCTATATCACTTACGACATGTGTTGCAAATAGTATAATTTTATCCTTACTTAACTCTGCTATGTAATTTCTAATATTTATCCTTTCCTTCGGGTCAAGTCCTGCTGTTGGTTCATCAAGTATAAGTATCTTTGGATCACCCAGAAGTGCCTGTGCAAGAAGTACCCTTTGTTTCATACCACCAGAAAAGCCGCCTATTTTCTTATCTGCCACATTGGTTAAATTAACTATTTCAATAAGTTCATCTATCTGCTGCTTAACTGTTTTAATTACAGCATTTCCATTTTCATCAATCGTGTTTATTTTCTTTATTCCTTTAATCTCTGCCATATACTTAAGAAATGCTCTTGGGGAAAAATCTTCATAAAACCCCTGTTGCTGTGGCATATATCCTACAATTGCTCTAAAACTTTTACCTAATTTAAGAATATCTGTTCCTTGTACACTTTCTCCTTGTTTTTCAAAGCCGTCGCACTCATTATATAAAATACTTCCACCATTTTTCTTATCTCTTGACACATTATCCGTAATCAGATTTATCATCGTAGACTTACCTGCTCCGTTAGCCCCTAATATTCCATATATGCCTGGCTTAAAGGTATAACTAATCCCTTTAAGTGCCTGTACTGTTCCATATGTTTTTCTTAAATTATTTAGAATTAATTCCATATTCCCCTCCTAATACATAAACAATAACCATTATAGCAATTATCATCAATGTTAATACTCCACCAAACATTACAACAGCGTATGAAGCTTTCCAATAATAAAAAAATGAAATAAGCTTAATAACTGATAAATACGAAAATAATTTTACACCTATTAAATCCAATATTGATGGAATAAGAACAATCAGGCTGACTAAAAAACTCACCTGATAACTAAACAATCCTGTTGTTACATAACTAAAAACCGCTACTGAATTAATTAATACAATTTTATATAAAATATCCAGCACAACCACTCCCAATATCGAAACATTAAATGGATAATCTGAAAATGCCTGTATACTATGTATTCCTACACTTAAGTCATTTATCTCATATATATTAAATAATTTATTATAATAGCAGATATATACCAGACACGCGATACCAGAAAGTATTACACAATTAATTACAGCCTTTTTTATAAGCCACCTTTTTCTTTCCTTACAGGCTCTTATATTCATAATCATATTATTCTTTTTTTCAAATGAAATCAGACCCGCATTAAGATATAATCCTAAAACAGTCAATAATAATGCTATTATTTCCTGATTAAAGAACTGTCTTTTAAAAAATGGACTTTCATACTTATACTGGCTTACCGTTGATACATTAAAACCATTTTCCTTTTTATCAATTATGTACTGCAAATAATTTATTTTTTCTTGTGTTAATTCCTCGTTAAACTTTTTATTAAAATCCGAACTATCTGTATCAGTATTTTCTATTTTTAACTGTTCTTTACAATTCTTAAGCTCGTCTGTTGAATCCATTTTATGTTCTTCACAAAATGAATACATCGCACTATTCTTTATGTCATATTTAAGTCTTGTTCCATAATTAATATTTAAAAGTATTATTGCTATGAAAACCATAACAATTATAGTTTTCTGATATAATATAACTTTCTTCAATTCAAAATAAAAAACCGGCAGCTTTGATTCTATATACCTTATACGACACATCAGCTTCTCCACTACCTTCTCTATAATACCTGTAGAATCACAAGGATGTTTTTTAATATATGTATATATTAATAAAATGCAGCCTGCAAATATAATAATACCGCTTATTATATATTGTGATTCCTTTGAATCCATAATAAATGAATTATATCCCCAGTTATCATTCTTAAACCATATATTATTCCCCTCAAATATATTATATAAATTAAAATATCTAAGAAATCTATAAATACTTTTAACATCAATTAATCTATATAATAACATTTCAATGAGGTTAATTATAATAACAGCAACTATTCCAACATTCTTATTTTTAAACAGGTTTAATATTCCCCACATCATAACAGCCCAAGCAAAAAAAGCAAATGTATTCTGAATACACACAATCAACAAATACAACATTCTATTTGCGCCATATGAACATAACTGTAACTCCAAAGATGATGCCGCGCTATTAAATACATTTTCTATACCACCATATCTAAACAATGCTATACTTGATATAACACCATAATTAACAATTACAAATGTAAATATAAACAGCAGCAATATAAATATTCTCTTTATCAATAACTTCAATCTTCCATTTCTGGAAGCATAAATTATCATCCCACCATTTTCTTTTTCATTAAAAAAGCTGAATATAACAACTAAACAACCGATACCTGTAAACCAATAAATATATTTATAGTCTTTAATCTTCATAAGCCATAAATCATTATCTAATTTCACTTCATATCCCAATGCTTTTGTCAAATCATTTTTTGACTTTATTAATTCCAGATATGACCTGCTGTTTTTTTGAGAAAATAATGAACTTTTTTGAACATCTTTTATTTTATCTATACTGTTTTGTGTTCTCTCCTTATAATTCTTCACATAATCAAGACGTTCTAAAAATATTTTTCTTGCCTCTTTAAAATCTTCATCACTGACTTGTGGATTTTCTTGTAAATAATTTTTAGACATCTCTGTAATGCTTATATTGTCATTATAGCTATTAACCAGATCCCTATAAATAATCTCCTGTTCACTAATTTTGTTCCCCATAATGAATAATACCGCATTTAATATAATCATTAATCCAAAAATACATAATCGTTTCTTATTAAATACTCTTAATAACTCCATATATACCCCCTCTTATTTAAACTTAAGGCGGATACATAAATAGCACCCGCCTTGAAACTAATTACCATAACTGCTAATCACTTGAATATTTCCATTCAAATCATCATTAAGTGCCATACATAAAACTGCATATGTAGCAATGTCTCCATTTCCGTGTATAGGTTTTACGTTTTTATCAACAAATCCTTCGACATCCTGTTCTCTAATTCTAAGAAGAATATTATATTGGTCTACTCCATATATAACTAAGCTTGTAGGATTTTGCTTATTACCACAATCAAATACATACTGACCACTTATTTTCCCTTCCATATTCATTCTGACTAATCTGATAGATCCTTCAAATGATTCCATACAATAAATATAGCCATCATATGCAACAAGTGAGTAAATTGATTTACACGATGATTCACTATATATGCTTGTAATTCCACTCTCATTTATACGATAAATTTCAGTTCCACCATTTCCAACAATATACAAGGAATCTCCATATGCACAGCATATACCACTTTGTACAGACCTTGCTTCTCCTGTCGCTTCACCAAGCAAATCAACATTTTCATTAGATGTATTATCTACCAATGTTAAAAATTCGTGAGTTTCCAGATTATATTCATACACTTTATATTTAAGAATTTTCTGTTTTGACACCCATCTGCTTATATATCCAGCAACATAAAATATTCCATTTTCACTAACACATACTTTTCCGCCCGAACCTGCACCAAAAAGATCATAATCCATCGCAAATTGAAATGAACCTAAAGTTTCTGAAGCAGACTTCCCATCAATTGAAATTCTTTTACAATAAACTGTCGTATGATAATCATTATCTGCTAATTCATTCGCATTTACAGGCTTTACCGAGAAATAGTATAAATACCCATCATATATTGCCATTGTTCCTTCCACATTCACACTTGGCATACCAAGTACTTCCCCATCCTCAGTAATCTTGCATATTTTTTTACGATTAAAAAAAGCCTGATCATACTGAACAAGATAATCTCCACTTTCATCACGTTCAATAATGTATATATATCCATCAATATACCATAATTGATTGCCTAGCCCCTTAACAGTTACTCCTGCAAGATCTAATGGATCATAATTATGTTCATCCATCAAATATGCATTACAGTTTTCATCTTTATGTTCACAATTAGCGTTACTGCAAACCACTGTTGCAATATTATTATTAATATCATAAAACCATAAAATTCCATTCATTAAATAATAATATCCGTTTTCACTATATGCACTCCTTGACTTTTCAGATACCTGCGACTTATCAGCATTAAATTCATAGCTTGTCTTAACTTCGGCATCATCTTCTTGTCCGCTATTTCTAGTAGTACACCCTGTTAATAATAATGAACATATAAGCATAATAGCAATTGTCTTATAATATCTCTGCATATGTATAAATTTCTCCATTAACTAACATTCATAGCTTTAGTTTACTATGCTAGACCTTTGGCGTCAATATAATTATAAAAAAATATATCAGAAATATATATCTACATTTTCTTCTTTGATTAATTTAACACTATTATCAGCATTTGGTTCATATGGGGTATAACTTACATACAAAAAGGTACAATTAACATTTTAATACGACATAAGTGAACTACCCATTGTCTTAAGCCAATAGGCTTCCTGCTTCATCGACCTCGTAACCTACTATCTCCACAGGCGTTAA
>NZ_JBBMET010000015.1:0-17256 GCF_040096425.1 Lachnospira sp. CLA-JM-H23
CTGCTTTATATCATCTGATATTTGTTTTGACATCAGCAATTTCTTTCTATACTTGCATACGAAAATAATATGATACTATAACAAATATTTGTGTCTGTTTTTTGATTTCCACGTTCCCATAACGCAAGTATAGCACAACCCTCCGCTTCCGGCTACCTTAACCCACCGTCTAAAGCCAGTGGGATTGCGGTAGCCCTATTTCAACATTAAAAAAGCATATGGAAAATGATAAGTATCCTCCTTACTGGTCTGTCCAGTAAAAAGAGTACATATCAAAATTTCCCATATGCTTCAAATATAATTCAGTAATAAATCAACTATATTTAATATAATTTATTTTGCAACAATATTTACAATCTTGCCAGGTACATAGATTTCCTTAATTATATTACCTGTAATCTTGCCTTCTACTGCTTTCTTAGCCTTTTCAAGAACTGACTCCTTAGCCTCATCTACAGCTATAGAAATAGTTCCCTTAACCTTACCATTTACCTGAACACCAATCTCTACAGTGTCTTCCTTGCAGGCTTCCTCATCGTATGTTGGCCAGCTTTCATAAGCTATTGTATCGTTATGGCCAAAGCGGCTCCACATTTCCTCACCTGCGTGTGGGCAGATACAAGAGAACATCTTTATAAAGCCTTCTGCGTATTCTCTTGAACACTTGCCAAGCTTAGTTGCAGCATTCATAAATATCATCATCTGGCTGATAGCTGTGTTAAAGCCAAGCTTTTCAAAGTCATCTGTAACCTTCTTAACTGTCTGGTTATATACCTTTTCAAGTTCCTTAACTTCCTCATCGACAACATTGCCTTCAGTTGTAAAGAAGTTCCATACCTTACCGATAAATCTTCTTGCACCTTCAACACCCTGCTGGCTCCAAGGCTTAGAAGCTTCAAGAGGACCCATGAACATTTCGTAAAGTCTTAAAGTATCAGCACCATATTCTCTTACGATATCACTTGGGTTGATAACGAACTCTGGAAATCTCTTACCCATCTTGATACCGTTAGAACCAAGAATCATACCCTGATGAACTAACTTCTGGAATGGCTCTGCAACTGGTGATATACCCTTGTCGTAAAGGTATCTGTTCCATATTCTTGAGTACATAAGATGTCCAACTGCGTGCTCTGGTCCACCTATATAAAGGTCAACTGGAAGCCAGTGCTTAAGAAGTTCCGGATCACAGAGTTCCTTATCATTATCTGGGTCGATATATCTCATATAATACCAGCTTGAACCTGCTGAACCAGGCATTGTTGAAGTTTCTCTCTTACCCTTAAGTCCATTATGTTCATACTGCTTCCATTCTGCTGCATTTTCAAGTGGAGCCTGTCCATTTTTGCCCTTGTAATCTTCAAGTTCTGGTAAGATAAGTGGAAGCTCATCATCATCAAGAACGTGAATCTGTCCGTCTTCAAGATATACGATAGGCACTGGTTCACCCCAGTATCTCTGTCTTGCAAATATCCACTCTCTGAAATGGTAGTTAGCCTTTCTTCTTGCTACGCCCATTTTTTCAAGTTTCTGAGTAATAGCTTCCTTAGCTTCTTCTACTGTAAGGCCTGTGAATTCCTCTGAGTTGATAAGCTTGCAGCCCTTGCCAAGGTAATCATACTTTTCAAATGCCTTTTCTGATACATCAGCGCCATCAATAACCTGTATTCTAGGAATATTGTGTGCCTCTGAGTACTCAAAATCTCTCTGGTCGTGGCTTGGAACTGCCATAACAGCACCAGTACCATAGTTGGCAAGAACGAAATCACCTATGTATATAGGAACTTTCTTGCCATTTACCGGGTTAATTGCATATATTCCTTCAAGAACGCAGCCTGACTTAGTCTTGTTAAGCTCTGTTCTATCCATATCATTCTTCTTAATAGTCTCTGCTATATAAGCTTCTACCTCTTCCTTGTTCTGAATTCTTGGCATAAGCTCCTTAACGATATCTCCATCTGGTGCAAGTACCATAAATGTAATACCATATATAGTTTCAATACAAGTAGTAAAGATAGAGAAATCTCCACCACCGTCAATCTTAAAGTCAACCTCTACACCTTCTGACTTGCCTATCCAGTGTCTCTGCATTTCCTTAGTAGACTCTGGCCAGTCGATATGTTCAAGTCCCTCAAGTAATTTATCTGCAAATGCTACCTGATCGATAACCCACTGCTTCATATTCTTTCTTACAACAGGATATCCGCCACGTTCTGACTTACCATCAATAACTTCATCATTAGAAAGAACTGTACCAAGCTCCTCACACCAGTTAACTGGCATATCTATATATTTAGCATAGCCATCCAAATATAACTGCTTAAATATCCACTGTGTCCATTTGTAGAACTTAGGATCACTTGTTGCTAAAGTCTTGCTCCAGTCATAATCAAAACCCAATTCCTTTAACTGCTTAGTAAATGTTTCTATATTCTTTTCTGTAAATCCATTAGGATTGTTACCTGTCTTTACAGCATACTGTTCTGCTGGAAGTCCAAATGAATCATATCCCATTGGATGAAGTACATTATATCCCTGCATTCTCTTCATACGTGAAGTGATATCTGTAGCTGTATATCCCTCTGGATGACCTGCGTGAAGACCTACTCCTGATGGATAAGGAAACATATCAAGTGCATAGTACTTTGGCTTTGAAAAGTCCCATACATCTGTTTTAAATGTTCCGTGTTCTTCCCAATACTTCTGCCACTTTGGCTCGATAGACTTGGGATTATAAGTTGTTGTATTAGCCATCTTAAAACCTCATTCCTGCACCGGTTATACCAATCCGGTGCTTTCAATCACATATTTACTCACTTTCAAATATTATCACAATGAAAGTATTTGTCAATAACCGGCCACTTTTTTACGGAAATCCTTTGACATTGACATTATATCTTTGTATTTCTGTCATTTTTCTCATTGCTATTTTACATTAATCATTTTGCTTTAATCTTTTTACTTTAATCTTTTTGCTTTAATCTTTTTACTTTAATCTTTTTACTTTGGTTATTTTACCTTAGTATAGAAATTTTCCAGTACTATTTTTTTAAGTGCCATACTATCCGTATGGTATTCCTCAAATTCTTCTCCCATCTTAACCTCACCTGGAATTGTTGTCACATCTTCCATAGAAAAATGGGTTCTTCCTGCAAGCTGTGCAATATACATAAGCTCTGAAGCTGATATATCAGTATATATGCAGTCATTTTCTTTAAGCTTATTAAGAATAGATAACGCTATCATCGGGTTACGCTTAAGCTTTGATTTGGCTGTGCTTACAAGACTGCTTATATATTGCTCCTGCCTTTCCACCCTGTCCATTGCGCTCTTAAATATTGTACAATCTCTTTCTCTTATAAATGTAACTGCCTGCTCTCCATTAAGCTTTAATGTGTTACCCTTGTAGAACTCCGGTTCGAGAACTTCTCCACTCTCATCTGTAAAATCGTTCTCTATGGTAACCTCAACACCTCCCACAGCATCATTAATCACACCTATAGCTTCACAGTTAAATACACACACGCGGTCTATAGGTATATTATACATCAGCCTTGATACTGCCTCCGCGTTACAAGAAGATTGCTGTCTATGCCAAGCACAAGTATATTTACAATATCAGCATTATATATATACTGTCCACCATTATATTCAACGCTATCAGAAATAACTTAATTTATACGTATTATTTTATGAACATTTTTGACAAATTTTTCAAAAGTTGTTTAATTACTTTAAATATATTTAGTTTCATCCTTTACACTGTTACTTTAAAGTGCTAAAATCTATAACAATCATTGTATTTTAATGATTTTAATTACACACAAACATCATATTTATTATTAAATTATAAGAAACGAGGTTAAGTATATTATGGATTGTAAAGTTGGTTTTATAGGCTTCGGACTTATCGCTGGCTCTATAGCGCACGCACTCAGGGAATCGGGCAATAATTATAATATAATTGCAACAAGCAGAAGACTTGAGCCTGTGTATAAAGCAAAGGAAGACGGAGTTGTTGATGACGTACTTGACTGCGTTGATGATAGATTTGCTAATTGTGATTTTATAATTCTGTGCACACCGGTAATAACGATGAATGACTACCTTAAGCAGTTAAAAGATATCGTTAAAAGCGGCTGTATTATAACTGATGTCGGAAGTGTTAAGACTTCAATACATAACACTGTTAAAGAGCTTGATATGGAAAATGTATTTATAGGCGGCCACCCTATGGCTGGCTCTGAACTTACAGGCTATGCTAATTCTTCATCAGCAATTATGAAAAATGCACGCTATGTAATCACTCCAACATCAAAGACTACCAATGAACAGCTTGAACGCTTCAAAGCACTTGTGTATGATATGAAAGCCAATCCTATTGTTATGGACTACACAATTCACGATAAAAGCGTAGCCGCAATAAGCCACCTTCCACACCTCATATCTACAGCACTTGTAAAGCTTGTATCTGAACAGGACGACAACGACAAGCATATGCAGATGTTAGCGGCTGGAAGCTTTCGCGATATGACAAGGGTAGCCGCTTCATCTCCTGAAATGTGGGACCAGATATGTGCTTCTAACTCAGAAGACATAAGCGTACTACTCGGCGATTATATTGACATATTAAGTGAAATTAAGAAGAATATTGATAACAAAACTCCAGGGTATGTTAATGAACTTTTTGAAATGTCCAGGGAGTATAAGAATTCGTTTAGGAAATAGTATATGTTATATATAGCTATATAACAATTTCTATTGTTTTCGTTACAAGTTAATTTCAAAAGAATACTCGGTCACAACCGAGTCGGTTGTGACCGAGTATTCTTTTACTCCATATTTTCTACTTATCCCTATAGTGCGTTCCACATTGTATGATTTCAATATTATTATTTTCTATTCTGAAAACAATCCTATTCTTCTCATCAATTCTAACACTCCAATATCCTTGTAAATTGCCACTAAGAGGCTCTGGCTTTCCTATACATTGATATCCATTTCTGTCAATATCCATCAATAATCTATTTATCTTTTTTAGCATCTTCTTATCCTGTGTCTGCCAATTAAGATATTCTTGCCAAGCCTCATCTCCCCATAATTTTCTCACTCATCCTCCTCTATTAATTCGTGCTCCTTTAAAGTACTTTTACCTGAACGTATATTTGCCACACGTCTTTCCAATTCTTCTATATTATACTTACTATAGAATGGGTCAGCTGTAAGTTCAAAAGGAATACGGTTTTCCCTGACAACTGTTTTTAAGAATATATTAATTGCTGTTGACATACTTAGTCCTATTTCGTCTAATGTTTTCTCTGCTTTATGCTTTATCTCATCATCTACACGTAAACTAATCTGTGCCATAATATTCACTCCCTTCTGTATAATAATTATAATATTTTCCGCCATACTATGCAAGCATTTGTATATACATTTGCTATTATTTTTCTAAACCCTAAAACATCCTCCCCCAATAAATTCTCTCATTATAGAATTAATCGGAACATTGTCTGCCTGACAAGGAAGGAAGTACGCCAGAAACTTGAGTAATCTCTTGGCTTCCTGATATTCTGGGTCATCTTCTGTTATTGAGAAAAGAAGTGGCTCTACTATTGGCTTTAATATACATAGCTCATATGCCATAGCCGAATTAAACATAGCATCTGCTTCTTCCTGAAATGGAAAGATATTCTTTTCTTCACCTTTTCTAACCGACTCCCACATTGAAAGTGTTCTCTTGGCAGAAGCTCCTCTTGTTCTGTAATCCCTTGCCATACGTCTTATAAGACGTCCATCTGTTGTAGCAACTCTGTTATGCTCGTCAACATTAAGCTGTGTAAGTGCACTTATATAGATTTTAAACTTGCTTTCAACTGGAAGTGCGTAGGATAATTCATCATTAAGGCAGTGTATACCCTCAATAACAAGAATATCTTCTTCCCCAAGCTGTATATAATCACCATTGTATTCTTTCCTTCCTGTAAGGAAATTAAACTGAGGTATCTCAACCTTTTCACCTCTTAGCAATGCATTCATATGGTCATTAAAAAGCTTTATGTCTATTGCATGTAAATCCTCAAAATTGTACTCTCCATTTTCATCAACAGGTGTCTGCTCTCTCTCCACGAAATAATTATCAACCCCAATTGCGTGTGGCTTAAATCCACTTGCTCTTAACTGTATAGATAATCTGTGTGAAAATGTTGTCTTTCCAGATGAAGATGGTCCGGCTATCATAATGAATTTAACGCCTTCCCTTTCTTTTATCTGATTAACAATCTCAACAATCTTCTGCTCCTGTAACGCTTCCTGAACAAGAATAAGTGAATTAATATCCCCGCTTATTATATGCTTATTCAATGATGCAACTGTATCAACACCAAGCATATCTGCCCACTCGCTTCTTTCCATAAGTACATTAAAAAGCTTAGCCTGTGGTGCAAATTCCGGCACTGTTTCCGGATTTTCTTTAGTTGGCAACTGAAGAACAAAGCCCTTATCATACTGGAATATGTCAAATGTCTTTAATATTCCTGTATTAGCTGCCATATAACCATAGAAGTAATCGTAATAACCCTCTATGCTGTATACATTAACATAAGAACTAATTCTATATTTGAATAACTGTGTCTTATCTTCCATTCCGAACTTCTTGAACAGCTTAATAGCCTCTGATGTCTTCATTCCCTGCTTCTTAATAGGCAGGTTTTTCTTAACATCAGCTCTCATAACTTCTTTTACTTTATTAAGAAATTCTTCTGTAATCTCAAAATCACCCTTTATATCGCAATAAAGACCTTTGCTAAGAGAGAATTCAACTGTAACTCTCTTGATTTTATTATCTGTATCAAGCTTATGTATTGCATTGAGCATTAAAAGAAGTACGCTTCTTTTATACGCCTCATTACCCATAGTTTCTCCTACAGTAATAAATTCCACCTTTTCATCCGTTATATCCATATCTGATATCTCTGTAAGCTTGCCGTTGACATTAGCAAGAATAATATCATATTTGTAATCTTTTGCGGCTTCTGCTGCCATCTGTGATAAAAGCATTTATTGCTCCTTCCATCTTCCTAACGCCTTATTAATAACAGCAATATCTTCATCAATAGCCTTGATTCTATTCTTCACAGACACTGACTGTTCTTTATTAAGAAGATTATCTCTAATATTATTACAACTCATAAGTTCTTTATTAAGATACTCATAAAGCACTTCTGACTTATTATCAAGAAGGTATTTTCCATATCTTAATTCTTCCTCAGTGTAAGCTGTAATCTTTTTTTCATTATTATTCTGATTATCATTTTTATAAATGTCATCTGCATCAACAACATTTTTATTAAAATGCTGTTCATATGGCGTGTTGTATACACAGTCAAATATAAAGTAATATTTTCCGTCTTCTAATAGAATATGTTCTGACTTAATATCTATGCCAGCTTCTAAAAGATATGCACGGAAATCCCTTAATTCTGACTGTGCAGATAAGACAAGCTGGGTATTATACCCAAGCTTGTCTATACCTGCCTGTAATATACTCTTCATAAGCTTTCCGCCCATACCGCATATAGTTACTGTATCAACGTCACCTTTATTAATACCTTTAAGCCCGTCACAAAGCTGTGTAGTTATCTTATCTGAAAGTCCATATTCATCAATGTGCAGCTGTGCACGTCTTAATGGTTCTTTTCTTACATCACATGCATATACTTTATTACTTATTCCATTCTGGACAAGATATATTGGAAGATATGCATGATCTGTGCCGATATCTGCTACTCTTGCACCTTTATTAACAAGACTTGCAACACATTTTAATCTATTAGATATATTAATAATATCGTTCATAAGCTTTCCTTAGTAACACCATTTAATAGTCTTGCCAATTAATCAAGGTAATCCTTAAGCTTGCGGCTTCTGCTTGGGTGTCTTAACTTTCTTAATGCCTTAGCTTCAATCTGTCTTATACGCTCTCTTGTAACATTGAATTCTTTACCAACTTCTTCAAGAGTTCTTGCTCTTCCATCGTCCATGCCAAAACGAAGTCTTAATACTTTCTGTTCTCTGTCTGTAAGTGTTCCAAGAACTTCTACAAGCTGTTCCTTAAGAAGTGTTGAAGCTGCGGCTTCTGCTGGAACCGGAACATTATCATCCTGAATAAAGTCACCAAGGTGGCTGTCTTCCTCTTCACCGATAGGTGTTTCAAGTGAAACCGGCTCTTGTGAAATCTTCTGGATTTCCCTCACTCTCTCAACCGGGATATCCATAGTCTCTGCTATTTCTTCTGGAGATGGCTCTCTTCCTAATTCCTGTAAAAGCTGTCTTTGTACTCTTACAAGCTTGTTGATAGTTTCTACCATATGAACTGGAATACGGATTGTTCTTGCCTGGTCAGCAATAGCTCTTGTGATAGCCTGTCTTATCCACCATGTAGCATATGTTGAGAACTTATATCCCTTACGGTAATCGAACTTTTCAACAGCCTTAATAAGACCGAGGTTACCTTCCTGAATAAGGTCAAGGAACTGCATTCCTCTTCCAACATAACGTTTTGCAATACTTACAACAAGACGTAAGTTAGCCTCTGCTAGTCTTTTCTTAGCTTCCTCATCACCCTGTTCCATTCTCTTAGCGTACTCAATCTCTTCCTCTGCACTTAAAAGTGGAACTTTACCAATCTCTTTTAAGTACATTCTTACAGGATCTTCAAGGCCAATACCATCTGGTACAGATAAATCAATCTTTTCAATATCTATATCATCTTCATCATCAAGAAGGATATCGTCCTCCTCAACTTCATCATCATTCATCTTAACATCTACATTACAAGCTTCAAGGAATTCAAATACCTTTTCCATTTTATCTGCTTCAAAATCAGTATCCTGAAAATAGTTCATAATTTCCTTATAATCAAGGACATTCTTTTTCTTCTTGGCTATTGCAAGTATTCCTCTGCATTTTTCCATAAATTTTTCCTGAATAGCCTGTGCTTTTTCTTCTTCTGTAAGTTCAGCTTCTGCACCTTCCTTGCCTTTTCTTGGCTTCTTGGCTGTGCTCTTAGCACTATCTTCGTCTGATTTCTTCTTTCTTGTTGCTTTTTTAGTTTCTTTTACTTCTTCTTCGATTAAGTTTTCTTTCTTATCTGCCATTACAATGGTCCACCTTTCGCATATATTACAAATTAATATGAATATTATTAAGCTTCATCTGCTGATTGATAATGTCCTGCATAGCTCTTGCATCTGTAGCATTATCAAGCTTAGTATCAAGACTATTCTTCTTGACCTTTATAACTGTATCATTAAGCGTCTTCTCCCTCTCAAGCTTGTTAAGGGAGTCACTTAATTCTGCACTAAACATAGCCGCTATTTCATTGTGCATACTTGTATCCATATATGAACTGATAATCGCCGCAGGATTAATCTGCCCAGTCTCGTATTGTTCATATATCTTAGCTGCTACATCTTTAAATACCGGATCTACAAAATCATCAGGACTTATAAACTTACTGACCTTCTCATAAATGTCACCATCTTCAATCATCCACGTCAGCAAAATCTTCTCTGCCTGTCTTACGCCATTTTCGCGTTTCTTCCTTATAGGAGTATTCTCCTTAGCCGTATATGTGTCGTGCTTTGCCATAATGCCTTCATTGCTTCCAAGCCTTATGACCATATCCCTCATTCCGTCTTCCGGAATCATATACTGCCTGCACACCGCCTTAAGATAATTCTCCCTCTCAAGCTTTTCCTTAAATACAACAAGCCTGGAAGCTACTTCTTTCTCAAATGACGTTTCGCCCTCAGGATCACTTCTGTTATAATTCTTCTCTATTATTCCAATTTCATACATAAAGCTGTTCTGTGCCTTATCTATTCTGTCCTGAAAGCTTTCTGTACCTAATGCCTTGATGAATTCATCAGGGTCTTTATATGGCCGCATATTAATAACTCTTGTGGACAAACCTGCCTCTTTAAGTATCGGAATTGCCCTTAACGCAGCTTTCACACCTGCCTCATCACTATCATAGGTTATAAGAACATTGTCAGTATACCTTTTCATAAGTCGTGCGTGTCCCGGTGTCAGTGCCGTTCCAAGCGATGCCACTGCCTGCGTAAATCCAGCCTGATGAAGGGATATTACATCCATATAGCCCTCACATATTATAAGGTTATTCTTTCTTGCTGTTCTTGCCGCATTCAGCCCATACAAATTCCTGCTTTTATCAAACAGCTTGGTCTCTGGCGAATTAAGATACTTAGGTTTCGCATCTCCCATTACTCTTCCGCCAAAGCCTATAACCTTATTATTAATATCCATTATAGGGAATATTACCCTGTTCCAGAACTTATCCCTCACACCTTTTTCGTATGTAAAAAGACCCGATTCTTTTAGAATCCCATCATCATAACCTTTATCCTTTAACATACGATACAGCTCACCCGTTGACTGCGGTGCATATCCCAGTCCAAAGCTGTTGATAGTCTTATCCGACAGACCTCTCTTTACAAGGTAATCAAGCCCTGACTTTCCAGCTTCTGACTTTAACTGATGATAATAATAAGTCGCCGCTATTTTATTAATCTCTAAAAGCCTTGTCTTTATATCCCTGTCTTTTCTGTCCTCTGCGGAATAATCTGTCTCAGGAAGTTCCATTCCTGCACGTTCTCCAAGCATTTTTACTGCTTCTGGAAATGTATAATTCTCATATTCCATTACAAATGTTATTACATTTCCTCCAACTCCACAGCCAAAACAGTGATACATCTGCTTCGTGCCAGACACAGAAAATGATGGTGACTTTTCATTATGGAATGGACAAAGTCCTACATATGAACTTCCATTTTTCTTAAGTTTTATATATCCTGAAATAACATCAACTATATCATTTCTTGATATTACCTCTTCTATTACTTCACTTGAATACATTATTAACTCTTCTTTCCAGCCTTTCCAAGATATGAAAGCAAATATATTATTATGCCCGAAAGCACTTGTTATTACTTGCAGATACATTTTCTGCACATCAGCCTTTCCAGGCCTTAGGAACAAATATATTCTCAAACCTGCTTATAGAATACTGGTCACTCATTCCTGCTATATAATCGCATACAACACGCTCTGGCTTCTCGCCTCTTTCATATATGAAGCGTTTGTAATTGTCAGGAAGTTCCTCAATATTAGCAATATAATAATTATAAAGTTCTGTTATAAGCTTGCACACCTTAATCTCCTCGCTCTTTGCAGCTGGATTGGTATACAATTTGTCAAACATAAACTGTCTTAAATCTGTCATCGCCTTATGTACTGTATCAGACATTATAATATCATCCTTGTCAATACTGCACTTTATTATATCGCTTATAAGCGTATTAAGCCTGCTCTTGGTAGTTGTTCCTAACACATCTGTATATTCCTTAGGTATATAGTCCTCGGAAAATATTCTTGCCCTTATTGCATCATCTATGTCGTGATTGATGTATGCAATCTTATCTGAAAGCCTTACTACCTTTCCTTCAAGCGTCGATGGGTGTCCTGCTGTTCTATGATTAACAATACCATCTCTTACTTCCCATGTAAGATTAAGTCCTGCTCCATCTTTTTCCAAGAATTCAACAACTCTTATGCTCTGCCTGTAATGACTGAACCCTAACGGACATATCTCATTAAGTGTTCTTTCCCCCGCGTGTCCAAATGGCGTATGCCCCAGATCGTGTCCCAGTGCAATAGCTTCTGTCAAATCCTCGTTAAGTCTTAACGCTCTTGAAATGCTTCTTGCAATCTGGGCAACCTCCAACGTATGTGTAAGTCTTGTCCTGTAATGATCTCCCTCTGGTGCAAGAAATACCTGTGTCTTATGCTTCAGTCTTCTAAATGACTTACTATGTAATATTCTATCCCTGTCCCTTTGATAAATCGTGCGCATATCGCACTGTGGCTCTGGCTTATCCCTGCCCCTTGATTCATCACTGAAACTGGCATATGGACTCATATACTCGTGTTCTCTGCTCTCCTGCTGTTCTCTGATATTCATACTTCACCCTCATTTCTGCGCAATACATAATTGCACATACAAACGCCAAAAAACTGCCTACTTTTTAAGTATTCAACAAAATCAGATAATTTCCTTTTTTTATTTTTCATCTTTTTTATATTGCATTTATATTGTATATATGGTATATATAATATATATTACGCGTAATATTTTATTACAATGGTATATCATTAATCTTAATTATCTAGTGCATAGCCAGCACAAATAACAATATTGTTCTTCTTGTCATAACTTTTTCCCAATGATAGAATATAGACATAGATAGATATTTTTATTGTTTCTTCAATATTGTGTTGTAGTTGAATGTTAATGGCTATGCTATCAAACATCATTACCACAGATTGGAGAACTTATGAAAAATATCAATAATATTACAGACAATACTACACAGGCTGTATATTCAGCAGACAGCGGTATAAATGCAATGACTGGCAGTCAGCCATCAATTACAATAAAGCCGGATACTGTTAGAAAAACATCCGAAACAATAAATGTGGATACTAACAGAAACCAATCAGCGGCTATAAGGCAGTATAAGGATAATGTATTCTGCCTGTTATACAGGGATAAGAATAATCTTCTTGACCTTTATAATGGTTTGAACGACACGAATTATACTAATGTAGATGATTTAACTGTCACTACTCTTAAGGGTGGTGTGTATATGAAGTATAAAAATGATGCTTCATTTGTGTTCGGACAGGATTTGTATATGTTTGAACAGCAGTCAAGCCGCAATCCTAATATGCCGTTGCGATTTCTGCACTATTTATCTGATGTGTACAGACAGATGTATACCAATAGTGATTTACACAGGAGTACAATGCTTAAAATCCCAGTACCACATTTCGTTACATTTTATAATGGAAAGCAGCCACTTGAAACAGAAAGTATTCTTCGATTATCTGATATGTATGAGAAGAAAATAGATTGTCCGGAGCTGGAGCTTATGGTAAGAGTTATTAATATTAACACGGGTGCTATTATTAACCAAAAATTATTGGACACTGAGAAGAATGATATTATTAATGGTACTAATCAATCAGATGATTTTGATAAATCCAATAAGAATATCAATGTAGGTAATGCCACTAATTCACATACATACAGCTCTGAATTTCTTTCTAAATGCGAAACACTTAAGGACTATATGACATTTGTTAATAAAGTACGTGTTAAGACCGATGTTGAGAAGATTGATATCCGTACTGCTGTTACTGAGGCGGTTGATGAATGTATTGCTGAAAATGTATTGTCGGAATTTTTTAGAAATCACAGGGAGGAAGTGATTACTGTGAGCATTTACGAATATGACGAGGAAGGACATCTTGAAATTGTTAAGGAAGAAGGCCGGCAATTGGGTATTGCTGAAGGTAAACAGCTTGGACTTGCCGAAGGCTTAAATAAAGGTATTAACGCTTTTATCAAATTATGTAAAGATATGAACCTATCAGATGATGACACCGTAACTAAACTCATTGAAGATTACCAGCTATCCAAAGATGAAGCTGTCAACGCCTTAAAGAACTATTAACTACTTAATGTATATAACTCTTTAACCTAAGTACAACACTCAATATAATTCAGCTATAAATATTGGGTGTTGTATATAAATAATCTTTATTTACAGATAATCTTATAACATTTTATATATTAAATATAATGCTACATAGATTATTTATAAATATCTATATCAAATATCCAGCTATCATATTTAACAATCAATAAAACAACCACTTATAATGCAACATTTTTAATATGCTTGTCATACATATTTACTAATGATAATATATAGATATGAAATTCTTCAATCTAAAGTAATTGTGTTTTATTGAACCAAATATGATATCAAACATTATTTACCAAGATTGGAGAACTTATGAGAAAATTAAATAATTATACTAACAATACTAAGCAAGCTTTACACCCACAAAATAACAGTATAAATGCTGGTGCTGTCAGACAATCAACTGAAATAAGGCAATATAAAGATAATGTATTCTGCCTGTTATACATGGATAAGAATAATCTTCTGGACCTTTATAACGGTTTGAACGACACGAATTATACTAATGTAGATGATTTAACTGTTACTACTCTTAAGGGTGGTGTGTATATGAAGTATAAAAATGATGCTTCATTTGTATTCGGGCAGGATTTGTATATGTTTGAACAGCAGTCAAGCCGCAATCCAAATATGCCGTTGCGATTTCTGCACTATTTATCTGATGTGTACAGGCAGATGTATACCAATAGTGATTTGCACAGGAGTACACTGCTTAAAATTCCAGTACCGCATTTCGTTACATTTTATAATGGAAAACAACCACTCGCGGCAGAGAGTATTCTTCGATTATCGGATATGTATGAGAAGAAAATAGATTATCCGGAGCTGGAGCTTATGGTAAGAGTTATTAATATTAACACTGCTAATAATGAGGGGAATAAATCCCGTACTTTTAATTCTAATATTAATGATAATTCTAATATGCATACATATAGCTCTGAATTTCTTTCTAAATGCGAAACTCTTAAAGACTATATGACATTTGTTAATAAAGTACGTGTTAAGACCGATGTTGAGAAAATTGATATCCGTACTGCTGTTACTGAAGCGGTTGATGAGTGCATTGCTGAAAATGTATTGTCGGATTTTTTAAAAAATCACAGGGAGGAAGTGATTACTGTGAGTATTTATGAATATGACGAGGAAGGACATCTTGAAATTGTTAAGGAAGAAGGTAGGCAGTTGGGTATTGCCGAAGGTAGACAACTTGAACTTACTAAAGGTATCAATGCTTTTATAAAACTATGTAAAGATATGAACCTATCAGATGATGACACTGTTAATAAACTCATTGAAGACTACCAGCTATCCAAAGATGAAGCTGTCAACGCTGTAAAGAATTATTAATACAAAAACAACCCCAACATATGTGCATGGAACATATTGCGGGGTTGTTTTTATATAATTTTTTAATAATCCAATTTTGAAATTTTGATTATTTAGGCTTTTTATTTCATCTTGGTTAACCTAGTAGTAATACGCTAATTGATTACTGAAGAAGTGTAAGAACACCCTGATTAGACTGATTAGCCTGTGCAAGCATTGACTGTCCAGCCTGTGCAAGAATGTTGTTCTTACTGTAGTTAACCATTTCTTCAGCCATATCTGTATCACGGATACGTGACTCAGCTGTCTGAAGGTTCTCAGCTGCTGTATCAAGGTTGTTGATTGTATGCTCAAGTCTGTTCTGAACAGCACCCATCTTACCTCTTGAAGCAGATACCTTCTTGATAGCTGCATCAATAGCTGTTGTAGCCTTTTCAGCTGACTCCTGTGTGCTTAAGTCAACATTGCTTCCACCAACACCAAGTGCATCAGCACTCATATCATCAAGTGTAAAGCTCATTGTCTGACCTTCGTTAGCACCAATCTGAAGCTTAATACCATTACCTGTATTAGATGTACCTGCCTTTAAATTAACAGTTGTATTAGCATTAGCATCCTGTTCCGCAGCAATTCCTGTCTTAGAATTTATTAACTTAGCCATTGTATCTGCATCTGCAGCTGCAATTGCTCCATTTGTACCAGTTGTCTTTACATAATTTACATCTTTATAATCATCACCTAACTTAGATGGGTCAGTAACATATGCAAACTTCTCTCCATTAACTGTAAATATTTTATCTTCGATATTACCTGTTCCATCATATGCACCTATACCAGATGCTAACTGCTGGTAAGAGTCTGTTCCTGTATTATTTGTCTTTGTTGTAGAAGCTGCAGCTCCACCATCCTGTGATACTAATATAGCATCAGCTGTAGCTCCCTTTTCTTTTGCTGTAAACACAAGCTCTCCATTAGTTCCTGATGTAATATCATATGAGTCAGCTAAAGCTGTATTAGATAAAGCTTCTGCAAAAGCTAAACCTGACTTTGGCGCTGTCGCACTACTACCTGCTGTATCTGTAACAGATAAATCTTTTCCATCAACAGAATACTTACCACTTGTCTTATCATAATGTACAGTAACACTTGTTGTTGATGTATTACCATTCTTATCTAATATAGTTACTGAAATTGTTGAGTCGGCATCATCACCAACCTTAGTAACAGCTGCTGATGTGTTAACCTGTGCTGTAGCATCTACGGTTGTAAGATTATTTTCCGCTGTCTTACTTACAGAAGCACTTACCTTACTACCTGAACGAGAACCATCAAGTAACTTCATAGTATTGAATTCTGTTGTATCAGAGATTCTTGTTAATTCACTCTGAAGCTGTTCGATTTCGTTCTGTACTGCTTCTCTATCGTCATCTGTTTCTGTACCATTTGAAGCCTGTACTGCAAGCTCTCTCATTCTCTGAAGGATTGAGTGTGATTCATTTAAAGCACCTTCAGCAGTCTGGATAAGTGAGATACCATCCTGTGCATTAGTTGAAGCCTGATTAAGACCTCTGATCTGTCCTCTCATCTTCTCTGAGATAGAAAGTCCTGCTGCATCATCTGCTGCACGGTTAATTCTGTAACCTGATGATAACTTCTCTGTTGACTTTGACTGTGCAGATGAAACTCCGCTTAACATTCTGTTAGCATTCATAGCTGACATATTGTGTTGTACTACCATAGTATGTACCTCCGTGTAAATATAATATTTGTTCGGGAATCCGTTCCCATCTCCCTTACCGGGAATGTATTAGAACTGCTGGCATCAGCCTTTACAGTTAATACGCATATATAATAAACAGTGTTACCATGCTAACTCTGTATATTATCCTGACTGATGTCCTCTTTCCTATCTACAACCTGCTTATTCATCTTCTTATCTTCCCTTATAAGCCTGCGGATTTTGGAAAGTGTTTCAGGGGAAAGTCCACGTTCCGCATAATATGGAGATATATAGCGGGACTCTTTCTTGTCCGAATTGGCGGTATTTCTTGCAAGAACCTTGCTTCTTACAATGTTGAGTTCCCTTGGGGCATCTATTAAAAGATGAATATTCCCTTCTGAGCCTCCTGAATAGATAACCCTTACATCATCGCCGATGTTGATGTACTCGCCGGGTTTGATTGTGAGCTTAAGCACATTAACCTCCTTGTCTATGCAACAAATTATTTCAAAATGTTGCATCCATTATTAATATCTTATTCTTATTTACATATTCTATATCGTCTATTTTTCATATTAC
>NZ_JBBMET010000016.1:0-2601 GCF_040096425.1 Lachnospira sp. CLA-JM-H23
GAGAAGATAGGAAGCACCATAAAAAATATAGACGATAGTATTCCTTTTGAAATTCCTGGAAATTGGTGTTTCATACGACTTAAAGAATTGTGGAAATTAATTTCTGGGAGAGATTTATCTCCATCAGAATATAACGATAATCAAGATGGTATTCCATATATTACCGGGGCAAGCAATTTTAGAAATGGCACAATCGAATTAGTAAGGTGGACATCATCTCCACAAGTTATTACAAAGCAGGGCGACTTGTTACTAACATGTAAAGGTACAGTAGGAGAATTGGCTTTCAATGATTTTGGAAATGCCCACATTGCCCGTCAAATTATGGCGATACGTAACACATATGGTCTTAACGTGGAATATCTTTCTTTTTGTATAAGCTTTTATATTGAAGAAATTAAAGCAGTTGCCAAAGGCTTAATTCCTGGCATTTCAAGAGAAGATATACTTAATCTAATACTTCCGATTCCACCAGAGAATTACCAAAGGTTAGTTGTATCTCAAATTAGAAGGAGTAATCATGCACTATACTTAATAGAAAAGAGCCTCATCTGAGGCTTTTTTCTATATAAATTAAATTTTCCACAAGACTTTGAATTTTGTTTGTTATACGATATTGTTCTGCTAATGGTGGTATAGGTAATAATAAACCTTTTACAACATCTGTAGTAACAGCTACAAATGTTGTTCCGGTTGCCTTTTTTATTAGTGTTTCCCTAAAAGCTTTTATCCAATATAACATAAAATATTTTGAAACAGCACCCAAAGGACTTATAGAGGCTAATCCCCTGCCTATACAAATTTTTCTATCTGTAAGATTTACTTCACCGACAGGTGCTCTTACACATAGCAATATTGAATTAGGCTTTGCAATTTTAGTGAGTGCTCTTGTGTATTGACCACTGTTTTTAATAAGCATATCTGAAAAGTGTATTTTCCCTTGATGAAATTCAGTATATTGTGGATTTTCGCAAATACTTGTTCCTTTAGGTGATGTACCCATAATTATATCAGAGATGCTGCTCATACGGCACCAAATCCAATTATGTGGTATTTTAAAAGGAATATCTTCATCAATGCAATGAACTTCATTACCTATCTTCTCATAATAAGAGAATTGTACACTTTTACCTCTATAATTTATTCAGCGGATACCCGCAAATAAATTTATGGAGGTGTCTTTATATGAAGACAGAAATAACTTTTGAAGATTACCTAAAAAAAGGTAATCTATCAGGTAACACCATCGAATCCTATCTGTGGACGGTGAATTACTTCACTACAAATTATGAGAAGGTTTCTAAGGAAAACTTACTTGCCTACAAGGGCTATCTGATGGAACATTTTAAACCCAAAACTGTAAATCTGAGAATACAAGCAATTAACAAATATCTGGAATATTTAGAAAAACCACAATTGCGACTCAAAGCAGTAAAGATTCAGCAGAAAAGCTTTTTGGAAAATGTAATCAGCAATGCCGATTATAAATTTCTGAAGAATCAGCTTAAAAAAGATGGTAATTTGGAGTGGTATTTTGTTGTCTGGTATCTTGCTGCGACTGGTGCTCGTGTAAGCGAACTAATTCGTATAAAGATTGAACATGTGCAACTTGGATATTTTGATTTGTACAGCAAGGGAGGTAAATTACGTAGATTATTCATCCCTAAAATATTGCGTGAAGAAACGCTAAAGTGGTTGGGTGAAACCCAACGCACATCGGGTTATCTATTTCTAAACAGGTATGGTGACCGCATAACGACTAGAGGTATTTCTCAACAACTCAAGAATTATGCGGATAAATATGGATTAGACAGCAAAGTGGTCTATCCACATTCTTTCCGTCATAGATATGCTAAAAATTTTCTCGAAAAATATAACGATATTTCATTACTTGCTGACCTTATGGGGCATGAAAGCATTGAAACTACTCGTATCTATTTACGACGTACCGCAAGTGAACAACAAGCACTTGTAGATAAAATAGTAACTTGGTAAGAAGTGCAGCCGCTTTTTGAAAGCGGCTGTTCACTATAGTAACATATTTGAGATATTGTCTATCTCAATAAATATTTTTGAAATATGCTGAGAAATTCGTCGTTGTTCCTCAAACGGAGGCAAAGGAAATACTGCTTTTCTCCCATCTGCAGTACCCAATCGTGGCATTTTTACTCCATATGAGCAACGATTGGCATATTTCAAAAAAGTAGGTGACATTAGATAGTATAATGCATATTGTGGTTCAACAACATTTGAGAAATTCAACGGAAGAATTTCAGAGGTGCAAAATCCTTCCTCATCTGCAAGAACCACTTTATTTAGATAAGGACGCAACTTGCTATAAAGGACCTGTCCCTTTTTGAACAGATGCTTTGTACTAGACGAATCACGTTCATATTTCCTAATTTTATGTATAACTTTGCCGGAATCTTTTTCAATATCTTCGAGATCTAAAACCCACGCTTCCTCGTCAATATCTTTAGTATCTACATTAACACAGTTTCCATAATCACATATCTCACCTAAACAGCACAATTCCCAATTAATAGGAATATCATCCAAATTCCAATCATTAATATTTTCTATTAATGTTCCGGTTTGTTG
>NZ_JBBMET010000017.1:0-2600 GCF_040096425.1 Lachnospira sp. CLA-JM-H23
AGCCAAATTCGTTCTCGGCTACTCCATAGTAATCGAAATTAACCTTACCATTATCTATACGCCAAAATCCACTTTCATTTGACCTTATACCTGTGTAGTCATATCTTACTTTTCCATTTTCTACATATAACCAGTCTTTTCCATCATATGTAACATTAGTATATGAAGTATCTACTACTCCGTTTATTACATAATAATTATTCCCTGCATAACTTACAAAACCGGTATATGTCTTATCCGCCTGTCCATTAGTAAAATATGTAAGCGTTCCATTAACATCTCTTAAACCAGTGTATGTATCCTTCTGCTTTACTGTTACTGTACAGCTTGCTGTCTTTCTATTACTGCTTGTCGCTGTAATTACTGCTGTTCCAGCTTTCTTCGCTGTTACCTTTCCGTTACTGTCTACAGCTGCTACTTCCGAGTTACTACTGCTCCACTTTACTGTCTTATCACCAGTTGCATTTGATGGTGTTATTGTGGCTGTTAATGTCTCACTCTCACCTTCTGTTATGCTCGTTGTGCTCTTATTAAGACTTATTCCTGTTATAGCTATTTCCTTCTGCTTTACTGTTACTGTACAGCTTGCACTCTTTCCATTGCTGCTGGTAGCTGTGATTACTGCTGTTCCTGCTTTTTTTGCTGTCACTTTTCCTGCACTATCTACTGATGCCACAGCTGTATTACTACTACTCCACTTTACTGTCTTATCTAATGTTGTATTAGAAGGACTAATTGTTGCTGTTAATGTCGCACTTTCCCCTTCTGTTAATGACATAGTATCCTTATTAACATGTATACTTTCAATAGGCACATTAGTATCAGCTTCTTTAGCATTAGATGTAAATGCTTTTATACAAAAATTATTAGGAGAGTATTTATATACATTTCCTTCTTTATAAAAACTCTTTCCATCAAACCGACTAACTCTCCTGTCCCATATTATAGTTTCGAGTTTTTCTCCTGTAGCCATACTTGTAGCATCTTCTCTATCAAGCGCTGCCTTATCTGTCGTTACAACAACTGAATATGTTGTTCCCGGAGCAAGCTTAATTGAATTACTCAACTCTATTGTATATATACCAGCATATTGTGTATAACCAGTAGTCGTTGCTGTAACCTGTTTAGTTCCACTAAGTGGATTATTAAGATTGGTCAGATTAGTATAAATATCAACAGTATATTTTACATCTGCTGCCTGTGACATTGATACAGATACAGCCTTTAATACTTCATAATCAATTCCAGATTTTTTCTGTGTTGTAAATACATTAGCTCCAGATAATACATTAGATGATCTATAAGTCTCAATACCTCCATCCAGCTGATAATTATTGTCAAAGCCATCATTTGCAACAAAATCAAATACCCATGCTGTATTCTCTAAAGAAAACGTATCATATGACATCCAGAAATAATCACAGTAAGAACCCCAGCTATTCCTTATAAGCCATGCTCCATCATTCGAAGGTTTAAGTCCCTCGAAATTATCTTTGGAAAAATTGTCATTCCATCCAACTATCATAACAGCATGACCACCACCTGCCCGAGCTGTGTCATAATAAGTATAACAGTCACTCTTTCTACTCCATGACATATTATAATCTGAATGATAATACATAACACCTACAGCACCATGCTCCATAATTGCTTCTTTAACACCTGATGTATTCTCTTTAATATTAATCTGATATACATTGTGAAGGTGGGCATCTTTATAACTATATGCGAACTCACCACTTAGTCCTTGTTTAATTGTGTCGTTCGCTTTGCTGTAAGGAACTGTATTCTCTGTTGCTCCTATCCATTGAGCCAGTCTTCTTGATGAATACTGATAATTGCCGCCTCTATTAAGATATGAATAATCTGAATTTTCATTATAATATTTAGCTGTATCCCCCACTGTTCCACCAAGTGGGTCAGTTACAGAATTGTATGTATAATATGCCAATGCCAATTCGCTTAAATCTATATTCTTATCAGCTGCTCCATCATTAATCAGATCGAATTCTGCAAGTCCCAGACTTGAGAATGCCCAACAAGTTCCATATGGATTCTGATTACGATTGTCAGGATATTTGCTTTTAATATCTTCAACACTTGACGGATAGCTAGCAGGCAATTCGCTTAACATTCTTGCCATACCATAGTCTTCATATACAGGAGTATTGCCATCAAGTTCACTTGCTACATACCCTGGAACAAATTGGAATTTCTCCACTGATGAACTATTATTATCATCTCCAGCTGCCCAGGATGTATAACTAAATGAGCTTATGGCAAGTACAGTACCCAATACCACTGCTAATAGTTTCTTAATTCTCATACTTATACCTCGTTTTCTTCTGTTTTTCACCTAACTTGAATAACTTTCATTAAATATATCGACTTGTATACACACTTTCATAACACACATTGATTAATTAAATCTCATAAAAATAAGGTTAACAATCAACTGTCAACCTTATTTATTATATAAAATACAATATATTATAATTATGCTCTATATGCCCAGCCATTTATAATATTATATCTTACACCATTGTATACATATGAGCCATTTTTTGAGAAATCTACTTTTCCATTCTCAATATAGAATT
>NZ_JBBMET010000019.1:0-755 GCF_040096425.1 Lachnospira sp. CLA-JM-H23
TTATTTCAAAATGTTGCATCAAATGTTGTATGCTATATGGTGAATGGAGGTATAAATATGAGCACAGCACAACCGATAAGAAATATTGATGAGCTGGAAGCATTTCGCAGATTTTATCTGGATAATGAGCCCAACTTAAGAAACTATGCCCTTATATGTTTAGGGGTAAATTCAGCATTAAGAATTAGTGATTTGCTCGAATTACGATGGAAAGATGTCTATGACATCAAGGAAAAACATTTTAGGAAGCATCTCGTAACAACCGAGAAAAAGACTGGTAAGGAGACACGGATAGCAATTAACAAAAGCACAAGAAAAGGGTTATCTAGGTATATGGAGAGCCTTGATGACGTAACAGGGGAGGGGTATATATTCCCAGGGAGATACAATAATACTGCATTAAGCCGTTCGCAGGCATTCCGTATTATCAAACACGCGGCTGATATTCTTAATCTTGAAAACGGAATAAGCTGCCATTCAATGCGTAAAACCTTCGGGTATTATGCTTGGAAATGTGGAACACCACCTGCAATTCTTATGGATATCTATAACCATTCATCTTATGAAATAACTAAAAGATACTTAGGAATTAAGCAGGACGATAAAGATTCTGTATTTTTAAAGGTTAATCTTTAAAAAGTTTCTAAAAAAGTCAATTTTTTTATAAAAAGGGGTAAAGTAATATGAAAAATAGACGATATAGAATATGTAAATAAGAATAAGATATTAATAATGGATGCAACATTTTGAAATAA
>NZ_JBBMET010000020.1:0-742 GCF_040096425.1 Lachnospira sp. CLA-JM-H23
AACACGATGGTTAAGCCTTAAGCGGCCGATGATACTATGCTGGAGACGGTATGGGAAAGTAGGTGGCTGCCAGATTTTACAGACGGGGTTATAGCTCAGCTGGTTAGAGCGCACGCCTGATAAGCGTGAGGTCGATGGTTCGAGTCCATTTAACCCCACTTAAACCGAATATAATACAACGTTAACAGATTACAGAAATGTAAGTCTTTAGACGGGGGTATAGCTCAGTTGGGAGAGCACCTGCCTTGCAAGCAGGGGGTCAAGGGTTCGAATCCCTTTATCTCCACTGCGGATATGGTTACTGGTAATAACTAGTAATAATAAGTATCTGCAAAGATTGTTCATTGAAAACTGCATATTAAAATATCTAAAATAAACTAATAAAGTTTAGACATCCGAGGTGCGATATGTACTGATAAGTCACATATCAAACCAAGAAACAAACCGAATGATTAAATAATCATTAAAAACCCATTAGTATAACGCTATATACTGATGAAAGAGATTAAGACAAACGGAAGTTCGCGAGCGGTTATTCGCAGAAGTTTTACTTCTGCTCATATCCTTTGCTTCGCAAATGATTTCGCATTAATCACCAAAACAGCTTATGAATGCAAGCATTCAACGCAGTTTTGCTAATTAATCCGAACCGCTTGCTAATCTATTGGTTAAGCTATAAAGAGCACAGGGTGGATGCCTAGGCACTGAGAGCCGATGAAGGACGTGATAAGCTGCGAAAAGC
>NZ_JBBMET010000021.1:0-619 GCF_040096425.1 Lachnospira sp. CLA-JM-H23
TTCCTAAGCTTCGGTGTCGTGTTTCAGCCCCGGACATTTTCGGCGCAGGACCTCTCGACTAGTGAGCTATTACGCACTCTTTTAATGTGTGGCTGCTTCTGAGCCAACATCCTAGTTGTCTTCGAAATCCCACATCCTTTTCCACTTAACACGCACTTTGGGACCTTAGCTGTAGGTCTGGGCTCTTTCCCTTTTGACCACCCAACTTATCTCGTGCAGTCTGACTCCCCAGCATCATCTGTCCGCCATTCGCAGTTTGATATTCTTCGGTAGGCTTTGACGCCCCCTAGGAAATTCAGTGCTCTACCTGCGGCAGACTAACTGAAGGCTAGCCCTAAAGCTATTTCGAGGAGAACCAGCTATCTCCGGGTTCGATTGGAATTTCTCCCCTATCCACACCTCATCACCACCCTTTTCAACGGATGTGTGTTCGGACCTCCACTACCTCTTACGGCAGCTTCATCCTGGACATGGATAGATCACCCGGTTTCGGGTCTATGATACGTGATTCCTCGTGCTCTTAACACTCGCTTTCGCTTCGGCTCCGGACCTTAAGTCCTTAACCTTACCGCGTATCATAACTCGCCGGACCGTTCTACAAAAAGTACGCCGTCGCACT
>NZ_JBBMET010000022.1:0-575 GCF_040096425.1 Lachnospira sp. CLA-JM-H23
CGTGCTCCGACAGCTTGTAAACACAGGGTTTCAGGTTCTCTTTCACTCCCCTCCCGGGGTCCTTTTCACCTTTCCTTCACAGTACTATGCGCTATCGGTCACTGAGTAGTATTTAGCCTTACGGAGTGGTCTCCGCTCATTCCCACAAGGTTCCTCGTGTCTCGTGGTACTCTGGATACTGCCTTGCTGCTTTCAATTTCGGATACGCGGCTTTCACGCTTTCCTGCTGGACTTCCCAGACCATTCTCCTATCAATCGCAGATCAATTATGCAGTCCTAACCCCGAAAGATAAATCTCTCGGTTTGGGCTCTTTCCCTTTCGCTCGCCGCTACTAAGGAAATCGATGTTTCTTTCTCTTCCTCCGGGTACTTAGATGTTTCAGTTCCCCGGGTTCCCTCTGGCAAGTTATGTATTGGCTTGTCAGTACTTAAGGTTTACTTAAGTGGGTTCCCCCATTCGGATATCCACGGCTCAAAGGATATTTGCTCCTCCCCGTGGCTTTTCGCAGCTTATCACGTCCTTCATCGGCTCTCAGTGCCTAGGCATCCACCCTGTGCTCTTTATAGCTTAACCA
>NZ_JBBMET010000023.1:0-506 GCF_040096425.1 Lachnospira sp. CLA-JM-H23
GTACCCGTACCGTAAACCGACACAGGTGGATGAGGAGAGAATCCTAAGGCCGGCGGGAGAAGCATTGTTAAGGAACTCGGCAAAATGACCCCGTAACTTCGGGAGAAGGGGTGCTCACGCAAGTGAGCCGCAGAGAACTGGCCCAAGCAACTGTTTAGCAAAAACACAGGTCTATGCAAAACCGAAAGGTGAGGTATATGGGCTGACGCCTGCCCGGTGCTGGAAGGTTAAGAGGAGATGTTAGAGCAATCGAAGCATTGAATTTAAGCCCCAGTAAACGGCGGCCGTAACTATAACGGTCCTAAGGTAGCGAAATTCCTTGTCGGGTAAGTTCCGACCCGCACGAAAGGCGTAATGATTTGGGCACTGTCTCGACAATGCACCCGGTGAAATTGAAATACCAGTGAAGATGCTGGTTACCTGCGCCAGGACGGAAAGACCCCATGGAGCTTTACTCTAGCTTGATACTGGGATTCGGTATTGCATGTACAGGATAGGTGGGAGAC